>JBDRFG010000089.1:0-2310 GCA_043819135.1 Candidatus Eiseniibacteriota bacterium | reverse complement strand
CGATGCCGCCAAGAAGCTCGTCGAGGACGCCGTCGCGCTGGAGGAGGCGGGCGTGTGGGGCATGCTCGTCGAGTGCGTCCCGCCCGCGACGATGACGCTCATCCACGAGGCCGTGGACGTCATCTGCATGAGCCTGGGCGCGGGCCCCGACGCGGACGGCCAGCTCGTCATCGTGCACGACATGATCGGCTACTTCGCCGCGTTCAGGCCGAAGTTCGTCCGGAAGTACGTCGACCTGACCGAAATTCTGGACGGCGCGTTCAGGCAGTACATAGCAGACGTGAAGTCGAAGGACTTCCCGAGGCCCGAGCACTGCTACGAGATGTCCGCGGAGGAGCTCGAGAAGCTCGGACTGGACGCGGGTGAGTAGCTCCCGCTGCCGGACACCAGGGCAGAGCCGGGGCGTGGTCCGCACGACTGAAGCCGGGGCGCACTCCGCATGACTGAGCGCGACGTCTCGCGACTGAGCACGCGAATCGATGAGTTCCTGACGGCGAGGCCGACGCTCGAGAGGTTCCTCTCGGCTGTCGGCCTCGTCATAGAGAACGTCGTCAAGGTGCCGCTCTACCGGTGCCAGAGGTGCGGCGAGTGCGCGCTGTCGCACACGGCCTTCGTGTGCTCGCAGCGCTGTCCCAAGAGACTCAGGAACGGAGCCTGCGGAGGGACGAGACCCGGCGGGTTCTGCGAGGTGTACCCCGAGCGACGCTGCATCTGGTACCTGATCCACCAGCGCTCCCGGGCGCTCCGGCGCGTGCCCTTCCTGACCGTGCGTCTCGACCCCCACCAGTGGAGTCTCGAGCACAGCCCCGCGTGGCTTAACGTCTTCCGCGGCAGGGAAGAGGGGCCCGCGTTCAGGATGGGGCCGGTCGCCGACCGCATGGACGCGCACACCGCCCGCCGCGCCGGGAGCGAGACCGAGCCCTGACGAAGAGCGCGCCGCGCCAGGGACGAGACCGAGCCCTGAGCGAGTGTGTGCGGGGATCGCCATGGCGGGTTTGACTCCCCTCGTGCACACCTCGAAGGTGAAAGGGACGATCCGTTGCGGACCCTGAGGAACGCCATAGACAGCGGCCGTTTCATCGTGACCGGCGAGCTCGGCCCGCCCCTGGGCGCGTCCGCCGACGCGGTCAGGAAGAAGGCCGCGCACTTCAGAGGCTTCGTCGACGCGGTCAACACGACCGACAACCAGAGCGGCGTCGTTCGCATGTCGTCTATCGCGGCCGCGAGGCTCCTGCTCGATGAGGGTATCGACCCCGTAGTCCAGATGACCTGCCGCGACAGGAACCGTCTCGGGCTTCAGAGCGACATCATCGGGGCCGCGGCTCTGGGCGTGCGGAGTCTTCTCCTCCTGACCGGCGACCACATGGTCATGGGCAACCAGCCCGACGCGAAGCCCGTCTACGACCTCGACTCCATTCAGCTCATCGACGCGGCGCGCGGGATGCGCGACGGGCGCTTCATGAACGGGGAGGAGATCAAGAGGCCGCCCGACGTCCTGCTCGGCGGCGCGGCCAACCCGTTCGCGGAGCCCATGGGGCTACGGCTCATACGCGTCGCCAAGAAGGTGGCGGCCGGCGCCGACTTCATCCAGACCCAGGCCGTGTTCGACGTTGCCCGCCTCAGGCGGTGGATGGCCGGTGTCCGCGACCTCGGTCTGCACGAGAGGGTGAAGATCCTGGTCGGGATCCTGCCCACGAGATCGCACAAGGCTCTCGAGTACATGCGCGACAACGTCTCCGGCATGATCGTGCCCGAGGCGCTCATCGAGAGGCTTCGCAGCGCCTCCGACCCCGCCGAGGAGGGCGTGCGCGCCGCGTGCGAGCTCATCGCGGAGGTCCGCGACGTCGACGGCGTTGCCGGAGTGCATCTCATGCCCGTGATGTGGGAGAGCATTACCCCCCGCGTCGTGGAGGAGGCGGGTCTTCTTCCGGAGGGACGGACGACATGACGGCTTCCGACCTCAGGCAGTTCGCGGACGGACGCGTCCTCGTCTTCGAGGGCGCGCTAGGCACGATGCTGCAGGAGGCCGTCCCCGGCCACCTCGTGCCCGAGCTCCTGAACGCGGAGCACGCGGACGCCGTCGTTACGGTTCACAGGGCGTACGCCCCGCTCTCGGACGTCATCTGCACGAACACGTTCGGGGGAAGCTCGCTCAAGCTCTCGTCGGTGGGACTCGCCGGGCGCGCGCGCGAGCTGAACGCGAGGGGAGCCGAACTGGCCAGGCGTGCCGCGGGTCCCGAGACGCTCGTAGCGGGCGACGTCGGCCCCACCGGCAGGCTCGTGGAGCCCCTGGGTGATCTCTCCTTCTGG
>JBDRFG010000088.1:0-62585 GCA_043819135.1 Candidatus Eiseniibacteriota bacterium | reverse complement strand
ACTGAGCTACTTCCACCGTTCTTCTGGTACGCCTGGCTGGACTTGAACCAGCGACCTACGGATTAGAAGTCCGTTGCTCTATCCAGCTGAGCTACAGGCGCGTCCTGGTCGGGGCGAGAGGATTTGAACCTCCGACTTCCTGCTCCCAAAGCAGGCGCGCTAACCGGGCTGCGCCACGCCCCGTGCGGCTGCTAGTCAAACAAGTATGATATTCGGCATTGGCAGAGAAGTCAAGCGCCGGATGCCCGCCTCACACAAGGACTCCTCAACAACACGCAGCAGCTACCTGGATCACCGCTGCTCGCGCCTCTCCCTCACCCAGCTGTAGAGCACCGGGGTAACGAAGACAGACAGGAGGACGACGAGCATGCCGCCGAAGGAAGGGATGGCCATGGGCACCATTACGTCAGAGCCCCGGCCGACGGAGGTGAGAACCGGGAGGAGCGCCAGAATGGTGGTAGCGCTCGTCATGAGGCACGGCCGGATGCGGCGCGACGCGCCTTCTATGACCGCCTGCCTGACGTCTCGCACGGAGGACATCTTCCGGGACGCGCACGCCTGGTCCAGGTAGGTGGCCTGCACGACACCGTCGTCGGACGCGATCCCGAAGAGCGCGAGGAACCCGACCCACACGGCGACCGACAGGTTCACGGGATGGATCTGGAAGAGGTCGCGCGTGCTCGCGCCCATGACGCTGAAATCGAGGAACCACGGCTTGCCGTAGAGCCAGAGCAGGATGAACCCTCCCGCCCAGGCAACGGCGATGCCGGAGAAGACGATCAACGAGGTGGCGATCGACTTGAACTGAAGGTACAGGATCATGAATATGATGAGGAGGGCCAGCGGCAGCACCACCGCCAGTTTCTTCTGGGCCCGGACCTGGTTCTCGTAGCTGCCGGCGAACCGGTAGCTCACACCTTCCGGCACGTTGAACCGGCCGGACTCACGCATCTCATCAAGGTAGGCCCCGCACATCTCGACCACGTCGACCTCCGGGAAGCCCGGCCGGCTCCCGAACGTCACGTACCCCACGAGCGCCGTGTCCTCGCTCTTGATGGCCTGCGGTCCGCGGACGTAGCGAATTTCCGAGAGTTCTCTCAGCGGTACCTGCGCGCCGCCTGGGGCGGCCACCAGCACGTCGCCGAGCGACTCGATGCTGTCCCTGAGCTCGCGGGCGTAACGCACGCGGACGGGGTAGCGTTCTCTTCCCTCGACCGTCGTCGTCACCTGGCGCCCGCCTACGGCGGTCTCAACGACATCCTGTACGCTCTTCATGTGCAGGCCGTACCTGGCGATGGCGTCCCTGTCGATGTCGATCTCGATGTAGGGCTTCCCCACTATTCTGTCCGCGAGGACCGATCCCGAATCGACGGAGGGAACCTCTTTGAGCAGCGTCTCTATGTCGAGCGCGACCTTTTCGATTGTCTCGAGATCGGGGCCCCTCACCTTCACACCCATGGGCGCGCGCATGCCGCTCTGAAGCATCACGAGCCTGGTCTCTATCGGCTGCAGCTTCGGCGCCGATGTCGTGCCCGGGATGCGTCCCGCCTTCACGATCTCGTCCCATATGTCGTCGGGGCTCTCGATCTCGGGACGCCACTGCCGGTAGGGCCGCCCGCGCCTGTCGGGGATCAGATCCCCGAACTCGTCTCGCGGGTACTCGCCCGTCTCCCGGTCATAGCGGAAGAGCAGGGCGCGTCCCCGCTCGTCGGAGGCGTACTCGGACTTGTAGTTGATGACCGTCTCGATCATCGAGATGGGCGCGGGGTCCAGCGGGCTGTCGACGCGGCCTATCTTGCCGACGACGCTTTCGACCTCGGGGATGGTACCGAACGCCATGTCCTGCTTCTGAAGCACGTCCAGCGCCTCACCGATCGAGGCGTGCGGCATCGTGGTCGGCATCCAGAGGAACGAACCCTCGTCGAGCGGAGGCATAAATTCCCGGCCGAGACCGGGGAAGGCGTGCGCCGGGCCCGACCAGAGAGCGCTCGAACGGACGCTGTTCTCGGGAACGCCCAGACCATCCAGCCCGAGCGGTATGAAACCAAAGACAGCGCCGAAACCGAACCAGATGAGTCCACCCAGGAGAACCACCGTGATCGGGATGGCGATGAACTTCTTCTTGTTGTCGAGACACCACCCGAGCATGCGCGGATAGGCACCAGCGAACAGCTTGAAGAACGCCAGCAGCGCGCCCAGCATCAGGGCGACGAAGAGGAAATTCGGTAAGAACGCCCGACCCAGACCCAGCGGCATCCAGTTGCGCGTCAACGTGAGAACGACCAGAAGTCCCACGAGCACGAGCGGGGTGATCTCGGGCAGAACCACTCCGCGGCGGGCGAGCGGCGCGGCCACGAAGTGCCTGAGCCCCAGAAGCGCCACGATGAGACCCGCCCACCACGTGGTCACGACGACGAGTGCCACACCCGCTGCCAGAAGGAGAGCGTGCGCTACGTCGCGCGAGCGCGGCCGCCCCTCGAGGCGTTTCTCCCCGTGCTTCCTCAGCACCAGATGCGCCAGCGGAGGCAGAACGATCAGAGCAACCAGCACGGAACTCGCGAGAGCGAACGTCTTGGTGTACGCGAGCGGCCTGAAGAGCTTGCCCTCGGCGCCGGTCATGGCGAACACGGGAAGAAAACTGACCACCGTCGTCGATATGGCGGTGAGCACGGCGCCGCTGACCTCCGAGGCCCCGCGCTGAACGACATCGAGCCTGCTCTCAGAGGGATCAGCGTCGCGCAGATGCCTCAGTATGTTCTCCGTGAGGATGATGCCCATGTCGACGATGGTGCCGACGGCGATGGCGATCCCGGACAGCGCAACGATGTTGGCGTCGACCTTGAAGGTCTTCATTCCGATGAAGCACATCAGTACGACGAGCGGCAGCACCCCGGAGATCATCATCGCGCCGCCGAAGTGCATGACCATGACGATGACCACGATGATCGTGACGAGAATCTCGAGAGA
The DNA here is from genome assembly GCA_043819135.1 of Candidatus Eiseniibacteriota bacterium. Lineage (GTDB taxonomy): Bacteria > Joyebacterota > Joyebacteria > Joyebacterales > Joyebacteraceae > JALGZG01. Next base: position 59,618 of record JBDRFG010000088.1, on the reverse strand, counting down.
CAGCGCGGCGTTGAGAGTACCCAACGTCTCGTAAATCAGCGCCGTGCGATCGTAGAACGGGACGACGGCCACCTGCGAGATAGTACCGTCTTCCAGTGTCTTCCGGGGAAGGCCCGCGCTGATCTCGTCTATCTTTTCCCGCACGTGGTCGATGGCGGCCAGAGAGTTGTACCCGTGGCGCACGACGACGACACCGCCCACGGCCTCGGCCCCGTTCTTGTCGAGCGCGCCGCGCCGCGCGGCCGGCCCCCGCTGAACCGTCGCTATCTCACTGAGTTTCAGGGGGACGCCGTCCGCGGCCGCAACAACGATGCTCTCGATGTCCTCGATGCTCTCGATGAAGCCAAGCCCGCGCACGATGTACTCGACACGGTTGACCTCTATCGTCCTGGCGCCCACGTCTATGTTCGACATCCTCACGGCATCGACTACCTGCTCGAGCGTCACGCCGTGCGCGCGGAGCGCGTAGGGGTCAACGTCTATCTGGTACTCCCGCACGAACCCCCCGATGGAGGCCACCTCGGAGACGCCCTCCGCCGACATCAGCGCGTAGCGGACGTACCAGTCCTGGATCGACCGGAGCTCCTGCGGATCCCAGCCGCCTGCCGGATTGCCCTGGGCGTCGCGGCCCTCCAGCGTGTACCAGAACACCTGGCCGAGCGCCGTCGCGTCAGGGCCGAGCATCGGCCGGACTTCTTCAGGAAGGGTGTTCGGCGGAAGGCTGGCGAGTTTCTCGAGGACACGACTTCTGGACCAGTAGAAGTCGATGTTGTCCTCGAAGATGACGTATATGGACGAGAAGCCGAAGAAGGAGTAGCTGCGGACCGTCCTGACGCCCGGCATTCCCAGGAGCGACACGGTCAACGGGTAGGTTATCTGGTCCTCGACATCCTGAGGCGACCTGCCCATCCATTCGGTGAAGACGATCTGCTGGTTCTCACCGATGTCCGGGATCGCGTCTACGGGCACCGGGTCCCGAGGCAGCCCGCCCAGGTTCCAGTCGAACGGGGCGACCATGAGTCCCCATGCCACGACCAGCACGACGATGAGCGCCACGATGGGCTTGTTCCTCAGGAAGAAGCCTATCATAGCGCCGAGCGCGGGCGATTCCTCGATGTGGTTGGTCCCATTTTCCCGAGCCATTCCGCTCCCGTGGATGCCGCTGCTAGTGCCCGGCGTGCCCCGTCACAGGCGCCGGTTTCGCGTCTGCTTCCGGGCTCATCATGCTGGGCTTCGCCCGTATCTGTAGCGCGCTGTCGATCTTGAACGCGCCTTCGGACACGACGCGCTCTCCTTCATGAAGACCCGAGACGACGATGTAGTAGTCGCCGGCTCTCGGTCCGAGCACGACCTCGCGCCCCTCGAAGGTGGGAGCGTCGGCGCCGCTGAGCTCAACGTAGACGACTGCCCGCTCGCCGGTAAGGAGCGGCGCGGTCGCCGGGATGACCAGAGGCACCTTCTCGCCGTGCGCGTGGTGCGCCGAGCGCGCGGTCGCGCGGACGAACATGTCGGGCATGAGCGCCCGGTCGCCGTTCGGGACCTCTGCCCTCACCGTCACCGTCCTTGTGACCGGGTCCACAACCGGCTCCACGAAGGACAGTTTCCCGGCGAACGTCCGTCCCGGAAAGGCCGTGGTCTCAAACTCGACGGGCTGCCCCTCCGACAGCCAGGGCAGGTCGGATTCGTAGGCCGAGAGCTCGACCCAGACAACCGACAAGTCGGCTATCGTGAAGAGCATCTGCCCCGTGGAGACGTATGAGCCTTCCGTGACGCTCTTCTCGACCACGGTGCCGCCTGCCGGAGACTCGATCGTCACGCGTGGCGCCGCCACACCGCGGCTCTCGATCTCGGTGACCTGAGCCTCCGAGAGACCCCACAGGCGAAGCCGTTCGCGCACTGCCTCAAGCACCTGGCGCGTCGATTCGATGAGGCGGGGCTTGCCGGCGGCCACCGCGTCGCGATGGGCGCCGATCGACTGCAGGAGTTCCTGCTGTGCCGCCAGGAGCTCGGGGCCATACAGCTCGACCATGGGCTCGCCCGCTCTCACCTCATACCCGACGTAGTCCACGTGGAGTCTCTCGACTCTCCCGGGCACCCAGGCCGCTATCCGCGACACGCGCCCCTCGTCGTAGGTCACCTTCCCCACCAACCCCACATCCACCTCGACGCTCATTCTCATCACGGGCGCCGTCTCGATATCCATGAGCTTCCGTCCGGCCTCGGACACTGACAGAACGCGCTCGCCCGCTTCCTCGGCCCGGCCGTCGTCCTCCACCGGGATCAGATCCATGCCGCATATCGGACAGTCCCCGGGACCGTCGCTGCGAACCTGAGGATGCATCGAGCAGGTCCAGACAGAAGCCTCCGTCTGGTCGTGCGCGTGTCCGTCCGGGAGCTCGCGGTCGCCTCCGCAGGACACCGCGAAGACTGCCACGAGCAGGAGAACCCCGAATAGCAGCGCCTCGCGCTTCTCCCGTCTGTCGGTCCGCTCCTTGCCGCGGCTTCCGTGCATTGCTGTCTCTCCTCTCCCTCGGTCGTTCCCGGGAGTGTCCGACCTAGTAGTCCGACCCCGTCAGCCTGACGAGCTCGGCCGCGGCAGTGAGCGCATCCGCACGCGACCGCGCGAGTGCAAGTTCGAACTCGAGCGCCGCTTCGTGCGCGACCACGAGCGCGTCGAAGTCGGCCGTCCCGGCGCGGTACGCCGCGTCCGTTGCGGCAACCGATTGCTCCCCCGCCGGAACCAGCCGTTCCGCGTACAGCGCCACTCGCCGCACCGCGTCATCCAGCTCGAATTCCAACATCCGAAGCTCCGCGACGAGTTCGATGGTTCGCTGCTCCGTCATGCGTTCTCTTGCGTCCAGCGCCGAGTCGGCCTGCCTGACGCCGGCCGCATGCTTCCCGAACCAGAGCGGGAAGCTGATCGAAGCGACGCCTATCAGAGGGTCCTTCCCGCTGTCCTCGACTGGCATCAATGCGTCGTCCGTGGCGATGTAGTCAACGCCTACGGTCAGGTCCGGAAAATAGGCCCGCCGCGCCAGCCGTTGCTCGTATCGTGCCGCCTCCGTCTCATGACGCAGCGAGAGCAGCTCCGGGCTCTGCTCCTCGAACAAGGCCGCCTCCAGCGATCCCTGCGGATGCACCGCGTCCGGGATCATGTCGGGCAGCGGCAACTCGCCCTCATCACGCACACCCACGGCCGCAGAAAGTCGGGACGATGATGCTCTCCTCCTTGCAAGAAGAGAGGCCAAAGAGTCCTCGGCCCTCGCCAGCCCGATCTGCGCCTTCATAACGTCACCGTAGGAGTCGCTGCCGCTTGAGTAGCTCGACCGCACGACCGCCTCAAGAGCGCCAAGCAGCGACAGTCGCTCCTCGGTGACCTCGATGGCGCGACCCAGGTAGGCGTACTCCGCGAACGCCCGCGTCACCGACATCGCAACATCGAGGCGCGCGGCGCGCAAGCGCTCAGACTCCGCCGCTGCCCGCTCGCTCGCCGCCCCCTCCGCCAGCGACAGCTTCCCGAACCACGGCAGTTTCTGGCGCACGCCCAGCCTGTAGACCTGCGGACCCACTCGGGTCTCCACCTCCTCGAAGTAGTGGCCGTAGCTCACCACCGGATCGGGCAGGCCGCCGGCCCGGTTGACTTTCGCACGGGCCGCGTCGTAACGCGCGCTCGCAGCTGCTATCGCCGGGCTCGAGTTCTGAGCCAGACTGAGGTAGCCCTCGAGAGTCCCGTCGAGCGACTGGCTCGCGTTTGAGTCCGACACGAGCGGGCACGCAAGAAGCGCAAGCAGGAGTATACCGGTCGTTACTCGAACCAAGGACCGCCTCCTTATCTACAACAGCTATGGGTCGCACAAGCTGGACAGTAACGCTGACGGCGCCGGCTCAGGACGCCACCAAGCTGCGACCGTATTCGCGCCGGCTGTGTAGTGTCGCACCCTACAACGATTTAGATTCCGCAAGCAAGACTTGGGTTCTCAGGGTAGCCGAACGAGCCAGGCCGGAAATATGCGTGGCCGCGGCCCAATGGGAGGCCCGCGGCCACGTGGGAGACTTAGCTTTCGGAGAAAGCCAAGTCGGCCAATCGGTGTCCTCAGGGGAGCGCTTCAGAGATGTCAGTAACATAGTCTAACACGCGTCCCGGGCGCTCGCAAGATTGAACCGCGACGGGGTGTCGTTTCTGCTAACTGAATGTGTATCATGCGGTTACGTGGGGCTGAATATGTGAGGTGGACCGCGGAGAGGCTCCACCCGCTACTGCTCCTTGACAAGGCTGCGTAGGAGCGCAGATGCTCTCTTAATTGCCTTCCCCCGGTGACTTACGGTGTTCTTCTCCGCAGAGGTCATCTCGGCGTAGGAGCGGGCATGTCCGTCGGGCAGGAAAAGCGGATCGTACCCGAATCCTCCCTCACCTCGTGGCGCCTCCAGGATCACCCCGTGAGTAGCCCCCTCGACGGTGCGTGTCTCGTCGCCCGGCGCCGCCAGCGCGACCACGCACCTGAATGCCGCCGCCCGCTCGCCGCCCGCGATCCCTGCCAGCTCGGCAAGGAGTTTCGCGTTGTTCGCAGCGCCCGTCGCGCTCTCGCCGGCGTAGCGCGCCGAGTGCACGCCCGGAGCCCCTCCCAGCGCCTTCACTTCGAGGCCCGTGTCGTCCGCAAGAGAGGGCAGCCCGGTGAACGCGGCCACACGCTCCGCCTTCTTGACGGCGTTCGCCTCGAGGGTCGTCCCGTCCTCCACGACCTCCGGCAGATCGGGAAAGTCGGCGAACGACAGGACCTCGATAGGAAGCCCCGTCAGCATGGCCGAGAGTTCTTCTATCTTGTGGGCGTTGCGAGTAGCAAGAACCACGCGTCTCATCTTGTCACCGTCCCGCTGCGTGCGCGCCGCGCTGAGATCACCTGCCTGAGTCGTTGAGACCGTCGGGGCACGCTCCGGAGCAGGTCGTTTCGTCGACCGTGACGACGCTCACGCCCGTCAGCGGCGCGCCGAGGAAACGCTCGGCCTGTTCGCGGAAGCGGTGAGGGACGTCGCTGACGAAGAACTTGTGGACCGGAGCCGTCCCGTCCGTCCGCGCGAGCTCAAGGTCTTCCAGACGCTCGGCCACTTCCTTGGCCGTCTCCTCCGCCGAATCGATCAGCTTGACGGAAGGTCCGAAGACCTTCGCGATCGTGTTCTTCAGGATGGGATAGTGCGTGCAACCCAGAACGACAACGTCGACGGCGGCGTCCCGCAGGGGGGTCAGATACTCATGCGCGATCACCAGAGTAACCTCTCGATCGGTCCAGCCTTCCTCGGCCAGCGGAACGAAGAGCGGGCAGCTGGTCTCGACGACCTCAATGTCCCTGTCGAGTTTCTCGATCGCGCGTCTGTACGCGCCGCTTGCGATGGTTCCCTCCGTTCCGATCACACCGACCCTGCCCGTCAGGGTAGACGACACGGCCGCTAGCGCGCCGGGTGCTATCACGCCGATGACCGGCACGTCAAAACGTGATGTCAGGACGTCGATCGCAATGGAGGATGCCGTGTTGCATGCGACCACGATGTACTTGACGCCGTGCCCCAGCAGGAACTCCGCGTCCTGTATTGAGAACTGCGTCACCGTTTCGTTCGACTTCGGTCCGTACGGCAGCCGCGCCGTGTCGCCGAAGTAGACGATCTCCTCGTTCGGAAGATGCCGCATCAACTCGGCCACGACGGTCAGGCCGCCTATGCCGGAGTCGAACACACCTATCGGACTGGACGTAGCGTCGCTCACTGCTTGCTCTCCTGTTGCACGGCTTGTGCATCGTGTGGACCGGGCCGCCAGGCTTCAGCGGTACTGCTCAACGGGAAACGGAGCGCTCGCGTCGATGTGTCCCGCTATGGTCTCGACCTCGCCGCCCGCGACCAGAATACTCACGCGATCTACGTCGGGGAAGTTCAAGGCCAGCGTCTTCACAATGGATCGAATGGTGAAGAGCTCGCCGGCCGAGCCGCCAGGATGATTGTCGACCAGCTCCCCGCTGAAGTCGACGAAGGCCCCTCCCGTCCCGTCGAAGAACACCGACAGAACACGGGTGCCCACGGGTATCGTCCCGTCGGCGTCGTCTCCGGTCGGACCGGCGGCCAGTTCCTCCATGATCCTGCGCGCGCGGCTGGCGGGATCTTCCATGACGACGATCTCTCTGCGCTCCTCGATCGTGCGGCCCGCGGCTCTGCTCGCGAACACGAGTCGTACGGACTGAACGCCCTCTCCAAGCTCTTCCACGGCCGCTCCCTCACCAGGAAGTCGCTCGTCGGGTTCCTTCATACACAGCGTCACGACGACCGCGATGGCGGCCAGAACGACTGCCAGAGCAATCAACTTGGCGCGCATGAGATTCACTGGTTCCTCCCCTCGGACCAATCGCTGTATTCGGTCACACCGAGAGCGATGGCCCGCGCCACGGTCTCCCGGAAACCCTCGTCGGCCAGAAGCGCTGCGTCGGAGGCGTTCGTGATGAACGCCGTCTCCACGAGGATAGCGGGCATGGCGCAGCCGGCCAGGACAGCGAGGTCCGCGCTACCCACACCTCGATCGTAGTTGGGCAGAACTCGGGACATGTGCCCGCGCACGGCCCGTGCCAGCGCTCTGCTGTCGCCGGTCCGGCTCTCCTGCGGAGCGCCCCACAGCAGGTCCCCCGCCCCGCGGCGTCGGGCGTCGCGTGACCCGCGGCGGAGCCCTCTCGCTCCTGCGTTGTTCTTGTCGACGGCGGTGCCCCGCGTTGGGACGTAGTAAGACACTCGAAAACCACTGGCGCCCCCGGAGTGCCACGCTCCGCAGTGAACGCTGACGAAGATGTCGGCCCCCGCCAGGTTCGCGATCTCCGCCCGCCGCCTCAGCGGCACACGGGAATCCGAGCTTCGGGTCATGAACACGTAGAAGCCCTCCCGGCGCAGATGCCGCGCCACCTCATCGGCGATCGCGAGCGCCACGTCCTTCTCCACGAGACCCGACCGCCCCACGGCGCCGCTGTCCGTGCCGCCGTGTCCCGGGTCTATCATGACCGTCGCGACACCGTCGTCCAGGGCATCGAACGGGCTCGAGCTCAGAAGGTCCTTCGTGCCCTTGAGCAACGGCAACGGAATCGACTGCTCGCGCTCCGCCACCACGACGATCTCAAGTCTGGGAGGCTTCGTGTGCATCTGCGCGTCGTACGCCGTCGCCGACGGCGCAACGCGCACGACGGCATTCACTCCAGCCTCGGACTCCTCCATTGTAACTGACGATACGAGTCCGACGCCCTTGAGAACGTCGAGCGAATCCAGAAGAGCGGCACCGGGAAGGAAGAAGTCCACTCGACCCCGCTCTCTGCTGCTGATGGCGAACTCCGCCTTGTCGTTCAGGGCGATGACGGCCGCCGTCCCTTCGGGTCTTTCCTCGAGGTCCACGGACATGACGAGCGCCCCGAGCTTCACGACCGAGATCGAGGAGCGGGCCTCGTCCACCTCTATCGCCGAATTCACGGCAAGTCCGAGGGCGTACGTCAGGAAGCGCGCCGGCACCCAGTATTCACCGTTCCTCAGGGTGACCGACCTGTGCACGTTGATGGCCTCGCCGTCCAGCGAGACGAACTGGCTGTCAGACGCCATCGACATCCTGTGGATGCCGACGGCCAGCGACATCTTCGACGTCCGGGGATTCCAGTGGCGTGACGCCCCGACGGCCCTGGCGACATCGGCCAGTCTGAAGTACCAGGCGCCGTCGATTCTCGCAGTCTCAACGAGACCGGTTCGACCGTCCTCGAACTCCATCAGGAACACGTCGCCGATGGCGAGCGCGCTCAGGAGGAGCACGAACGCGACGGCGACAGAGGCCACTGCGGCTGTGCGCGGTACAGATCTCATTCCCGTTCCTCGCCGTCGCGCCCGCGGTGCTTGAGCTCCCGCTCCACCTCGCGATCGGCGTCCTTCTCGCGGAGCGTCTGGCGCTTGTCGTAGGTCTTCTTGCCGCGGCAGATCCCCACTTCTATCTTCACTCTCCCCCGCTTGAGGTAGACCGCGAGCGGGATGAGCGTCATCCCTTTCTCCAGCACCTGGCGGTGCAGGCGGTGTATCTCGGTCCTGTGGGCGAGAAGCTTGCGGCGACGCCTGGGATCGACGTTGAAGCGATTGCCCTGCTCGTAGGGACTGATGTGAGCGCTGTGAAGAAACAGCTCCCCGTCCTCGATCCTGACGTAGCTGTCGACCAGCTGCACCTTGCCGAGGCGCACCGACTTGACTTCCGTGCCCTTGAGCACGACGCCGGCCTCCATGGAGTCGACGACATGATAGTCGTGCCGGGCTCGCTTGTTCTTCGCGAGGATCTTGACATCGCCGCTCACTGGCGCCGCTCCCGTCTGGCGCCCGGCGAGCCGGGCGTGTCCCTCTAGCCTGGGGCCTGATGGGGAGTTACAGCTTCCTGAAATGCGGCCTGGCAGGCGGACGGCCGGGTCAGCAGGCTGACGGGCCAACAGGCTGCAGGGCCGCTACATGGGGATGCTAGCAGAGCCGCGTGCGCGTGAGCAAGGCGATTCGGGGGGTCTCGCGCCGGTGCGCCTCAGGGGTGCTCCAGCGGTGCGCCGGGGTACGGAATGGCCCACCGCGCTTGTACGTGGCGGAGGGCGGGGGTCATCCCCCGCCCTCTCACCAAGCTCGGTGCAGTCGAGCCCCGCCAGCCTGCTGGCGATCCGACCTCCTCGAGCGCCGCCGTTCATGACAGCGGCTCCAGAACTCGAAGTCCTGCCGGGCTCCGGTCTGCTACCGGACTGCCGCGGGCCGTCCCCCGAGAGAATGATACTGGCCGGCCAAGTCACGAGAAGGAGCTGAGCCAACGCGGCTGTGACAACAGGATGTCTCTTCTTCCTTCTGTCGGCTGTGTGGTCGCTCCGTGTATCGGGCGTTGGCCGGCCGTAGTGAGACGGCGGACCTCCGCCGTCTGTCCCCCCTGAAACTGGAAGCGCGCCTGCCACTGCCGGGACGATGTCTCCCAGTACTGATTCTAACACAGACCACACAATGTGTCAATAGTGTCTGACCGAGGCTTCCTCCGGCTCCTCCGGGCTGAGCCCGGCAAGATCGAACCCTGCCTTCTTGAGCGCGCTCATCAATCGGGAGTTCATTCCGACCATCATCTTCTGAGGATACCTGAGGTTGAAGAGGAACTCGGCGTTGCTCTTGATGCCGAGCTTCTTCATCCTCTCCCTGGTGCTCTCCACCCACCCCAGGTCATCCTGCCTGTCGGCCTCGACCACCTCTACGTACGCCCGCTCCAGATACGCGTCGACGCTGTCGTCGATGTTCCCGTACTTCGACTCGAACGCGGCGCCTACTTCATCGTCCGATAGCACGCGGTACCGCTCCCGGTGCACCACGACGTCGCGGTCGAGCTTCGGGATGGTGGTCGGGATCGATCTCGGGTAGCCGAGCGACAGCACCATCACCGGCAGCACGTACTCCGGCATTCCGAAATAATTCCTCGCCGTTTCTATGCTCGACTGGATCGTTCCCACGTAGACGGAACCGAGCCCCTCACTCTCCGCGAGCACGACGACGCTCTGCGCGGCGCACATCACATCGGCGTATGCGATGAGGAACGAGCCCAGCGCCTGCTCGCCGAGGAATTCGACATCGAACATCGACGCCCATCTCTTGACCCGAAAGAAGTCGATGCAGAAGACCAACGACACCGGCGCGTTCTTCACCCACGGCTGACCACCGACCATCTCGGCGAGTTCCACCCTCGCCTCGGACTCCTGCACCACCACGATCGACAGGGGCTGGATGTTCCCGCCCGACGGAGCGCTGTTGGCCGCGTCGAGAAGCCGGTCGACAACGTCGGGCGGCACTGGGCGGTCCTCGAAATTTCTGACCGACCTTCGCTTCATCATCAGATCAAAGAGGTCCATTCTTGCTCCTCCGTGGGGCCGCGCGGTTTCCCTCCGTGGGGTCGGTTGCGGTGTTTCCTCGTGGGGTCGCGTGGGGTCAGGCGCCGTCCGGCCCCAGGCGCCGCTGCGACAGCTCGGCCGCAACTTTGAAATCGGGAAGTCTGCTATTCACTCGCGGGACTCCATGGAGCCCGTCAGAAGTAGAACCTCGCCCCCACACCAGCGCTCACATCGAATTCGGTTTCGGGCACAAAATTGAAGATAGGGGCGATCTCCACGAAGACGTCGAAGCGCCCGTTGTCGAACAGGTAGTCGAGCCCTATGGGAATGCGCACCCCGATCTTCGAGTCATCGTCGTCGCGCAGCAGGAGCCTCGCCCCAATGCCGTAGTAGAGCGGGACACTGCCACCGATCTCCGTGTCCTCGATCACGCGGTGCCACAGGTAGTCGCAGTGCGCGTAGAAGTTGCCATCGTCGAGAGACCATCCGGTCACGGCGTCCACCGCCGTGCCTCCGTCGCCCCACCACTTGAACGAGAACCCCGAGGGTTCTCCGGCGACGATACCAACACCCATCCCCGCCACGGCCGGCGACAGCGCCAGCGTCACGAGAATGGTCATCGCCAGACTCATCGAACACAGAACGCGCATGAATTGCCTCCCTTGATCCAGGTTCACGGCTTGCGTACGAGAGCACTGCGAAAGCCCGCCGATCTGTTCACCTGATGCGGTACCGCATTACGACCTTGGCCTCGGACGGGCGGGCGCACTCGACGAAACCAGTCCGCTCGAAGGAGGCCGGAACTCCCATGAAGCTGGACACGGCCTCGAGTCTCTTCCCTCTCGGGCGCGTGGGATAGGCCTCGACGACACGCCCTCCCGACTTCCGGACGTGCGTTACGGCCCCGCGGATAAGAGCGGTGGTCAGACCCCGCCGCCGGTGGCTACCCGCTAGGAACAGGCAGACAATGGACCAGACCGGCTCGTCGTCCAGCCTCTTCAGCACGGGCGAACGATTGAGGGACGCGAAGCTCTCCCGGGGGGCCACCGAGCACCATCCCACCGGCTCGCCGTCGTCGTAGGCCAGAACGCCCGGCGCCTCACCCGAGTCGACGAGGCGCTTCATCGCCCGCCGGTTCTTCTCACCGTGCTTCTCGTCGAACTCACGCCGCGTCTGCCGCCACCACATGCACCAGCATCCGCCGCACGCCCCGCTCTTGCCAAAGAGCCGCTCGAAGTCCCCCCAGGTTTCGGGAGTGAGCGGACGGAACTCCAGTGAATCAGACGTCGTGACCCTGGGACCCATTCGGAACCTCGGTTCGTTGCTCGGTCTACTCCACGCGCACGAGCTTGAGCGGCATCCTGAAGAGACCGACGCCGGGGTCCTGAACTCCGTCTCGAGAGACGGTGTCGGTCATGTCCATCCAGAGCGTGTCGCCCTCGACCCTGTACGCATAGACAGCGTACCCACCGATGAACTCCGGCGTCTTCGCCACCGTCGGCGTTGTCGTCACCGTAGTGTCGGTGTAAGTGTAGGTCCCCGAGTTGACGACGATCGAGCTGAACGCGGCCGCCTTCTCCTCTTCGGTCGGTTTCCAGATCTCTGCGAAGTCGGGCGGCACCTCGGTGAGCGGCATCCAGACCATGCTGTAGTGGCTCTCGCCGAAGACGAAGAGCCCCGGGGCCGGAGCAGGGTATCTGTTCTCACCGCGCGCCGAGATGACGGCGATCTCCGCCATCTTCCAGGAGCCCGCGAGCGGGCTTCCAACCAGTGGCGCGTCCGGCACCTGCTGCGCGCACGCCGTCGACACGACAAGCAGCGCCACCAGGAGCATGAACCATCGCATGACAACGGCCTCCTTCGTTTCGGCAGGGCGATAGCGGAATCGATCTCAGCGGCGCTCTTCTAGAACGGCCTACCCTGACGTTCCCACTCTCCGCGGCTCATGTAGGCCCTCGAGGAGACGGCCCTCTCCACGGCCAGGACTCCGTTGAGATGGTCGATCTCATGCTGGAGAACAGCCGCGAGTTCGCCCGTCGCTTCGAGCGTCTGCGGATTGCCTTCCGTGTCAACGTAGCCCGCGCGCACGTCGGTCGCTCGGGTGACGCGGACCAGTAGACGCGGGAAGCAGAAGCAGCCGTCCCACATCTCGTACCGCTCCGGGCTCTCGTCGGCAATCTCGGGGTTCGTGAGCGCCCCCTCGAACCCATCCGGCTTCAAGTTGATGTAGATCACACGCTTCAGTGCGCCTATCTGCGGAGCAGCGATGCCTCGCCCGAATCCGTGCTCCCTGGTGACGTACTCGAGGGTGTCCTTGAGATCGTTCACCAGTTCTGAAACGGACGCCGACGTGGGTTCATCGACCGGCGAGCACTGCTCCCCCAGGAGGGAGTTCCCGAGTTCAATGATATCCTGAACAGGCACGGCCGTCTCCTCCGCCCCTGCGGCGCCGGAGACGCCGCAGACTCAGGCCAGTTGTGTTTCATCATACACCCGCGGATCTGGGATTTACAAACCCAACACCCGGGGCGGGCCCCAGACCCCCCTTTCGGGTTGACTTGGCCCGAGCAGCGGGCTAGACTTCGGAGGCTTGAACTATGCCGAAGTGGTGGAATTGGTAGACGCGCTGCGTTCAGGGCGCAGTGGGGCTAGTCCCTGTGGGGGTTCGAGTCCCCCCTTCGGCACCAGAGAAGAAAGAGGCGGCCCGCGTGAAGCGGGCCGCCTCTCGTTTGTCCCCGCCGGTCCACGCCTGAGCCCGCGCACCCGCACGGACCGGGGAACTTCCGCCCGGCGCCGACGTACGCCGACGTGCGCTGCTACGGACGGAAGAGCGCCTTGATAGCGCCCCAGCTCGCCGTATTGACGGGGCTGTCGGGCGCTATGAGAAGCAGGTAGTCCTCGGTCTCTCCGTCCTCGAAGATACCTGAACCGTCCCAGCCGGCGCCGACTTGGGATTCACTCACCGTGAATCTGAACCAGACGTGCAGGTCGTTGGGGCCCACCAGAAACGGCATGATGTTGGGAAGCCCCGAAACCGTGCCGTTGTATCCTATGGGCACCGGAACGTCGACGGCGAAGTGCTCGAACGCGGTGCCCACACCGGGACAGCTCGATGACCCGCTCCAGGAGCCCGAGTGATCCCAGTCCGCGAGCGCGTTGAAGTACCCGACCACGGGCATCGTATTCATGATCGACATGTCAATGTCGACGCCCCAGACGGCCGTCGCGCATGCCGCTGCGAGCGACCCGGTCGTCGTGCAGGGAACGATGTTGCCCAGGTTATCGATGGTGTACGCCGGTGGGAGACCGAGACCGGCGTCACCATCCTGGTAGCACTCGTCCTGGTCGTAGAGCGGAAACGTCACGCCCGCGCACAGGCCGGCGTTCCCGTCGGCCTCGACGTCGAAAGCTGCCTGAGGAGTGCCCGAGCCCGGGAACTGGGACCAGCCGAGCGCGCTGTGTGAGACGTAGGCTGCGGAGCCTCCGAGACACGTCGGGAACGTGCCCACGACAGCAAGCCACGGATAGGCAATGCCGTCCTCCGGCGCGTCGCCGAAGTCGCCGCATAGCCCGGCCGACGGCACGAGCATGAGCGCGACAATCGCACACACGAGGTACATCGCTCTTGTCGTCACGATCCTCCTCCTCTCCTGCGAGGCCGGTCGCCCCGCCCACGAGGTCGGCCTCACCGTACGTGACGGCGCTCCGAGGGACCGGTGCCAGGCCATCACGTACCGACTGTTACAGTCACGCGCGCGGCCGAGGAAAGGCCGTGCGCAACACTTCTCATTCTGCACCTCGCCCTGCAAGAGTCAAGCCCCGCCCTCGTCCCGTGACAGCCCGGAACCGGGTGATTGAGGGACCAATCGGCGTTCTTCCGGTCCACGAACAGCGGGAATCGCATCTGCAGGCGGTTGTCACGAAAGCGCATGTCTGATAGTCTGATACGGAGTGTGCGTTCAGTCTTGGTTCCAACGCGGAGAACACACGTGTCGAAGTCGAAGGTCGCGGTCCTGAGAACAACCCCGGAGACAGTGCTGGACGACTACGCGCGTCTCTGCGAGCTGGCCGACATGAAGGACGCGCTGGACGCGTCCACGACGACCATCCTCAAGGACAACATCAGCTGGCACCTGATGTACCCGGGCTCGAACACGACGCCCTGGCAGCTCGAGGGCACGATACTGGCCCTGCGGCAGGCCGGCTTCCAGGATCTCGTCGATGTTCACAACAAGACCGTCGTGACCATCTGCGACCTGGGCGACCGCTACAACAAGTTCGGCCCCGTCCTGCAGAAACACGGCGTGCCCAAGAAGTACAACTTCGAGCCCAAGGACATGACGTGGGTCAAACACACACCGAAGACGAAGATGGCGGTGCTCGACAAGGTCTTCCCGGACGGCATCTATCTGCCCGACTATTTCTTCGGCAAGAACATCGTCCACCTGCCGACCGTAAAGACCCACAGCTACACGGTCACCACCGGCGCGCTCAAAAATGCCTTCGGCGGCCTGCTGAACGTCAACCGCCACATGACCCACACGTGGATACACGACACCATCGTCGACTTGCTGGCCATTCAGAAGGAGATCCACACGGGGGTCTTCTGCACCATGGACGGGACGACGGCCGGCAGCGGCCCCGGTCCGCGGACTCTCATCCCCCACCAGAAGGATGTGATCCTGGCATCCTCCGACCAGGTGGCAATCGACGCCGTGGCGGCGCAGATGATGGGATTCGATCCGATGAGTATCGACTACATCGCCCACGCGACGGAGCGCGGGCTCGGCCAGGGCAACCCGGCCGAGATCGAGGTCGCGGGCCAGCCCAAACTGGCCGACGAGCGGTGGGGATTCAAGGTGGGTGTCAATCTCGGCACAGGAGCCGGCATGCTGCTGTGGCGGTCGCCGCTCAGGATCTTCCAGAAGCTCCTCTTCCAGACGCCCATCGTCAAAATGTTCATCTTCGCGAGCGAGACCTACCACGACAAGTTCTGGTATCCGAAGAACGGTGTCCCCGTCGTGGAGAAGTGGAAGCGAGAGAGCCCGTGGGGGCGCCTGTTCGAGGAGTACCCGGAAGAGCCGGGCGAGGTCGACCCTTCGTGTCGAACGGAGCCGTTCAAGTAGACCACGCGGGACCGTCTCCGCAAGATGAACCGCTCGGACGGCCGACAGGGTTTGCAGATGCAGACGGAGGGGGGCTTCTGGCCCCCCTCCGTCGCTCTCGGGTACCATGCACGCGGCACCAGGACTTGCTCGTCCCGTCTCACTGGCCGGTGCTGCCGTCGGAGAACTCGTCCGCGGCCCTGATGACAGAGTGTACCTCGAGGAAGCACGCGTCGATCCGCTCGTCACCCCGCTGAGCGGCGTTGTATTCACGTATCGCCGCGGTGAGCTTCTCCGCGGTCTCATCGCGCAGCACGGCCTGGAGCGCGGTGTTGTAGCCCGGCCAAACGTCGGTGCCCTCCCTCGGCTCCCCGCAGCTCAGCCGACCCGTAACTTCGTCCCAGTGCGTGTAGCTCGCGATGCCACAGCTATCGAGGATCTCGCGCACGTCCCGGTGCATGCCCACGTAGTACGTCATGAAGACCAGCTTCACGCTTCCACCCCCTGTCTCTCGCTTCGTCCCTCAAAGATGCCGTAGAGGACCGGCACGAGGACGAGCGTGACGACCGTCGACACGAGCAGCCCGCCGATCATGGCGATCCCCAGCGGGTTCCACGACTCGGCGCCCTCGCCCCGTGAGAGAGCGAGCGGCAACATCCCGAACATCGTCGTCGACGCGGTCATGAGCACCGGCCTGAGCCTGCGCTGGCCCGCTGTCATGAGCGCCTCGCGGATGCTCTGGCCTCGCTTCCGCATGATGTTAGTGTAGTCGACGAGGACGATGGCATTGTTGACGACGATGCCCATGAGCATGATCATGCCGACGAACGAGATCATGTTCAGTGTCGTGCCGGTCACGAGGAACGCCCAGATGACCCCAACGAACGCGAACGGGATCGAGAACATGATGATGAACGGCCCCCGGAAGGTCTGGAACTGCGCGGCCATCACTATGTATACGAGCGCGATTGCGAGCACAAGCAGCAGCGTGAGATCCTTGAACGACTCGGCCTGCTCCTCTATGTTCCCACCGAACGCGACGTCGATGCCCGCCGGGAGGTCCAGCTCCGCTATCTCAGCTTCGATGAGCGGTTTCACGACGTTCAGCCTCGTCCCGTAGAGGTCGGACAGCACCTTGACGATGCGCTGCTGGTCCAGGCGGTTGATGACCGTCGGTCCCGTGCCCGGCACAAGCTCGGCCACGGCCGCCAGCGTGATGGTCTCCCCCCTGAGCGTCGTTATCGGGAGGGCGAGGATGTCCTCAGCATCGGTTCGTCCGTCCTCAGTGGCCCGGAGCAGGATGTTCCACTCCTCTCCTTTTCCGCTGAACCGCGTCGCCTCCAGACCGTACACCTGAGAGCGAAGTGCGGAGGCCACGATAGCCGTGTTGACGCCGAGAGACGCGGCCTTCTCGCGGTCGATGACGACGTGAAGCTCGGGCAGCGGCTCGCCGCGGTCGAGGCGCACATCGCGCAAGCCTTCTATGGCCTGCACGGCGTCGCGGATGTCCTCGGCCGCCTTGTTGAGCTCCGCCAGGTCGTTGCCGTAGACCTCGATCTCGACGGCCGCGCCACCACTCATGGCGTCGCCCATCGGGTTGCCGCCCGAGACCTCCAGACTGAGGACTCCCGGTATCGTGTTGACGTAGCGTCGGAACTCCTCGCTGATCTCGTGGCTACTCCTGCTCCTCTCCTTCTTCTTGACCAGCTTGACGCCGACCTCGGCGACGTTGGGCCCCTCCTTCTCTCCCACCAGCGCGGAGAAACCGCTCTCGGTCTGGCCGCTTCGGAAGAAGTAGTGCTCCCGCTCCGGGATGTTCTCCTCGACGAACGCCGACACGCCGCTCATGACCTCGACGGTGCGCTCCAGGCGCGTGCCGGGCGCGAGTTCGATGAGTGCGCTGACATAGCCGCCGTCCTCCTCCGGGTAGAACTCGGTCCCGAGGGACCCCGTGAGCATCATCGTGAGAACGAAGATAACAACGGCCCCAATGACAACGCGTCCCTTGTGCGCGAGCGCGCTCTTGAGCCTCGCTGCGTACCATGTCTCGATGTTCCGCAGCACCTGCTCGCCGCGCTTGAAGAACCCCTTGCTCTCCCGCACATCGAACGACCGTCGCATGAACGTCGAGGTGAGCGCCGGCGTCAGCGTCAGTGCCACCCCGAGCGACGCTGCGATCGTGACCACCACGATGAGAGCCAGCTGGTTGAACATGACCCCGACGATGCCGGTCGCGAAGATCATGGGAATGAACACGGCGATCGTCGTTAGAGCGGAGGCCATGAGGGCCTGCCCCACCTCGGACGGCGCGTAGATCGACGCCTCGCTGACGCGCTCTCCGGCCTCGACGTGGCGCGTGATGTTCTCAAGAACCACGACGGATGCGTCAACAACAAGTCCGATCGCAATGGCCAGACTCATCAGACTGATCGAGTTGAACGTGTACCCCATCGCGTTCATGAAGATGAGCACGACGAGGAACGAGACAGGGATGGTGATGCCAACGACGACCGTGCTGCGCATCCTCCTCAGGAAGGCAAGCACGACCAGAAGAACGGCCATGAATCCGTAGAGCACGGCTGTGACGAGCGTTGAGAGGGAGTTCTGGATCGACTCCGACGAGTCCATCGGAAGCTCGATCTCGACATCGGGCGGCAGTGTCGGCTTGATGCGCTCAAGCTCCGCCTTGATGGCGGTCGCCACCTCGACGCTGTTGGCGCCCGACTGCTTCTGCATGTACACGATGACGCCCGGACGGTTGTTCGATCGCGCGTGCATCGTCTGGTCGGCGAAGTCATCGACGACGTCGCCGACATCTCCTAGATGGACGAGCGCGCCGTTGTACTGCCCGACGACGGTCCGCTCGATCTGCTCGAGCTCGTCGAACTCCCCGGGAACCCGGATCGAGACCTCGGAGTCACCCTGGTCGATCGTGCCGACCGGGAAATCCAGGTTCTCGGCCGCGAGGATCCGGCCGATCTGCTCGAGGGAGATCCCGTACGCGTGAAGCCTCTGCGGATCGATCCGGACCTCGATCTGGCGCTTCGGCCCGCCCATCACGCTCACGAGCGCGACGCCCGGGACTCGTCTGAGCTTGTTGCCTATTTCGTTCTCGACGATGTAGTTCAGGCTCTCGTAGCTCTCGTTGGCGCTGACGGCGAGCACGACGACGGGCGCCATGTCCGCGCTCAGCTTGAGCAGCCGAGGCGCCTCCGCGCCATCGGGAAGGTCGTCCCTTGCCATCTCGATCGCGGAGCGGATGTCGTTCGAGACCTCGTCGAGGTTCGTGCCCCACTCGAAGCTGGCCATGACGACCGACATGTTGCTCTGAGAGACTGATGTGATCTTGTCTATCCCGCTCACGGTCGCGACCGCATCTTCGAGAGCCTCGGTGACGCCGTTCTCGACGTCCTCGGAGCCGGCCCCCGGGTAGAGCGTGATCACGGCCAGGTTGGGGAACTCCATGTCAGGGTACAGATCGATGGGCATCCGCGTGACGGCGAGAAGACCGAACAGCGCGACCGCAAGATAGACCATGAAGACCGTGACGGGACGGCGTACTGCCAGCTGTGGAAGGTTCATCGATCACCCTCCTCCTGCCGGATCGCTACCTTCGCGCCGTCCGGAAGCCGGTATCGACCGGTCGTAATGACGGTCTGTCCGTCCTCGAGGCCGCTCAGCACCTCACGGTGCTCCCCGACCGCGTTGCCCAGAACGACATCGACGCGTCTCGCGTGCCCGTCATCGAGGAGCATCGAGAAGTAGCGGCCGGTCCCCTCCTGCTGCAGGACGCCGTCGTGCGTAACGAGAAGCACGTCGCGCGGTGCTAGCTCAAGTGTCAGGTGCGCGAACATCCCGGGACGAAGAAGCTCTCCGGCGTTCGGGATGATTATCTCGGCCTTCGCGGTGCGCGTCATGGGGCTGATGATGGGCTCGACAAGTCTGACCGTTCCCTCGAAGACGCGATCCGGATACGTCGTGACCTCGACCTTTGCCTTGAGCCCCTTCCGAATCTCCGGCAGGTCGCGCTCGGAGACCGATATCTCCACCTTGACCTCGTCCATCTGAACGAGTTCCACGATCGCGGGAGACGATGCCCCGCCACCCGGCATCAGAACGAAGACCTCGCCTTCTTCCAGGTACGTCGCAGTCACTACACCCGAGAAGGGAGCACGTATCATCGTGCTCTCACGCACGAGGTCGTAGGACGCCTTGGTCGCCTGATAGGCGGCGTTGGTCTGGTCGAAGGCCTGCTGGGTCACGGCGCCCATGTCCAGCAGCCGCGTCATGCGTTCCCAGTCCTTCTGGACCGACACGAACTGCGCCTCGGCCTGTGTGAGCTGCTCCCCGGCCATCTCGACCATCAGGTCACCCTCGCTCACCCTGTCGCCCGGTTCGACGTGCATACGTCTCACCTGGGCGCTCATCATCGCGCCGACGGAAGCCTCTCGCGAGGCCGTGATGCTGCCCGAGAACTCCAGGCTGGGCGAGACCTCCACCATCTCCACGGTCGCGATGCTGACCGGGACCACGCGCTCCTCGACCTGCTGCTCTTCGCCACTCCCCCCGCAGCCAGCGACCACCGCGAGCGACAGAAGGACCGCGAGGATCCTGAGTCTGTGAGTCGTCACTGCAAGTCCTCCTTCATCTGTTCCTCGTGAGAGTCTCAATGGTCTACCCCCGCGGCCAGTTCGAGACTCGCTTCGGCAAGCCTGAGACCTGCTCGAGCGTCGACGAGCTGCGTTTCCGCGGTCAACAGCATGGTCTGCGCGTCGAGCACGTCGCTGTTAGTCAACACGCCGTTCCTGAAGCTCTCCCGAGCGACCCTGAAACTCTCACGCGCCTGCACGACGCCGCGTTCGGCGATGCTGACCGCCTCGATAGCCTCGTCGTGCAGGTACCAGCTCTGCTCGACCTCCAGGCGGACGGCACTCTCCATGAGCTTGAGCCCGCGCTCCGTCTGGAGTCGCGTGGCCTTCGCCTCCCGCACTCTGTTCCAGCGACCGCCCCAATCGAACACGTTCATCTGGGCAGCGAGCGTCACGCTCCAGTGGTCGTAGAACTCCGGCTCGTACTCGCGGTCCGGCCGGTCCCAGTTGTAGCTGCCCATCGCCACTACGTGGGGAAAGAACTCTGCGCGGGCCATGCCGACCACGTTGTCGGCGGCCCCAACGCTCTCCACCATTGCCAGAAGGTCGGGCCGCTCGTTCATGGCGGTAGTCACGAGGACATCTAATTCGCCGGGAACGTGCAGCCGACGCTCCAGCGTATCCACGGCCTCGATCTGTGTTCCCGGCTCAACCCCCAGCTGGAAGGCGAGCGCCGCCCCGGCGAGGAGCACGCCGTGCCGCGCCGCGTTGCGGTCCAGCTCGACCGATGACATCTGGACCCGAGCCTGCATGATGTCGCGCTCGAGAAGCATGCCCTCCTCGTACATCGCTTCGAGGTCCGCAAGATGCCCCTGCATCTGCGCGACCGCGCCATCCATCACCGCGCGAACCGCGTTGGCCCGGACAAGCATCACGTAAGCCTGCGTCACGCTGTACCGTGTCTCGTCCTCGGCCCGCAGAGTGTTGTACTCGGCCGCTCTGAGACCGTGCCCAGCGGCGCCCTTGGCGCTCAGGAGCGCGCCGCCGGTGAAGATCGGCTGCGTGACGGTGACCCCGACCGAATAGATGTCGTCATCCCCTAGGTAGATCCTGTCGGACCCCGTGCCTCCGGAGAGACCCTCGAGCGTCGACGGGTCGAGGTATCCCTGATCGACCAGATATTCGAACGGCACCATGAGCGGCGCGAACATGGAGCCGAACTGAGAACCGTCCATGTAGGGGGCCTCGTCGAGCCTCGTGTACGAGGCGCCGGCGCTCACGGCCGGCAGGAACGCCGAGCGCGCCTGCCAGAGCCGCGCCCTCGCGGCCTCCTCGGCCGCCTCGGCCATTCCCAGCTCGTGCCCGTGCTCGAGCGCGACCACGACGGCCTCGTCGAGCGTCAGCTCAAGCGTCTCGCCACCCGACGAGGCGCTCGGGAACCCCAGCGCTAACCAGACGGCGAGCGCGGTCAGCCCGGCGCGCCTCATGGCAGAAGCCGGCAGAGAACGTGTGCTCGCGTGCCTCATGCTGTCTCCTCTCGCGGTTTCAGTCCGTTCCAGATAATGTCCAGCAGTGTGTCGATCACTCCGGTCATGCGTTCCTCGATGTGTCCCGTCATACTCATCATGAACACGCCCTTGAAAGCGAGGATGATGCTCCATGCCATCGTCTCGACATCGCCGACGACGATCTCTCCGGCCTTCACGCCCTCGGAGAGTATCCACCCGTAGAGCTTGAGCGCCTCTCTCACGATTGGCCCCGTGTCGTGCCCCGTTCTCGGGATCACGTCCGACAGGACCTCCATCGTCAGCCGGTAAACGTTCACTCTCTCCCGGATCTCCATGGTGTGAGTCAGAACCGCCGCCCTCAGTCGGTCACGCGTCGTCGACTGCTTCTCCACTTCCTCCCTCACCCTGCCGAGCATGTCCCGGATCTCTCGGTCGATCACCGCCTGGAAGACATCTTCCTTGCTGGAAAAGTACTTGTAGACCGTCGCGCGCGCGACGCCAGCTTCGCGGACGATGTCTGCGACCGTGGTCTTACGGATCCCGTATCGCGCGAAGAGCCCGGCAGCAACGTCCAGGATCGCCTCCCGCTTTGCACTCAGCTCGCTCACGTTGTCGCTCCTTCCCCTCATCACCTCAAGCACCGTTATCAGACGAATCGGACAATATGTTTAGTAATGTCCATTCTATTCAAAGCGCGCGACTACGTCAAGGCGGAAATGAGCGACGCATCAGCCATTCCCGTGGGCGATCTTGGATGGAGGCCCGTCTTGCGGGCGAGGTCCCCGGCCGCTATGCTTGCCCCTCAATATCTAAGCCCCCTGGGAGGCACGTGGGCAGTGGAAGCTCCGCTCGGCGCCGCGGTCGTGGCGCTCACACTCATCCTCGCCGTCGGGACGATCCTGACCCGCACCGGCCGCTGGCACATGAAGCCGCTGGCTGCGACAACGCGGACCCGTACCGCGGTCATGGCGGTCCTTTCAGTGCTTGCGGTACTGGTGGTCTTTCCGAGCCTCGTACCGGCCGCCAGGCTGGGCATCTTCTCGTTCTGCGGCGTGTGCCCGATCGGCACAGTCGCCACGGGCGGCCCGGAGTCGCTCGGGGGGTTCCTCAACACCTTCTTCCTGGCGGCATGGTACTACACCGCAATGGTCCTGCCGGTCTTCGTGCTCGGGTGTCTTCTCTCCGGCGTCCTGATCGCGAAATCCCGGCGTTTCCGCATCCGCGGGGTGCTCCCCGCATTTGGACTCGCCGCTGCCCTCCCGGTCTGCTCGTGCGGGGTGATCCCCATCGCCAAAGCCATGATCGAGCGCGGCGGTACAGGTACCCGCGACGGACTCGTTTTCCTCGCCACCGCGCCGCTCCTCAGCCCAATCATAATGTCCCTCGCCTTCACGCTCCTGGGCGGCAGTTACCTAGTCCTGCGCGTGGTCTCGAGCCTCGCGCTCGCTCTCGCGGTCGCCCTGCTCGTGCGTCCGTTCCTGTCTCCCCCGGCGCGAACTCCCGGTGAAGGAGCAGCCCCGGACGGGGAGTCCACATCACCCGGGGCCTGTGCGACCGCTCCCGGTGCGGGCGGGTCCGTCCTGCTGACGGGCTGGGCCATGCTGACCGGGCTTGCGAGCTACGTTCTCTTCGGGGTCGTGCTCGGCTCGCTCTTCACCGCGGCTCTACCCGCGGACTACGTCGGAACGATCCTCCAATCGGGTGTAGCTTCCATGGCGGCCGTCGTGGTCATCGGCGTCCCAATCAACATGTGCGCAGGCGAGGAGATTCTGCTGAGCGCGCCGCTATCGGGCATGGGACTGACAATGGGACACGCGCTCGCGTTCGCGCTCGCTAGCACCGGCATCTGCATGAGCTCCATCCCGCTCCTTCTGAACGTGTTGGGGAGGCGAGCCACGCTCGTAATGGTCGCGATCTATCTGGTGGTCCCCTTTCTAATCGGGGTCGTAGTGAACGCACTTCCTGTCATCGGGACGTTGGGGCCAGCGCCGTTCTAGGCGAATCCGGTTCGTGTCGGATAGAACCGCGCACTCAGGGGGACGCTTTGAGACTGCTGGTGTTCACCGCTGTCGCCACGGTCGCTCTCGCGATCACGTGTTCCGGGAACACTGTCCCGATGATCATGAACGTCTCTGTGGAGACGGCCGGCGACACGATCCGCATCACGTACGACGTCGACGACCCGGACGGAGACCGCATGACTGTCCTTCTGCGCTTCGCGGGCGCCGACGGCGGCGTTGACGGTCCTGTCACCGGGATCGGTGGAGACATGGGAACCGGTGTCCTCTCCGGGACTGCGAAGGTAATCGCCATTGATCTCGCGGTGGCTACCGGACTACCGGAACCTCTCGTTCCTAGAATCCTCGCCCATGACGGCATCGGGCTTGGGGGCGAGATGATAGCTGTCGCCTCGACAGGCGGCCCGGATTTCCTAGTCGACAAGTACGAGACGACCAACGAGCAGTTCGCCGCGTTCGTCCTCTCAGACGGCTATGAGTTCATGGACTTCTGGCTGGTGGACGACGGAACGATCGAGATCGTCGAGACCGGATGGAACTACGCCGGGAAGTTCCAGTGGCTGGCCCCGAGGTTCTGGGACCCGTCAGCGGAGCCACCGTGGTCGACCGACCCGAATTCAGGGCTGGCATCGACGCCGGTGCTTGGCATGAGCTGGTTCGAGGCGTACGCGTACTGCAAGTGGGCCGGCAGGAGGCTGCCCTCATCCGGTGAGTGGCTTGAGGCGGCCGGCCTGGACGTCAGAGCCTACAGCTGGGGAAACGAGAGAACAGGCGGAGCGGAGCCGCCGTGGTTCACACTCGCCAACGTCCGGTTCGGCTACGAGCACTACAGCTTCGGCGGCTTCACTAACGACGGGTCTGAGAGCGCCGCGCCCGTGGGAAGCCACAGCCCCGTCGGCGACAGCCCGCTTGGCATCGCCGACGCCATCGGCAACGCCTGGGAGTGGTGCAACGACGTCGTGGCCGTCGTCGACTACGGCACGTTCTCCTGCGCGACCAGGCCCCTCCGCGGCGGCAGCTGGGCCACGGCGATGCCAGAGCTTGTCGACCCCGTGAAAGACCTCTGCCCTCTCTACCGGACCGAAACGATCGGATTCCGGTGCTTCAGATAGATCGGCCGATCCGGCCGAGGAGCATCATAGACAAATACTGTAAAATGTGATAAAACACGGTACGTAGGTAAGATACGTTCGCGCCGCGAGCAGTTGGCGGCCCGGGCGCGCGGCAATCTGTTGTCCGGAGCGAGGCAGAACTCCTCGGGGCGTTGTTGATTGCCGTCTCCGAACGTCCCACGAACGACTGAAGGCAGAACGAGCGGCAGTAGACCATATCCTTCGGAGGAGGGGGTCTGACGCTGAGGAAGCGCTCGCGTACGCTCAGGCTGGGCAATCCGGCCGTTGTGACCGCACTCTCGTGCGCAATCCTGACAGTGGCGATCGCCGCCGCTGCCGTCGCGCCGGACGTCGCAACGCCCGCGGCCTGGAACGAACTTGTGTTCCGAGTGCTGGAGTCGAACGACAACCGAACGCTCGTCGAAGTGCTGTTCCCGACCCCTCACATCGAGAGCGTCGATATCCAGGGGCGCACGTTCGATATCGTACGCGTCCCGGGTGCGAGCCCTCTGGGCAGGCCTGGCCAGCCGCTCTTGTCCGTCGCGGGAACGCTCATTGCCATCCCGCCCACGGCCGGCGTGGAGCTGCGCATCATCGAGGAGGGTCACGACGTCCTCCGGGGGATCACGCCCCTGCCCGCCCGCACGGACAACTG
Organism: Candidatus Eiseniibacteriota bacterium; assembly: GCA_043819135.1. GTDB lineage: Bacteria > Joyebacterota > Joyebacteria > Joyebacterales > Joyebacteraceae > JALGZG01. The sequence goes on along the minus strand of JBDRFG010000088.1, from coordinate 34,747 downwards.
GACGATCGACCAGCCGCTCATGCTGGACGAGGCCGCATACGCGAGAAAGGGCTTCTCCTTCGCCCAGGCCGAGGTCGGCGAGCCCGCCACCATGCGCGATTTCAGGGTCGTGCCGCTACGTGTGTTCCCTCTCTCCTACGACGACGCCGCGCTGGAGCTGCGAGTGACCAGGCGCCTTGTCGTGGAACTCGACTACTCCTCCGCGGGGCGCGTCCGCATCTAGGCGGGAGCCAACGCGAGCGCGAAGAAGATGATCGTGCTGAGGTAGTCCGAGCGCGATCAGTGCACGCGCGGGCGCGATGCCATGGCGCAGGAAAAGCGAGAGGGCCGCCCGTTCCGATGGGCGGCCCTCTTCTATTGCATGCCGGCAGAAGCCTCGTCTGGAGATGCTATTGCAGCAGCACCATCTTGCCGGTGAGTTCAGCGTCGGCGGTCTCAAACCTGTAAAAGTAGACCCCGGCAGGCAAACTCTCCCCGGATGCGCCGCTTCCGTCCCACGGAATGACGTGACGCCCCGAGCCGAACGTCGCGTCGGCAAGAGTCGTCACCAGCCGACCACTCACCGTGTAGACAGAGAGCCTGACCAGCGTGGTACGCGGGACGGAGAAGGCGATCCCGGTCGACGGCCAGAACGGGTTCGGGTAGTTCCCGTACACGACCGCTTTCTGCGGGATCCTGTCGTCGACACCGGCCGAAGACACGCACAGCGTGACGGGTATCACTACGGGGTCGCCTCCGTTGCTGGAGACGACGATGTCGGCGTAGTAGTCACCGTCCGCCGTCCCCCCGCTGTCGAAAAGAACCTCGGCCGAGGCCGCCGTGCCCGCGACCAGTGTCCCACCCGCCGGCGCAACGGAGAGCCAGTCGACGGGCTGATAGACGGTGAAGGACGCGTCGCTGACGTCGTCGACGCTCGGGTCCACCGCGAGACGGACCTTGACCAGGCAGTTGTCCGAGACCTGGGAGTCGACGATCCACGTGTACTCGCCGTCGTCCTCCGTCCCGGCTGCGACGATCTCCCAGCTGCTCCCCCCGTCCACCGAACAGAGGATGACCACGAGGTGAGGCACGACGCTCGGGTCCCATCTGATGACGTGCGCCTCGCCCACCCCCCAGGCCTCGCTTCCGTTGGGCGCAAGCAGGGTCAGGGGCGGGTCGACGGCGCAATCAACGACCAGCGTTCCACTGAGAGAATGCGGCGGGTCACCGTAGCCGTCGCCCTCAAGGCCGAATATGATACCGACGTTCAGAGCGTACCCGGGGTCGACCGTGACGTTGACCGTCGCCTGCGCGGTCTCTCCGGGGTAGACGACGTTCCACCAGCTGCCCGACCAGGTCACGCGGGTCCCGTTCCCGGAGGTCCCTTCCCAGACGAGAGCCCTGTCGGAGACAACAAAGTCGGTGCAGGAGTTGACGACCACGCCGTCCGGGAAGTCAAGGCTCGCGCCGTTCACCCACTCCTCGTCCGTGCACTCGTTCGCCAGCGTGAAGACGAGATCGAAGGTGCTTCCCGGCTCGCACACGGTCGGATCGACCGTCATGCCCGAATCATCGAGAAGCCGGGTCATTCCGACGTCCGTGATCCCGATGCTGTACTGAAGCAAGGACTGTGATTCCCCGGCGTTTCCGATGACCAGCGTGTCCGTCGCGGTCGCGTCGGATTCCATGCTGGCACTTAGAAAGGACGGAGCGACATCGATGATCGCGGCGTAGGCCTCACCCACGCTAACGCTGCCGAAGTACGAAGTCGCGTTGAAGGAGGTCACCGTAACGGTCACGTCCTCGTTGGCCGGAAGCACGCCGTCGATGTCGATCACCGCCGTCCCGCCGGCGTCGGTGAACGCCGCGCCGTAGGAGACGCCGTTGCGAGAGAGCGCACAGAGAGCGCCCTCCACCCCGTCAGTCGTCACGCTGAATGTCAAGTCCGCGGGCGAAGCGAACGAGAGGTGCGAGACCGACAGCGGCTCCGGCGTGTCTGTCCGCACACGCAGTGACGGATCTCCGAACACATGCCAGGCCAGGAAGTCGTCCTCGGCGGCGGTGCCGTACTCGTCCAGCATGTGGCAACCGCCGTTCATGCTGAGCCCCCCGAACGTCCGCTTGGCCCCTGCGACAAGCAGGTCCACCATCTCGTCCTGAGCGTCCATCGGCTCGTCCCAGTCCTGGTTGATGGAGGACATCAGGACCGCGATGGCTCCCGTGGGCTCCGTCCCGTTGGTGGCCCGAAGCCACGCCTCCGCAAAACACACTGGTTGCGTGAACATCCCGTTGACGCAAGCCACGGACCAGATGAAGGGCAGCATGTTGTCGTTCATGAGCGCGTTCACATCGGAGTTCCAGAAACCGGAGGAAGTCCATCCCAGGTAGGAACCGTGTCCCGTGTAGTTGATGATGCTTCGACCCTCGTTGAGGGCGGCGGCGACCATCGAGGGGTCGGCGTTGGGGTCGTAGATCTGGTCTACCTCGGTGTACGTGAACCCCAGAAGGTCGGTCCGGAGGTTGTCCACGTGCTCGTCGTCGTACTCGTTGTCGTCGCCGGGACCGAGGTCGGAGGCGATGCCGGTGCCCCTGTGGTACCAGTCGGCGCCTGCCTGGGGCAGCTTCTCATACTCGATCGACCGAAGCACCTGGGTCTCCACCTGTGGGACCGTTTCCGCCGAGAACCGTCCCACAAAGAGGTCCGGGTAGGTGTCCGATCCCGCCACGAGCGAGAAGGACGGGTCTGACGGACCGCCGTTCGCCGAGAGCGACGGTACCTGTGCCGCGTCTCCGACGAGGAGCACGAACGCCATGCCGTTCGTGTCGTAGTAGTCCTGAACGTAGCTCTGGATCGCGGGCGCGGTGACCCCGGCGGTCGTCACGCTTACCATTTCGCACCGAATGCCCATCTGCGTCTTCCACTCGACGAAGGGCTCCATCGCGGTGATGAAGTCACCGTGCGATATGATGAGCATGTTACCCACTTCACCCACGGAGGAGTAGCGCGCGAGCCTGTCACTCCCGGCGTTCAGGAAATGGCGCTCGTAGATGTCGGCGAACTCCGGCGTGATCCCCGTGGGCGGACGGTGCGTCAGCACGTTGACGCGCCCGGGCCCCACGCGCTCGATCTCGACGGTCACGCGGTCGTAGACGCGCAGCGTGCGGGAGACGGGGTTGTACTGGAACGGGTTGAGCATGACGACCATGCCGCGCAGATCGCGCATTATGTAGGGCGCTCGCGCTTCCGCCAGCTCGGCCGGATACCAGGCGTCTGTGCCGTAGAAGGCGTCGAACTCGTAAGGAGCGGTCGCAGGGTCGACGGTCCTCTCGATCTCTCCCCTGGACGGGGCGATACTGAACGGCGTGAACTCGACGTGGTGGGACGACAGAACGCTCACCGACATCTCAGCGTCGTCCGGGATGACAATGCTCCTGGACACGTTCGGGAGGTCAGGGAGCCCTTTCTCCAGGCTCCGGCTCTCCCCACCCAGCGACACGGAGTTGTGAACCGTCCCGTCGATCTCGATGGTGTCCGTCGAGAAGCTCCCGAGCCGGTACTCGATGACGATCCTGTCGGGTCCTGCGTCCAGCAGCTCGACCTCAAGGATATCGGCCGCGTCGCTAAGCAGCACGACCTCTTCGGCGTTGGCGCTGAAGACCAGGAGAAGCGCGAGGCAAAGAGCAATGCAGCTTCCTGACAAGGGGAACCTCCTCAAGGGCGCCACCATACGCATTCCCGGGGGCGCGAAGCGTCGTCCCGAAGGACCTTTGCACCTTCACACGTAGTATACACCCGTGCATTGAGATGCGCATCGCGCAATCGAGTCACCGGAGAACCGCTGCAGGAACCATACCATACTGTTCTGAATCTGCCATCGAGAGTCTGCAGCGCGACGGGCGTGAGGAGCCCGTGCCTCGCGGCCCGGGCCTTCTTACGGCGTGAAGAAACGAAGGCGGGCGTGGTCGACCCCATGTCCCGGGTCCTACCGCCGCCCGCCTCCGCAGAAAGAGCGTCTGTAACCGCGCTACTTCATCAACACCATTTTCGCGGTGTCGCCGAAGCCATCGGTTTCCATACGGCAGAAGTAGACGCCGCTTCCGACCTCCACCCCCCGGTCATCGCGGCCGTCCCACACTACCGTGCGGTAGCCGGCCCCGACTTCCCCGTCCACGAGGGTGCGCACCAGACGACCGGCCACACTGTAGACGGCGAGCCGCACGGATGCATCCCTGGGAACTCCGTAGGCCACTGTCGTCACGGGATTGAACGGGTTCGGGCTCACGCCCCTGAGGACGTACATCGACGGCACGTCGGACTCGTCTACGCCCGTCGCACCGACGTGGAGCACCACCGGGACGACGACCGGGTCACCACCGTTGTTCGAGACGATGATGTCGGCGTAGTAGTCGCCGTCCGAAAGGCCCGTGGCGTCGAACGTGACCTCGACGTCGGAGCGGCTCCCCACGGGCACGTCGCCGGTCACGGGAGCAACCGACAGCCAGTTGATCTCCTGGAAGACCGAGAAGACCCAGCCGCTCGTGTCATTCGTCTCCGGATCGGCGCTCATGCTGACACGAACGAGGCAGAGATCGGTCGGCGGAGCATCGACCACCCACGGGTGGACTCCGTCGCTGATCGTGCCGTCCACAATCGTCACCCAGCTCAAGCCGCCGTCCGGCGAGTACTCGATCTTGATGAAGCTCGTCTGTCCGCCGGAATCCCACGTGATATCGTGCTCGTCGCCCACCGCCCAGCTCTCCCCACCGTCGGGGCTCGTAACCTCCAGCCAGGCTCTTGAATCAGCGTCGATCGGCACAGCCGTGTTCGTGCGACCGTCGTACCCGAAGGCCACTCTCGCTCCGGACGCCACGACCTCGATGTCGTAGTGAAGGTTGGAGAGCGGGTCGCCGACGTTGTCGATCGCGAGCGTATCGACGCGGACGTCGTCGGACGCCATCGACTCGTCGAAGAACAGCGGCCCGACAGAGATAATGGGAACGTAGGCGCCGCCGCTGTGCACCGAACCGACGTAGGTCAGAGCGTTGAACGACGTCACCGTGACCGTAACGTCCGTGTTCTCAGGTAGCGGTCCGAGAATGTCGATGGTGGCAATGCCGCTCGGCGCCGTGAGGGCCGAGCCGTAAAGGACACCGCCGTGGTAGAGAGCCGCGAGCGCTCCTTCCACGCCGTCGATGGTTACCTCGAACCTGGACGCGAACGCGTCGACGTTGGCGTCATGGGTTACGGTCAGGGCGGTCGGGGAGTCTGTCATGACCCTGAGAGACGGGTCACCGAAGATGTGCCACGTCAGGAACATGTCCTCGCCGTCGGCGCCGTAGACGTCCATCATGTGGCCGCTGCCGTTGTAGCACAGCCCGCCGAACGTCCTCCTGGTCCCGCTGGATGATATCCCCACCAGAAGATCGTTGATTTCGTCCTGGGCGTCCATCGGAGGATTCCAAGACTGGTTGATGGACGACATGTATGTGGCGATGGCGCCCGTAGGCTCCGTGCCGTTGGTCGCCCTCATCCAGGCCTCGGCGTAGCAGGTGGAGTAGGTGAACTGCCCGTTGACGCACGCGACGCTGATGATGAACGGAAGCATGTTGTCGTTCACGAGCGCGTTCACTTGCGTGTTGGAAAAACCGGTCGAGCCCCACGACGTCGTGGAGCCGTGACCCGTGTAGTTGATGATGCTTCGCCCGTCGTTCAGACCGTCCGAGACCATCGCCGCCGTGCCGGTCGGGTCGTAGATCTGGTCGACCTCCGTGTAAGTGAAGGCAAGAAGGTCCGCGCGGATGTTGTCGATGTGGACGTTGTCGTACTCGCCGTCGTCACCGGGACCCTCATCGGACGCGACACCCATCCCCTTGTGGTACCAGGTGGCCGCCGCCTGCGGTGTCTTCTCGTACTCGATGGTGCGAAGCACCTGGGTCTGCACCTGGGCGACCGTGGCCGCCGAGAAACGGCCGACAAAGAGCTCAGGGTACATGTCGGCAGTTATGGTCGAGTACGACGGGTCGGATGAACCACCGGCGGCCGTGAGCGTCGGCAGCTCCGCCGCGTCTCCGACAAGAAGCACGAAGGTCACACCGTTGTCGTTGTAGTACTGCGCGACATAGCTCCTGATCCCGTCGGCGGTGCCGCCGGCGTCCGTCACGGTCACCATCTCGCAGGGCACGCCCATCTGGTTCTTCCAGTCGACCAGCGGCTGCATCGCCGCGAGGAAACCGGCGTCATCGTAGCAGATGACCAGCATGCTGCCGGCGTCTGCGACGGGCGGGTAGCGCGTGCCGGTGGCCTCGACGAAGTTCAGGAAGTGCCTCTCGTAGATCTTCCGGAACTCCGTGTTCAGAGTGGCGGGACGACGCGTCAGCACGTTGGTCTTCCCGGGACCGATCTCGCTGACCTCCAAAGTGACGCGATCGTAGACCCGAAGCGTCCGTGTGGCCGGGTTGTACTGGAACGGGTTGACGACCACCACGACGCCACGGACGTCGCGCATAATGTAGGGCTCGCGTGCGTACGCGACATCCGAGGGATACCATCGGTCGGTCTCGTAGATCGGGTCGAACGAATGAGCGACCGTTGCAGGGTCGATGTTGCGAGTGAGCACGCCCTTGGACGGCGCCACGTCTACGCCCTGGAAATCGACGTAGTGCGACGACACCACCCGAACGTGCATCTCGGCGTCGTCGGGGATGACAATGCTGCGGGCGACGTGCGGGAGCTCGGGGAACCCTCTCTTCAGAATGGAGCCTTCCCCCTCAAGACGGATCTGATGGAACACCTCCCCTTCGATGTCGATTGGGGTCTTCGTGAAGCTCCCGACGCCGTATTCGAGAACCGTCCGCTGGGCGTCGGACTCGACGACGCGGGCGGACACCACCTCCGGGTGATCGCTCACGACGATGGTCGACGCAGCCAGAGCCAGAACCGGAAGCGCGAACACGAGAGCCAACAGCAGAATGGCCTTCCGCACGGCAACCTCCTCAAGTGCAACGGCAGAACGGGAGTCCCACCCATGCGGGTCAGACTCGCTTCCCTCCGCCAATGTATGTGTAGCGTACGAATCCACGCAGACAGGCGGCATGGCAGCGGTTCGCACCGGACAGCGCGCGACCACGGGCCACACTGCACCTTTTCGGTCGATTATAGCACATCTCCGGTGCTTTGTCAGTACATCATACGAGTCACACGGCACCCAGGAGGCGGGCTACTGGAGAATTCGCCCTCGTAGTGATACAATCCCCCCGATCTGGTACGGGCCATCGCAACATCAACGGCCCGAGGATCGCCCGGGGATCCTGCAATGAATGTCCTCTTTGACGCTCTGATAGGCACGCGGAATCTGCTCCACGGCAACCTGATATTCGGTGTCGGGGCGCTCCTGCTCGCCGGATTCGTCGGCGGCAAGGTCGCGATGCGTTTCAAGCTCCCGACGATCTCAGGCTACATAGTCGCCGGGCTGCTTCTCGGCCCTTCGATCCTGAACGTGGTTCCGGACCACATCGTCGAATCGCTCGCGCCGATCCCCCACATCGCGCTGGGACTCATCGCCATCACCATCGGGTCGGAGTTCCGCATCGCGAAGCTCAAGAAGACCGGCCGCAACATCCTCATCATCACGACGATCCAGCTTCTGACGACGTTCGGGGCGGTGGCAGTGGCTCTCTGGGCCTTCGGCGCGCCAGTTCCCATGGCGCTTCTCCTGGGCGCCATTGCGTCCGCCACAGCACCCGCCGCCACCGTCGCCATCGCCACTGAACTCCGCGCCAGGGGACCGCTCGTGTCCACCCTCTTCGGGGTGGTCGCTCTTGATGACGCCTTCTGCATCACCCTGTTCGGCTTCGTGATGGCCTTCGCCACGGCGATGGTCGCCGGGGCGGAAGGTCACGGCCCGCTGGCCATGATCCTCCATCCGATACGGGAGATAGCTACCTCGGTGGCGATAGGTCTGGTCTTCGGATACGTGGTCCATCGCCTGGTCGTCAACCGGAAGAGCAACAACGAGATCATCGTCATCGTGCTCGGATTCGTCCTCCTGACGAGCGGCATCACTATCTCTATCCACGTGTCGCCCCTCATGGCTAACATGATGATGGGATTCGCTCTGGTGAATCTCTCGCCGAAGAACAGCAGGGTCATGAGGGTTCTCGAGCCTCTGTCGCCACCCATCTACGCGGCCTTCTTCGCGCTGGCAGGTACGGAGCTGGACGTTCGCACGCTGGCGGCTACCGGCGCACTCGGAGCGGTCTACCTGATAGCACGAGCGGCCGGCAAGTACGGGGGCGCCTACTTCGGCGCCGTGGCCGCCAACGAGTCTTCCGTCACAAAGAAGTATCTCGGACTGGGACTTCTCCCCCAGGCGGGAGTCGCCATTGGGCTTATCCTGGTCCTGCAGGACACCGCGGCCTTCACGCAGCTGCCCTACATGGGGCAGATGGTCAACATCGTCCTCGCCTCCATTCTTGTTAACGAGATCGTCGGACCTCCGCTGGCGAAGTACGCGCTCGAGGCGTCGGGATCCGCGAGACGTCCCACCGCATCCAGATCAGGAGCACGAACATGAAGCTGATTGATGCAGTCGCGGTCGAGAGCATTGAGATAAGCCTCCGCGCGCGCACGAAGGAAGAGCTCTTCACGGAGATGGTCGCTCTCCTCAAGAAGAGTCCGGCGCTCGAGAGCGTTGACGCGAGCACGGTCCTCAAGGCCCTGAACGAGCGGGAGAAGGCGGCGACGACGGGCGTGGGCAAGGAGGTGGGGATCCCGCACGGGAAGCTGATGGGTCTGTCGGGCATAGCCGCCGCCATCGGTGTGTCCAAACGAGGCATCGAGTACGGCTCGGTGGACGGGCTGCCGGTGCGGTTCGTCGTCGCGATGGTCGCTCCGCCGGAAGAGTCCCGAGACTACTTGCGCATTCTCGCGAAGGTCGCGCGGCTCCTGTCCAATCCATCTTTCACGGAATCGCTGGTCACGGCGTCGTCACCGGTCGAGATCCACGACAGGATCAGGACGATGGAGGCGGCATCGACCGCCGTCGCGACGACCGAGGAGCAGCGACTGCTGCTGTTCGAGCTTCGGGACCCCGATTACTTCGACGCCGTCGTGGAGTACTTCACGGAGATCGGCGGCACCAGCGCGACCGTGCTCGACGCGCGCAATGTCGAGGGATTCCTGACCAAGGTCCCCCTGTTCTCGGACTTTGCGAGGGTCTTCACCGAGGGCCAGATGTTCGGTCACATCTTCCTCCTGACCATCGACAAGGGAGCCGTGGAACGCTTCGTCGCCGGACTCGAGGACATAGTCGGTGATTTCGCAGAGGAAGGCCGTGGCATCGTGGTGACGTTCCCCATCGACTACGTCAAGGGGATGCCAAGCAAGCTGGAGTTCTGAGTCCGCGATCGTGGGCGTCCGCGATCGTGGGCGTCCTCGTCCGAGGCGCCGCAAGCGCGCATTCGTCAGGAGCACGAGCCCCCTGGCAGCTGCGGGAGGTCCCGTGGACACTTGCCGAACTGAACACTGCGTGGTATAATGGGCGCGCGCGGGGCAGATGGTGCGCGCGTTTCCGTACTTCCCCTCCCTGCACGACGGAAGGAGTGTCCACTTGCGCCTCATGGCCGCTCTGTGCCTCACCTGGCTGCTTGCCGTCTCCGGATCACAGGCCGCCCCGAAACACACGGAGGACACCGCGCACACGCTTGCCCCTCTCGCAAGGGACCGGGCGACTCTGCTCTGGCACGACGACAACGAGGGCGGCGGGCTCGGCTGGACACACGGTGACAACACCGCGAAGGCCACGGCCCACTTCCACGTGGACACCTACTACGCGTGGTCGGGAGGCGTCTACTCATACTGGTGCGGCGAGCTTGACCCCGCCTTCACGGGCGGAGACGGCTACGGCAACGCATGGGACGAGCGACTCCACCTGCCGCTCGTGGATCTGAGCAGCCCGCCGGCCACCTACCCGGTACTGACGTTCAGGTTCAGACACGACTCCGAGCCCGACTACGACTACACGTACGTTCAGGCCGAGAGCCTGGGCAGCTTCGTGAGCCTGAACCGGGGCTACGACGGCTCAAGCGGAGGCTGGTCTGACATCGGCGTCTACGGCTTCGTGCTCGTCGGCTACGACAACCCGCTCGCCGTGCGCTTCCGCTTCATCTCGGACGCCGCGTACTCCGACGAGGACGCGGTCTACGATTCGGACGCGGGTCCCTTCCACGTTGACGACATCCAGATCTTCGACTACTACAGCGGACACGTCTACTTCTTCGACGACGCCGAGGACGGGATCGGCCAGTGCGCCGCCGTGTTGCCGCAGTCCGCGGGGGACTTCTGGCACCTCGTCGAGAAGCGATGCTCGGCGTCCTCGGACCCGCACTGCTGGTGGTGCGGCGACGACGCCGACACGACACTCATCCCGCCCAGGCTGGACAACTGGTTGATGACTCCGGTCGTCGACCTCGCGGGCGCGGTCGCGACCACGCTGCGCTTTATCCTGCACGTGGAGGTCCCGCGCATCGACGACGACTACTGGACCGAGGAAGTCACGATGGACGGGGGCGACACGTGGTACCACTCCGGGACGTACTGGGGCGACTACGAGTCGTGCGCCGGGTGGAGCCTCAGGGCCATACTCCTCGGCATAGACCTCGTCCCTTACGTAGCGCTGGAGAACAGGTTCGCGTTCCGACTGACCATGCACACGAACGACAACGGATGCGGCCCAGGCGCCGGCGGCGGCGCGGGAGTCGTGCTGGACGACGTGTACCTCGAGGGGTACGCGACGCCGGTCGAACCAAGCAGCTGGGGTTCGATAAAGGCGATGTACAGATAGAGACGTGTGACTGATGGATGCACGTGGACAAGAATGAGACTCACTTGCGCAATCCCTTGTGTGGGCGCGCGGCGATCGAGCAGCACAGATCGAGCAGTACGAGAAGAGGCCTCCGCCACCGGGCGGAGGCCTCTTTGCGTTTCATGCGCGGGGCGACCTAGAAGTAGTAGTTCGCCCCGATGGTCACCGTCAGCAGCGTCTCGTCGAAATCGCCCGAGAGGTCCGGGAACATGAGGGTGCTGCGCGCCTCGAACCCAAGGCCCAGCAAGGGAGGACCGACCTCCAGAGCGAAACCAACCTCTCCCCCTAGCTTGCGCTCTGTCTCGTCCTTGCCGAACTCCTCGAACTCGGCCGCGTTGACGCCGACGATGCCGTACCACTTGAGGCCCGGCCCGCCACCGACGCCACCGATGAGTACATCCACGCCCCAGAGGTCGAAGCCCTCACCGTCCAACGCCAGGGTCAGGTCACCCTGGGCCAGGACCTCGCCGGGGTCCTCGTAGGTGAAGTGAGCGTACCACACCTCGAATCCCACCATCGGGATCGGAGGCAAGACCCTGACCTTCCCCCCGAGTACGGTGCCTGAGGACGCGTCGCCCTGAAGCGGCAGGTTCATGCCGCCGTAGGCTCCCACGGCGAAGTCCACCAGCCCCGCCATCGCGGGCGCGGTGAACAACACCAGCAGAGCGAACACGGCCACTGTCACCTGAATGGAACGTCTCATCATCGACTCCCTTCGCTGCCGGTGCACCGGGGGCGCACCGCGGAACGTGCGCCTAGTCCAGCTTCTCCATCAACACCCTGATCGCGCGCTCGAGCTGCGCATCCGCGCCGCGTGACGACTCCTCGGGGACGGCCTCGACCGGGACGTCCGGCTCGATGCCCCAGTTCTCCAGGTTCCTGCCCGTCAGGTCGTACCAGCCCGAACCCGGCACGCGGAACATGGTCCCGTCGATGAGCGGAAGGTCGTTCGTCCCGATGACCGCACCGTAGGTGGGCGTACCGACGACCGGCCCGAGGTCGAGAGCCTTCCACCCCATCGGGAAGATCTCCGCGTCGCTGTAGCAGCTCTCGTCTATCACGAGCGCGAGCGGCATCGTGTAGAGCGCGAGCGGATTGTAGGATGGCTGCCTGCCCCTGGAGACAGTGTAGCCGTAGACGCGGCGGTCCAGATAGCGAAGGATCTCATCGTGCACGGACCCGCCGCCGTTGCCCCTTATGTCGATGACGAGCCCGTCCTTGTCCTTACCCTGGGCGAACAGGTCCTCCTCGAACTGGAAGAGGTTTCCGGTGCCCATGCCGGCGATGTGCAGGTAGCCAAGCCTCCCGTCGGACAGCCTGTCGACCTTCTCCCGACGCTGCCTCACTCGCCCCTCGTACGCGAACCTGTCGAGCGACGCAACTGGACGGATCCTCAACTCGCGCCGGTCCCTGCCGCCCGCAGATGACGCCACCTCGATCAGGACGTCCTCACCGGCGGTGTCCTCGAGCAGCCTGTGGTAGTTCTCGCCAGGCGCCATCTCTTGTCCCGCAATAGAGAGGATGTAGTCGCCCGCTGCGATGCCTGCCCGCTCTGCCGGGCCATCCGGAATCACTCGGCGCACGCGGATGCCTGGGCCGTCGTGATCCTCGTAATCGTAGATGCCGAGACGTCCCGTCGACACTCCGCCGCCGCCGTACTTGTAGATGCCAAGATGTGACGCGGACAGCTCGCCGAGCATCTCGCGCACGACCGAGCGGAACTCCTCTTCGGTGTAGGCCGCCATCGCCAGCGGCTCGTACTTGTCGTGTATGGCGGGCCAGTCGACGCCGTGGAACTCGGAATCGTAGAACCCGTTCCACAGCAGCCGCCAGGCCTCGGTGAACATCACCTTTCGCTCATCAGGAACATTGACGGTGGTTCTGACGGAGAACCCGACGCCACCGCGGCCCGTCACGTCGCCGGAGTCCGGGTTGATGCTCACGCTCGCGATCCTGCTCCCGTCGATGTAGTAGCAGGTCTCGCCGCTCCGGTCCCAGTAGAGCTCGCTCGGGTCGCTTCCACCCTGTGAGACCTGCGTCAGGCTGCTGCCCTTCCAGTCGACCAGCCACAGGTTGTCCTGCTGAAGGCTCCGGTCGCGGAACGCGTAGTAGTGTCCGTCGGGCGTCTGGGCGTAGAAGTCGTAGCCGCCGCGCATGTTCATGACGGTAGCAGCGCGCTCGTTGATGCGGTCGAAATCGATCTCCACAACGACGCCTTCGTCCTCTCCGTCGTCGTCGCCGTCCTCCTTCTCGTCACCGACCGCGTCCTCGGCCTCCGCGTCCTTCTCGCGCTCCTCGTCCGTCTTCCAGTAGTCGTCCTTGAGAAGCCAGATGTACTTGAGCGCGTACCGGCCGTCGTCGGTCCTCGATGCGAACGAGAGCCGCTTGCCGTCGTCGGACCAGCTGGGTTGGAAATCATCGTTCGGATGGTCGGTGACGTCGACGGGCTCGCCGCCCGCCGCCGCCACGATGAAGACGTCCTCCTTGTGACCCATCGTGGTCCGGGAGAACGCGATCCATCGCCCGTCGGGCGACCACGCCGAGTGCAGCACGCCGGGTTCTCGCACCAGCTCGCCTCGGCCGGCGCCGTCGGCGTCCATCGTCCAGAGGTACCGGTCCCCATACATGTAGGCTATGGCATCGCCCTCGGGGGAAACTATCGGTGAGAACTCGTCCTCAGCGGAATTAGTCAGACGCGTCGTCTCAAACTTGAGCGCGTCCGAGAGCATCGGCTCTCCGTCCTCTGCCGATGAAACGGCATAGAGGTCGTAGTCGCCGGTGCGATCCGACGCGAAAACCAGCGTCTCTCCATCGGGCATCCACGCCGGGTCCTTCTCCCGCGCCGCCGTCTCGGTGACCCTCCTCGTGTCACCTGCCTCCCCGTCCTCGAACGGGCAGACGAAGAGCTCACCGCGGACTACCAGCGCGAGCTGCGTCTCGTCCGGGGAGAACGCAAACTGCGTCACACCGTTCGAGAGGTTGAGGATCAGATCCTCGTTCCACTTGAGGTCACTGTCGACGGTGATGACCACCTGCGTCGGTTTGTCATCCGGCAGCCCGAGCTTCCAGACTCCAGCGTCCCACTCGTACGCGATGAGCGAGCCGTCCTCGGAGATCTTAGCCATCTGAACGCCGTCGTGGGAGTGGTACGTCACCTGGAAGGGTCCGTCCACGGCCTTGGGCTTCCAGTCATCGCCCGCTCCCGGCAGGTCGACCGTCACCTTCCAGATGTTCGCCACCGAGTCGGCGCGCTCGGACACGAAGTAGATCGAGCGGCCGTCAGCGCCCCACATCGGCCTGTCGTCGTTGTATGGAGAGTGCACGATCCTGTGGCTGGGGCCGCCGTCGATGGCCCGGACCCAGATGTCCCGGGCCGCGGAACCGTAGTAGTGCTGACGCCACCACGGCGTCCTGCCACGGACGTATGCGAGCCAGCGACCGTCGGGCGAGACCGACACGTTGTAGCCGCGATCGAAGAGCACCCTGCGAGGAAGGCCGCCGCCCACGGAGACGCGATAGAGGTTGGCCTCAAGGGTGTCGCGATACGACGTAAAGAGGATCCCTCCTCCGTCGCGATCCCAGCACTGCGGGCTGTCCCACGAGCTGTGCCAGGTCAGCCGCTCGGGCACGCCCCCTTCTCGCGACATGACATATACGTCGGAGTTCCCGGCCCTGTTCGAAGAGAAGGCCACTCGGTCGCCGTCCGGTGACCAGAGAGGAATGTCGTCGTAGGCCTCGTGCACGGTCAGGCGCGTCGCGCGACCTCCCGAGGACGGGACCGTCCACAGGTCCCCCATGTAGGAGAACGCTATCTCGTCGCCGTCAGGCGAAGGAGCCGGCTGCCTCGCGTTCAGAATGCCGTCGGCGGCGTGGCAGACGAAGGTCGCGGCCAGCACGACCAGGACCGTCGCCAGTGCCGCTGTGGCCGCCCGGCGGATTCCTGTGCGGCCGGACGCTTCTTCAGGCCGGATGATCAGTAACAAGGCAGAATGGCTCAACATCGGCTCCCCTCCGTGGTCGACTCCCGGCCGCAATGTGCGCCGGACCCGAGGACGTCCGTCTCCGGACGCCGGCGTTCACGTCTCTCTTAGAAGTACTCCACTGTCCTCTCGTCCAGGTGGCAGGCCTCGTTCCATTTGAGCATCACGAAGGACCCCTCGTTGAATCCGAAGACCGAGTAGCCCGCGTTGTCCAGGTAGAACCTCCAGAAGTAGCCGCTCTCCATTCCCAGAAGCGCGCCCGCCAGGAGCTTGGCCACCGACCTGTGTGACACGATGACCATTCTCTCTTCGGGATGTTGCTCTGCGAGCTCGAGAGTCCGGAGATACGCCCGCTCTCTGACGTCCGCGAGGCTCTCGCCGCCGGGAATCCTGAGTGCGTCCGGGTCCTCCCTCCACAGGCGCCACAGCTCCGGATGCTCGCGCCTGACGAGTTCCTTCTCAACGCCCTGCCACTCCCCCAGATCTATGTTGTCGAAGGCCGGGTCGACCACGGGAACGAGACCGTGCGGCGATGCCACGGCGCGCGCGGTGTCGAGCGCGCGGACCATGGGACTCGAGTACACCGCCGTGACGGGAGCGGTGGAGAGCGCCGCCGCGACCGCGTCCGCTTGCGCGAAACCGCGTTCATTGAGAGCTACATCGGCGCGTCCCCTGAACACACCCGTCGCGTTGAATTCTGTCTCGCCGTGGCGTACAAGGACGATCTCCGTCATCGGTCTGTCGATCTCCTGCGGCTGTTATCGCGCGGGAAAGAGGAACTCCACGGCCTGCGGGAAGCGCGACGCCCAGGCGCGCTCGTTGTGGATCGCTCCCTCATCCTCGATGTACCTGAGGTTGCGCGGGATCTGCAGTCCCTTCTTCATCAGTATGTTCCGGGCGCGACGATGCTGCTCGATGATGTCCGGGACCTTGTCCCAGTTCTTGTCCGATGTGTCCTCGGCGGTCCCCATGTCCAACCACACCCTGACGCCGGGAGGCGGACTCGTTCCCGCGAGCATCGTGAGTATCTGCGAGTTCGACCACCAGTAGGCCGTCGACATGGCCCCCACCCGGGAGAACACGTCAGGGTGTGTCCACGCTATGTAGAGAGACGCGATGCCACCCAGCGAGGAACCCATGATGCCGGTGTGCTCGCGCCCTGGCATCGTGCGATAGGTAGCATCGATGTATGGTTTGAGCTCGTCCACGATGAAGTCCGCGTAACGGGACGCGCCTCCGCCCTTGCCGCGGCCCGCGTCCTGCGTCGGCGTGTACTCGAACTCCCGTTCCCCCGTGTTGTATATGCCGACGACTATGAGCGGCCTGACCCGCTTCTCTCCTATCATCCGCTCGAGTGTCTCATCCACGCTCCACTCCACGCCTATGAACGACGTTTCGGCGTCGAAGAGATTCTGTCCGTCGTGCATGTAGAGCACCGGATACCGCTGATCTTCGTCCTCGTCGTAACCCGGCGGTAGATACACGAGCACCGACCTGGTGTTGCCGAGCGCCGTCGAGGAGAAGTCCTCATGATGTCTGATGTCGCCAACCACAGTGTAGATCTCCCGTTCGCCCGAGAAGTCCCGCCAGTTCTTCACGTTGACGGCCACGGTCTCGTCACCGAGGACGTGATGTTCTCTGTCCGGGATCTCCTCGAACCACCGCCCCTTCTCGACGGTTTCCCAAGAACCCCTGGTGAACTTGTACTGGAAATTGAGTCCGGCAGGCAGGATGAGGGTGATCGCGTAGGTGCGGTCGCCTATGTTGCCCAGCTTGACCTTCCCCGGGTCCCACGGGCCCAGAGAGGGAATGCTCCCGGCAATGAAGACGCTGGCGTCGGACGGAGTGTCCTCCGGCGCGAAGACCTTGAACGTGACCATCGCATCGCGCGCGGACGCGGCTACGGGGAACGCGAACACGACCGCCGCTGCCAGAACGAGCAGGCGCACCGCTGCCGGAGAATTGCCTGTCATTAACGCCCTCCTACCCACCGCCACGTCGAGTCCGACGCTTCCGGAACCCGCCCGGCTACATGTCCTCCAGAATCCGGACCAGCAGGAACGCCAGCACGGCGGCGATACCGGTTCCCCAACCGAAGTACGCCTTGCTCACCACGCGCACGTCGGCTATCTCGAAGAAGGCCAGACGCTCGCGGACCAGGATATCGACGTCTCGTACGTCCACTGCGCTACCGATAGGAGCGCCGTCCAGATAGACGACGTCCACTTCGCCTCTTCTGACGACCGTGACGTTCGGGCTCTTCGGAACGGAGCGATCGACGACCAGCGCGCCGTCGTCCATTCCTATGAGCTTGCCGGACATCGAATCGCCCGAGGTCAGGACTATGCGAACGGTCACCCCCGGCTCTTCGACGAAGTTCCCGGGCGTCGTTGCTGCACAGCCGGAGAGCATGACAAGCGATACTGCAAGCAGACCGGCGGTAAGTACGAGCGTCGTCGGACGGACGGACGCGAACACACCGCGCGCAGCTCCAAACGCTCCCATCACGCCGACCTCCCCGCTCACAGGACGAATCCCAGGGCCCCGCCGATGGCCGGCCCGAGAAGAAGACTCACGATGGAGGCGAGCGACCGCTCTGCCCTGCTCTCGTGGAACGTCGCGGTCAGAATATCGACGGCACGGAACGTGCGGTGCACGACGGCCACGCGCCGCTGCTCCTCACTGTCTACGCCCACGAATCGGCCCGGCACGCGCTCCGTGCCCGAGTAGAGCGCCGAGTCTCCGTCACGCTCGCGCACTCGGACTTCTCCTCCGAGCTCGTGCCTCACGGCCACGACCATCGACCCGGCGTCGAGCGAAACGACCTGGCCGATTATCCGCTCGTCGTCCGAAGTCGTCAGCATGACCCAGACCACCGCTTCCGATGGTCCCAACTCCGCCAGCGAGACGTGGCGCGCACACCCGCACGTTACGAGACACGCACAGACGAACACGAGTAGGGCGGCGGCCGGCGCCGCCCGGCGCCTTCGCGCTGCGATATGTCTGTGTTCGAGTGTCATTGCGCTCGACCTCCTCGGCGGCAATTCTAGCTCATTGGGGGCTTACAAGGAAGTCCCCGGAAAACCCTTGCACGGCCTGCGTTCACGACGGTAGATTCACTCGCGCGTGCCTGATCGACGAGGACGCCACGTTGTATGGTGTCCACACTTCGCTTACTCGCGCGGATGCTGTCGCCAATTGGAGATTTCCATGCCCGGAGCTTCTGACAAGAGACGGAGTCGCTGGTGGGCGCTCGCACTGATCGCGGCGATCCTGACGCCGGTCGTCACCGTCCTGTGGTTGGGACTGACTCTGACTTCTGACATCGAGAGGCTGCCCACGGCCGTCATCAAGATCCTCTTCACGATCATCGCCGTCGGGACCGCGGCGCTGGGCATCAGGTGGAGAACGGCCGCGGGTGTGGCGCTACTGGTCGAGTTCCTCGTGGTCGGCGTCTGGATGCTGATCAAGGCGAACGTCTACTCCCCGACGGGCCTGTTGCGAACGGCCCTTCTGCTGGCCGCTCCCCTCGCCGTCTCCGGCGTCCTCTACGTGCTCGCCGGAGGGATGGAAGCCGGAACGTGGCCTCCGTCCCAGTTTCGAGAGGGCGAGCAGCAGGATCATCGGAACGGCCCTCGCCGGGATCTCTGACGCCGGGGGCGCAGAGGCGCTTACTCCCCGAGAAGTTCCAGGATCCGGTCTCTCAGTACGGGGACCAGACACTCGCGATTGCCGGTGTTGACCCGTACTACCTCCACGTCAGGACGTGCGCGGACGGAATCAAGGAAGACGTTACTCCTGTCCTGGAGAGTGCCGAGCACGGGCTTCGGGGAATCGAGGGCGCGTCCAACCGCCTCTTGAAACGAGGCCGAGCAGAGTTCCATGCGGCCTATCTCATCCATCACGACCAGTCTTGAGTGCTCGACCGCCTCGTCGATCGCTCGCACTCCCACCCTCTCAAGGTCCTCGGGATTGACCCCGTACTTCCCGACGCGGTAGGAACTCGCATGGTCAACATGAGCCAGCACGCCTGTGTCACCGTGCAACCCGACTATCGAGAAACCCACCCTGCGGCCGCCGTCGAGCATCTCCGGGGTGTGGAATCCGCCGGCCTCGACATCCAGCGCGTCGAGCACACGCTCGATCAGCGTGGTCTTCCCGATGCCGGGTCGCCCCGTAACGAAGAGGTTCATCCTGGGTCTCGTCACCGCTCTGTTCCTCGTTTCTCCTGACGACCGTGAACGTCGGCACGAACGCTCCTGCCGCGTCGGTACGCATGGCGTCGCGCTCTCAACGGCGGCCGGCCGCGAGTATCCTCCGGTAGAGATCTTCCGTGCTCTCGACCATGCGGTCGACGCTGAACTCCTCGCGAACCAGTCGCGTGCCCGCCTCCGACAACCGCGCGGCCAGCGACGCGTCCGTGAGCATCGTGCAGACGGCACGGGCAAGCGCCACGGGGTCGCCCGGAGGAACGAGCAGTCCCGTCTCACCATCTCTCACGATCTCCGGGATGCCCCCTACGTCGGTCGCAACGACCGGAAGTCCCGTCGCCATCGACTCCAGCACGACGACGGACAGCCCCTCCCGCGTCGTCGGGCAGTTCACCAGAACGTCGGCGGCCGCCAGGATGTCGGGCACGTCCGGACGATAGCCCGCGAGCGTCACCAACGCCTCCAGGCCGTGTCGACCCACGGCGTCCCGCATCTTCTCGGAGTCGGTCCCCTTCCCGACCAGGAGGAAGCGGGCGTCGGGCATTTCAGAGGAGATCCTCCGCGCCGCCGCCAGAAACGTGTCGTGCCCCTTGGATGCGCCGTACGCGTTGGCCACCTTGCACACCACCAACGCGCCCGCCGAAAGACCCAGTTCCTCGAGGACGCCGGAATCTCGTCCTTCCGCCCCGAAGAGATCCGGGTCGATGCCATCGTGGATGACAGTGAGCCTGTCGGGCCGGACCCCGTAGTCGACGAGGACATCCGCGACCGCCCTGGAGACCGCCACGATCTTCGTCACGGCCCGCGCGCGGTACTTGACCCTGCTCCCCAGATTGTCTCGCGGGCGCAGCGCGGTGTGCCTGGACACGACGAACGGGCGCCGCGTGAGCCATGCGGCTACGAGCCCGATCGTGTGTGCGTGGGCGCGATGCGCGTGAACGACGTCGACCCGTCTTCGCAGGATGATCGAACTCAGTCGCAGGATCGCAGCGGGATTCAGTTCCGACCGCAGGTTCATTCCGATGAGCTCGAGGCCACGCGCGGCTGCCCTCTCCCAGAGGATGCTCCCCGGCGTGGTCACGAGCGCGACGTCGTGCCCGCGCTTGCGCAATCCCAGAGCCGTCTCGAACGTCTGGGCGACTGCTCCCGTCCACAGGGGAGCTTCTATGACGTGAAGAATGACCAGCGGGCCTTCCAAGCGGTAGTCACCTCCGTCGCAGGGCGGTCACATCTCGTGCGTTGTCATCGTCTTCGTGGCGCGGCGGTCATCTCCGTGGAACCCCGCCGCCCGGAGGCAAGGTTGACGATTCACCTCTCGAGAGGTGGTTCTGCACAGCCTCGAGAACCGAGTCCACGCTGACCTCTTCCATGCAGGCGAGTCTCTCGATCCTGCACTGGGGCAGGTCGCACGGCCGGCAACCGACGCCCCTGCTGAAGACCGGCGTGTTGAGCGCTCCGGGTGGATGCCATCTCCCGACCGGCGTGGGGCCGTTGATGAACACGCCGGGCGTTCCGACCGCCGCGGCGACGTGCATCGGGCCGGTGTTGTTGGTCACCACGACGTCCATGAGTTCGAACGCCGCGGCCAGCAGGCGTATGTTCCCCGGACGCAACATGACGGGTGGGTCTTTCCCGTCCATCGCGCGGAGTTCGGTCACACCCTGTGCAAGGTCCTCTTCTCTGGGACCGAAGAAGAAAACGGGGGTGACGCCCGCGTCACGCTCGAGCCTGCTCGCCAGCTCGACGAAGAGCCAGAGAGGCCATCGGCGGTTCACGCGGCTGGCGCCTGGGTGAAGCCCCACGAGCGTACGCGGCTCCGCGACCCGACGCAGTAGAGAGAGCGCGGAACGGCGCTCTTTCGTGGTCAGGAAGAGATCCATTTCGGGCCCGTCGCCGGGGACACCCAGAAGCTCCAGAACGCCGAGGTGCTCGTCGACCTCGTACGCGTTGCGGTCGCGCGGTCTCTTGTGAGTGAGAAGGAAGCCACGGCCCTCGCACGAAAGACCGGCACGCACCGGAACGGCGCCCATCAGCGCTATGAGCGCGCTCCTGAAAGAGGTGTGCAGCACGAGCGCCGCATCGAAGTCCCGGGAGCGGACCCAGGACGCGAGCCTCATCACTCCCAGGAATCCCTTGCGCTCTTTGCCGACAAGGGGCAGCAGCTTCTTCACGTAGGGGCTCCCGATCAGCACCGGCGCCGAGCCGGGCCGCACCATGACGGTCACATCGGCCTCGGGCCTGGCCTTCCCGATGGCGCGCAGCGCGGGAGTGATGACAAGGAGTTCCCCGATCAGGCCGGTCTCCATGACGAGGATACGAGGCCTGTTCGGTAATTCGACTGGTGTGCGCTTCCTGAATGCCACGGGGGCAACCTCCGCGCCGATTTCGGGGATGAACGTCGTCTTCCCGCGGAACGGCGCCGGCCTGGGACGGGCACTACTCCTCGATGAGCTCCGCGGAGACCCGGAGACCCGCGAGGTCGGTATCGACGAAGCCCTCTCCGGCGGTCTCGACGTGCTCAACGCTGCGCGCGTTCGACACGTCACGGAGTTCCGCCGACAACGGTTCGATCTTCTTCCATACAGCGTCCTCGCAGCACACGGTCAGTGTCCCGACGGGCGCGGCCACCGATACCTTGCTCATCGACTTGACCTTCCGCATCCCCTCGATGACCGCAAGTGCGACGCGACCTGCTTCGAGCGCCTCCGGATCGTCCCACGAGTCCGCCGGCTCGGGCCACGCGGACACGTGTATCGACTCGACGCCCTCGCGCTCAGCGAAGAAGAGCGAGTGCAGCTCTTCGGTGATGTGCGGCATGACGGGAGCGAACATTTTGAGCGAGACCAGGAGCGCCTGGTAGAGCGCGTGCTGGGCGCCCCGTCGATCGGCCTCGTCGTAGCCCTCGTCTCCGTAGAGCCGCTTCTTGGCTATCTCGATGTAGTTGTCACAGAGGTCGTGCCAGAAGAAGCGCTCCGCAGCCTCGAGCGCGCCGTGATAGTCGCACACCTCGAAGCTCCGCGTCGCCCTGGTAACGGCCTGAGAGAGCTCGGCCAGAAGCCACCGGTCGGTGACACCCGGCGCCTTGGGCGCATTCGGGTCGTAGTCCTCCAGGCGCATTATGGCGAACTTCGACGCGTTCCACAGCTTAACCACCAGACGGTGTCCGGCGTCGAGCGGTTCCTCGGCAAGGATGGTGTCGGTTCCCAGCCTGGCCGAACTGGCCCAGTAGCGCACAACGTCCGCGGAACGGTCTTCCACGATGTCGCTCGGCGCCGCCCCCCTCGCGCCCTTCGACTTGCTTATCTTCGCGCGGTCGGGGTGCAGTGTGTGGCCGGAGATCATGGCGGTGCGCCAGGGTATCTTCCCTTCGTTCAACACGCCCTTGACCACCGTGTAGAACGCCCACGTACGAATGATGTCGTGCGCCTGAGGACGAAGGTCCATGAGGTACTCGGGACCGCCGTCGACTCCCTCCTTCTTGAAGCGCTCTACGCGGGAATCCTCCTCGCCCCACCTCAGATTGATGAACGGAGTGCACGACGAGGTCATCCATGTGTCCATGATGTCGGTCTCAGGCGTAAGCTCGCCACCGCACGCGGGACAGGTTGCGACGGGCGGGTCGGAGACGGTCGGATCGACGGGAAGCTGCGAACGGTCCGCAAGCACTACCTCCCCACACGAAGTGCAGACCCAGAGCGGGAACGGCACACCGTAGTAGCGCTGCCTGGAAATGCACCAGTCCCACGCGAGGTTCTCGACCCAGTTCCGGAAGCGAACCGCCATGAACTCCGGACACCACTGGACCTTCGCCCCCGCGTCGAGGATCTGGTCCTTGATGTCGAGCACGCGGACAAACCACTGCGGGGCGACCGAGAACTCGATGCCCGTACCGCACCTCTCATGCACGTTCACCACGTGGGTGATAGGTCTCTGACCCTTGAGCCGGCCGCCGGATTCGAGGTCCGCGACTATCCGTGTGCGCGCGACCTTAAGAGAGAGCCCCTCGTATCCGGGCGCGAGTGCGTTCATGCGGCCCTCGTCATCAAATACGATGCGTGTTTCGAGCCCGTGCTCCTGCCACCACGCGATGTCGGTCGTGTCACCGAACGTGCAGCACATGACGAGCCCGGTTCCCTTCTCGGGGTCGGCCTTCTCGTCGGGCATTATTGGAACTTCGTGGCCGAAGAGGGGAACGGTCGCATTCTTTCCGATGATCCCGGCGTAGCGCTCGTCGTCGGGGTGCGCGAACATGCCGACACACGCCGGCAGAAGCTCCGGACGCGTGGTCGAGATGACAAGGTCGCGCCCGTCCAGGCCGAACGCCACGTCGTAGAAGACGGAGTCGTGCTCTGCGTCCTCTATCTCCGCCTGCGCAATGGCCGTGTGGCACTCCGGGCACCACAGTGTCGGAGCTCCCTTGCGGTAGATCCTGCCCTTCTCATGGAGGTCGAGAAACGAGCGCTGCGAGATCCGCTGCGAGCGCGGGTCGATGGTCGAGTAGTCCTCTTCCCAGTCGACCGAGAGTCCCAGGCTCTTCCAGAACGAGATGAAGTCCACCTCATACTGCTTCGTCAACTCGAGACACATCTTGACGAACGTCTCCCGCCCCACCTCCGTCGCCTTGACACCCTTCTCCTTTTCTACCAGCCTCTCGCTCGGGAGACCGTTGTCGTCGAACCCGAACGGGTAGTAGACGTTGTGTCCCTTCATGCGCCAGTAGCGCGCCACCACCTCGGCCTGAACATAGCTGAACACGTGCCCTATGTGGATACGCCCGGACACGGTGGGCGGAGGCGTGTCGATGCTGTAGATGGGGCGGTCGGAGAACTGGTCGAACTTGTAGATCCCGCTCTCGTCCCACTGCCTCTGCCACCTCTCCTCGGCTTCGGCGGGCTTGTAGCGCTTGGGGAGCTTCATGTGTCGTCCTCTCGGGCTTGTGCGTTGTCGGAGGCGGGCCGTGTGGCCCGGGGCTCACGCGTTTTTTCCATCGGACCCGCAAACGAAACGGGCCCTCTCATTCCTCGACTGGGAACGAGAGGACCCGATAACTGCGTCCGTCCCGCGGTACCATCCCGATTCCAGGGACCTGGGGCGGCGTTGCCGCCGCAGGTTCCGGGCGCTCGATTGGGGCTGTGACGGGCCCGTCCGTCCGAACCTACGCGGGACCGCTCTTAAAGGCTCTCGCCTCCGGTCCGTTCAGTCCGGCTGCTCTGGAGCGACGTTCGGCCGGCGCATACCAAGGGCTCTCTCAACCGTGAAGCCCCTCTCTCATTGGCGCGCTTGGGCCTACTCCTCTCCTTCATCGCGTTTGACCGCTATTCGGATGTCTCACCTCTGCCACGGGTCACCGCGGCGGAAGCGATAATGCTACATCATGCCACCCATGCCGCCCATGCCACCCATGCCACCGCCTGACGGCATCGCGGCCTCGTCCTCCGGCTTTTCGCTGACGAGCGCTTCGGTGGTCAGAAGCAGCGCGGCGATGCTGGACGCGTTCTGCAGGGCAATGCGGACGACCTTCTTCGGATCCACGACGCCCACCTCCAGCATGTCGACATACTCGCCGCTCTCTGCATTGAAACCGAATGACTTCTTGCCTTCCTTCACGCGCTGGACGACAAGCGAACCTTCGTAGCCGGCGTTCGAGGCGATCTGGCGCATCGGCTCCTCGAGCGCACGCTTGACGATGTTGACGCCCATCTGCTCGTCGCTGCCCGCGACCTCGAGCTTCTCCAGCTTGGCGATGCACCGAAGCAGCGCAACACCGCCACCCGGGACGATGCCTTCTTCGGCGGCGGCGCGCGTCGCGTGCAGCGCGTCGTCGACTCGGGCCTTCTTCTCTTTCATCTCGAGTTCCGTCGCCGCCCCGACCTTGAGAACCGCAACGCCGCCCGCGAGCTTCGCCAGGCGCTCCTGCAGTTTCTCCTTGTCGTAGTCGGACGTGGAGTCCTCGATCTGATGCTTGATCTGGGCGATCCTGGCCGCGATCTCGCTCTTCTTCGCCGGACCCTCGACAATCGTCGTGTCGTCCTTGGTGATGATGACCTTTTTCGCCGTCCCGAGGTCGGAGAGCGACAGCCCCTCCAGCTTGAGCCCTAGGTCCTTGGCGATGAACGTCCCGCCGGTCAGGACCGCGACGTCCTCGAGCATGGCCTTGCGGCGGTCACCGTAGCCCGGTGCCTTCACGGCAACGGCCGGAAGGACGCCGCGGAGCTTGTTGACGACGAGCGTAGCCAGAGCCTCGCCCTCGACGTTCTCGGCGATGACGACCAGGGGCCTCCCGGACTGAGCTACCTTCTCGAGAAGCGGAACGAAGTCCTTCATGTTCGAGAGCTTGTCCTCGAATATGAGGATGTATGGGTCCTCGAACACGGCCTCCATCGTCTGGGCGTCGGTGACGAAGTACGGCGAGATGTAGCCGCGGTCGAACTGCATGCCCTCGACGACCTCGAGAGTGGTCTCGATGCTCTTGGCCTCTTCGATGGTGATGGTCCCGTCGCGGCCGACCTTGTCCATTGCGTCGGCGATGAGCTCGCCGATGGTGGCGTCGTTGTTCGCGGAGATGCGCGCAACACTGAAGATCTCGCTCCTGTCCCTGACCTTGCGAGACATTTTGTCGAGCTCTTCCACAACTGCCTCGGTAGCCTGCTCGATGCCGCGCTTGACGTACATCGGGTTGGCGCCGGCGGTCACGCTCTTCAGGCCCTCGCGGTAGATCGACTCGGCGAGAACCGTGGCGGTCGTCGTTCCGTCACCGGCGACGTCGCTCGTCTTCGACGCTACCTCGCGCACCATCTGCGCGCCCATGTTCTCGAAGCGGTTCTCGAGCTCGATTTCCTTGGCGACCGTCACGCCGTCCTTGGTGATCCTGGGCCCGCCCCATTTCCGGTCCAGTACGACGTTTCTACCCTTGGGACCCAGCGTAACCTTGACGGTGCGGCTCAGCTGCTCAACACCCCTGAGGATGGCGTGCCTGGCCTCCTCACCGTAGAGAAGCTCCTTCGCTCCCATGCATCTGCTCCTTTCCTTACAGAAACGCACTCAACAGACAGAAAATCCACGTTCTTGTCCACATAGGACGAAGTAGAATAATACACATTGCGCGAGGCCATCGCAACTTGAAACGGGGCCCAGAGGGCCCCGAGAACGTGGTCGGGAGTGTGCCTCCGGGTCGGTCGGCTCAGAATGCCTGCCCCACTCCGAAGTAGTACTGCGGTTCGCCCTCCCGGGACAGCGGTATGCCCACATCTAGTCTCAGAACGCCGATACGGGTCTCGAAGCGGAGGCCCAGTCCGGCGCCCACCTCCAGCCGCGAGAGCTGGAGGTCCTCGATGTGTCCGAACACGCGGCCGGCATCGACGAACGCCGCTCCGCGCAGACTCTTGCGCACGGGGAAGCGGATCTCGCCTCGCGCCAGGACGAGCGCCAGCCCACCAGTGGGCGTCCCGTCGTCGTCGAGCGGACCCAGGGCCTCGCGCGGAAGGCCGCGCACAAGACCTGCCCTGTCGGCAAGGTACCGCTCCGGCCCCGGAACCTCACTGTCGTCGCCGGACGGCTCGATCCATCCGGCCCTCAGCTGAAGCGCGGCGACCCTGCCCGGGATCGGCCTGACGTACCCGCGCCAGTCCACCTCCACACGCGTGAAGTCGTTCATCCCGCCGAGATGAGAGCTCGCGATGTCTACCTCTCCCCTGAGGAACATCCCGCGGCTCGCACTCAGAACGTCATTGCGGGAGTCGTAGACGGTCCCAATAAGCAGGGCGCTCGTCTCGGTCGACCTGTTATCGTCGGATTCGTCGTAGTTGTGACTGTACTCGTACCCACCCTCGAGAGCGACGTTCAGGCCAAACTTCTTCGACATGACGAAGCTGCCGCTGGTCACTTCCGTCACGAACCGCACCGAGTTCTTCTCCTCCATCCACTCGTAGTGGACCGCAAACTCGGCGGCCACGCGCTTCCCCAGGAACCAAGGATCGCCGACCGATGCCCGCACGTCCCTTGCGAGCCCACTGTATCGTCCCCCCAGCGTCATGTTCGTGGCCTGGCCCTGGACGTTTCTGTTCCTGAACTCCGCTCCGAGTTCGAGGAAGTCGAGGCCCCGTAGTCCCTCAAGGTTGACACCCGCGTAGCTTCCGGAGAGGTCGAACTCACCGCTGGCCCGCTCGCCGACGCGCACGATAACCCGTTTCGCAGGCTTCCCCGTATCGGCGGCGGCCGGTTCGATCCAGACCGAGTTGAAGAGACCGGTCCGGTACAAGTGCGCCTGTGACTCCCCTATCTTCCTGAAGTCGAAGAGCTCCCCCTCATGGAACGTCAGCTCGCGCTCGACCACGAACTTCCTGACCTTCTCATCTCCCTCGACGTCTATGGATGCGATCGTTGCCCGCTCGCGCTCGGTTATGGCGTAGTCGATCGCGACGAGCCGCCTGTCGTCGTCGCGCGTGACTACCTGCAAGACGCGCGCGTCCAGGTACGACCGGCGCGCGTATTCCTCGGAGACCACCCGGCGGTCTCGCTCGATGAAACCCAGGATGAAGGGACTGCCCTCATCGAGAAGAACCAGAGCGCGCAGCTCGTCCTCCGGAATAACGCTCTCTCCCTCGAACGTCACGCTCTCTACCATCCAGCGGTCGCCCTCGTATACCCCTATAAGGATCTCCACGCGCGTGGAGTCAGCGCTCAGACTGATGTCGTCCATCTCCACGTCGGCTTCGAGGAATCCCTGCGACACGTAGAATCTCTCGAGGTTCGCGAGGTCCTGCAGGAACGTCCGCCTGTCGTAGTAGCTCTTGCGAAGGAGGCCGCTCTCCCGCGTGTGCATGTAGCCGAACAGCAGATCCTCGTCGAAGGCGTCATTTCCGACGAAGACGACGTCCTCCACCATCGGACCGGTGGACGCGTGACGAGCGGCGGCGCGCCGCACGAGCACGGGATCGATCCTGGCGGCCGTGGCGACCGACGGCAGAAGGAGCGCCAGCGCGAGAAAAAGCGCCGGGCCTACCCGACTGCCCGCGGTTCTATTTGAATGGAATCTGAAACTTGAGACCGACAGCATGGTTTCCTTCCGGGTCCGTTCGGGTCTCGAGCCAGAGACGTCTGGCCAGCTCGAACGAGACCTCTACTCTCTGGTTGCTGGAACGCCCGACGGACGTCGTGTAGCTGACGCGAAGGCGTCCGCCGAAGTCCTTCCCGATCATCACGTCCGTGTCCACACCGTTCCCGGACGCGGCTTCCACGTCAGCGATGGCCACCCTGTCCAGATGCAGGAGTCTCTCCAGCGTCTTCTCAGCGAGCCCGAAGGCGCTCGAAAGGAAGGCACCGCGCGCCAGATTGCTGAAGTTGTCACCGGAGCTGCCCGTGCTCTGGCCTCCGGACACCAGGCCCCCGAACGTGCTCCCGAAGGTGAGAAGCGAAAAGATGTCCGGCTGGCTCAGGGCGGGAACGCTCGTCAGCTCTGGGACGGCGTCGTTGAGGTATCCGTCGACGCGGACCATGACGCGGTACTGCTCTCCCGACCGGCTCTCGACGTCCGAGGCGCCGACGAGCTTCACGTAGGGATCGCGCCTCTCGGCCTCGATGAAGTTGACGGTGAGCTCCTCTATGGTGAAGTCGTTGCTCACGTAGTTGAACGTCCCGCCTTCCGCCCGGAAGCTGCCGGAGACCCTCGGCGCCGCCATGGTTCCCCCGACGGTCGCCCCACCCTCGAGCGACAGCTTGGCGACGTTGCTCTCGACCTTGATGGGCTCCTTGATCTCCAGGTCGAGATCGAGCGCGACGTTGGCACGCGGATCGTCCACGCGCTTGACGACGACCACTCTGGGGCCCCGTCCCATCAGGTCGCTCAGACCGACGGAGCGCGTCACCGTCGCCTTCTCGACGCTGATCCTGCCCTGCAGCGCCGAGTGCGAGAAGGTGCCGCCCCAGGTGAGGTTGCCCGAAACGCTCCCCTCGATGACGTCCTCGATCTCGAACGACGGAGAGTTCAGACTGGCCATTGCCAGGAACGTGGGATCGACCCGGCTCACGGAGAGGTCGACGAGCGCCGACGCGTCGACGCTCCCGTCTCCCGACCGAGCGCGGAGGCGCTTGACCGCGACGGTCGTTCCCTGGCTCTGCGCGTCCATCTCGACGCCGGTGATGGGCTTCGCGAGTCCGAACCCCTCGAGCTTCCCGCCCGACAGGAGCGCGGTCCCGTCGATGCCGAGCGAGTCGGCGCGCCCCTTGACTTTCAGGTCCACGTCCAGCCGCCCGTCGATCCTGTCCAGCCCCGGAGGCAACCTCTTGAGCCGTCGCAGACGGAAGTCGCTGGCGACCACCCGGAGGTCCAGTTCCGGAGACCCGTCGTCGCCCGTGGCGACCGTCCCGGTCACACCGATGCTGCGGTCGCCCGCCACCAGTTCCGCCTTCTCTATCCTCAACGCGCCGGCCTCGAACGTGCCTGAGCCCGCCGCTCGATCGAACCCGAAGTCGAACAGCCTGGGAGAATCCACGCTCCACGCGAAGGACACGGTTCTCTCGCCGCCCGATCCCTCTATGAGAGCGTCAGCGTCGAGCTTCCCCCTTATCTGCGAGCCCGGGTCCGCTCCCAGCGCGCGGACCAGGTGACCGATGTCGAGGCCCGTCGAGGTAGCCGATATCCGCGTCTCGCCGTTCAGGCTCGTGAAGCCCCCGACGGTCACCCTGCCCCCCGCCGGCTCGCCGAGAACGTGGCGGCGCAGAACGTCGACCGCGAACTCGCCGAAGTCGACCCTTCCCCCGGCCACGTCGAAGTACACGGTGTCGACCAGCGAGAACTCCGCGAGGTCGAACGACGCGGACAGCCGGGTGAAGAGCCCTCTTCCCGTGACCGACGCCAGCGAGTCCACAGTGCCAGTCAGGAGCGCGGACCCGTCGACCCTGAACCGCTTCTCGCCGCGCACGCCCGGCAGTATCGGCTCGGCCGCGTCGAGTATGAACCCAGACGATACGACGCTGACACCGAACTCGCGTCCCGCGTCCAGTCTGAGAACGGTCACCGAGTCCGGGGTCACTGGCACCGCGCCGTTGATGGAGACCCGGCCCGATTCGGTGCTCGCGGCCGTCACGTCGAACATGACGTCGGAGGAGTCGCCTTCCGCCTCGAGCGTGACCGAGTCCAGGGACAGACCCGACATCTCGAAGCCCACAAGGGAGATGTCGGCGAAGAACACGGGTGACCGCCGCGTTCCGGCCAGCCGCACGCTGCCCGCCAGCCGGCCGCGCGGCGGGAAGTCCAGTGGCTCAGGCAGAAGCTGCGCGAGTTCGGAGAGCTCCGCGCCGCCGAAGCTCAGTACGATGTCGAGAGCGTCCGCGGCGCTGTAGCTTCCTGCAACGGACGCCTCGCCGAACGTGCCGGCGAGAGCAGCCTCGGTCAGCCGGACCGAGTCGGGCGACACGGCGAAACTGAAGGGAGCAGTGAGCGCGGCGCTCTGTCTGCGCACGGCGAGGTCCAGTTCAGATATCTCTCCCGTCAACGCGTAGGCGCCGCCGACGTTGCCGCTCACGGTGGCAGCACCCGAGAGCACACCTTCGAGTGACATCGCTTCGCGAAGGGAGTCGTCGATGACCGCCGCGAGATCGAACGATCGTGCGATGGCGGACGCGGCGTACTCTCCCCCGCTGCCCAGCGAAGCGGTGCCGAGCAGCGATGAGTCGAAGGCCTCGTAGAGCACGTTGTAGGACCCGTCCAGTCCGCGCGCTTCGACCCGGAC
Organism: Candidatus Eiseniibacteriota bacterium; assembly: GCA_043819135.1. Classification (GTDB taxonomy): domain Bacteria; phylum Joyebacterota; class Joyebacteria; order Joyebacterales; family Joyebacteraceae; genus JALGZG01. Next base: position 3,986 of record JBDRFG010000088.1, on the reverse strand, counting down.
CGGTCCGGCCTGTACGTCGCCGTATCTGAGATCGGGAAACTCGGCGGTGCCGGAGAGCGAGGGCGATGCGCCGATGTCGCTCAACTTGAGTTCGGCCGTTCCGCTACCGGCCAGTTCGACTACGTCGAAGGCTTGTCCGAGCACCGCCAGGTCGTCGGCAGCGAGCGAGATGGAAAGCTCGCGGAGTCCGTCGTCGGTCAGTCGGCCGTCGGCAGTGAGAGACGTGCCGCAGCAGAAGCCGGAGGAAACGAGAAGTCCCTCCGTCACCCGGCCCCTGACCGACAGCGAGTCAAGGTCCTTCTCCGCGGCGACGAGCCGCGAGGTGTTCAGGTCGAACGACGCGTTCAGGTTCGACAGCCCCGGCGACCCCCAGTCGATGGTCACCGTTCCGCCGAGCGTTCCGGACACGCGCGCGTTGCCGTCAGGCGTAAGTGCGGCAAGACGGTCCAGCTTCAGCCCCCGGAACTCCGCCTTGCTACGCAGACGCGGGAAACGGGCGTCGTCACCAGCGTCCGGGAACTCGACCGTCGCCTCGGCATCCACGGTGCCGCCCATTGCCTCAACGTGAAGCGACTCCGCGGTGAGCGCCGAAATGTCTCCCTTGAGCGATGCGGTCAGAAGCTCGATCTGTGCCGCACCGTAGCTGACGTTCTCCGCGCGCAGCCGAGTCGAGTAGGCGGGCGACGCGAACGGACCATTCATCTTCGAGGAAAGCAACAGCGCTCCGGTGATGCTCCTGAGGTCGCCCGAGGCGGCGGACGCTCCGAGCAGCGCCGTCAGCTGCGACAGGTCGTGCGTGGATTCTATGGTCAGATCCGCGGAAGGCCCGGCGCTGGACTCGTCGGCACGAATGCCCCCGGCGCCGGACTCGTCCGCCTCAGAAGCCCCGGCAGAGTCAGGCTGCGCCGTGCCCCTCAGCTGCACGGTCCCGGCGGCCGACGCGTTGCCGGCGTTCGTGCGAAGCACGAGAGAATCGAGCTTGAGGAGTTCATGGGCGGCAAGCGTCGCGAGCCCGTCGAACTCGCCGGCGATGGGCTCGCCAAGCGAGCGGAGCTCGAGCGACACAGCTCCCTCAAGGGCCATGTCGAACTCCTCGAGCGCGCCCGACGCGGCACCCTCGACGGGGCCCACGACCATCGCGAGACCCGACGCGGCGTTGCGCACCCTGACGGTGACGTCCGCCAGCGCGAGGTCGAAGAGGACCTCCCACGCGCCTGCATCCGCGCCATCGGGCAGCTCGGCCGGGCGCACGCGTCCGAGCCTCGACCAGCCGACCTGCTTCCCGTCGTCGCCGTTCGCGAAGAAGAACTCGGCTCCGTCGATCCGAACACTCTCAAGTTCGACACGCTTCGAACTCAGGCTGATCCGGCCGAGCCTGGCGCCTATTCGATCGGCCGCAAGAAGCCGGGTTCCGTCTTGTGCTGTGAGAAGCACATCCTGGAAGGTGATGCCCCGAACGAGGCTTCCGCTCGTGGACCCGACAGAGAGCTCTACGCCCGAATCGCCGGCGGCTCTCGACCAGCCGATCGAGGTCACCGCCCGCACGCCGAACGGTGTCAAGAACAGAACGGCCACCAGAATCGCGATCGCGACCCCGATGGCTGCGAGTATTCGAAGTGATGTACGAAGCAGACGTTTGGACAAAGGCGCACCTCCGACCGGTCTGCTCCAGTCTAGCAGGCCAAGGGCCCCGTTCCAAGCCCGAGGTGCGCGGATGGGACGGCGTCCCGCTGTGTTCACCGTCTCGACTCCGACAGCGTCCTACTGACCCTGCGCCTCGGTCCCGACAACGCGAACCGTGTAGGTTCCCGGGCCGGCCTCTTCGACGAACGCGAACTCGACGCCCCACGCATCATCGTCGAACGGACCGAGCGTCACGGAGTAGCCGCTCAGGTTCGCCATGACGTCGCCGGTGGGCTCGAGCGTGCGGGTCGCGCTTGTCTTCCAGCGGTCCAGGCTCCACCGCACCGTACCGGGAGTGTCTGACATGATCCGGAGAACCTGTCCGGGCTCCATCGCCCTCACCGGCTCGTCCTTGGTCCAGAGCATCTGCTTCCGAACGATCGGCTCCTCCAGGAACTCGGGCGGCTCCTCACCGAGAGAGCGGTAGACGTTCTTCAAGTGGTCGCGGAACAGCATGTCGAACATCCAGTCGACTCCCTGCGGGAGGACGAAGTCGTCGCCGAACCACCAGAACCAGTCACTTCCCTCGGCGGCGTAGAGCGACTCGTAGGCCTCGGGGTGCGCCTCCGGTGTCGCGCCTACGTCATCCATGTGCCGGCGGACCATGCCGAGGACCTCCCACGCTCGGTTCTCCTGCGGTGAGCCGATCCAGATGTTGAGGTCGTTGCCGTGCGGCGAGCCCATCTCGTCTATCCAGCTGGCGGTGAAGAGCGGCGCGACGGAATGCTGTTCTTCGACGGGATGGGCCTTTACTCCTCTGGCCGCGTCGCCCGCGATGAACTCCGACGGAGTGACCGCCACGAGATCGGGGTCGTCGTTGAGACGGGAGTAGAGCCCTCGGAGGAATGCCCGCGCGTCGTTGCGATACGATCCCCAGGCGTTCTCGCCGTCTACCGCTATCGTCAGGATCCTCTCGGACGGATCCTCGACCCTGTCAGCAAAACCCTTCCGGATCCAGCCCAGGAACTCCCCGGCCGCCCGGTCGTAGTCCGCGTAGCCCTGCATGCTGAAGCCGATGTCATCGGACAGGCGCGTGTGCCGGAAGAACGTGCTGACCTGACCGCCGGGCCGGCCCGCGAGGTACGGCCTGAGGAGGATCTCCGGATCTTCCGTTTCGTAGCCGTGCTTTCCCGATTTCTCGAGCACCCCCCGGTCCGTCGCCATCCACCGGAACCCCGCCTCGTGCACGAGTTCCACCATGTGCTCGCCGACGGAACCCTCGGACGGCCAGAGTCCCACGGGCTCCCGGCCGAACCGGTCGCGGTAGAAATTCGCCGCCTTCTCAAGCTGCGCCCGCGCGTCCTCGGGATGGCTGAAGCGCGGCGGAAGAGTCGCCCCGGAGGCATCGATGGTCGCCAGGTCGGTATCGACGAGCAGAGGGAGAATGGGATGATAGAAGGGCGAGACCGTCACCTCTATCTGCCCCTTCTCGACCAGGTGCGCGTGGATGGGCACGACGTTCTTCATTATCGCCATCTGCTGCTCCAGAATGCGCACGACGTCGTTCGTGTCGAAACCCCTGCCCTTGTCGATGAACTCGCGCACGCAAACTTCTTCTCCACCGTGAAGCCGCCACGGTTCGCATCGGGCCTCGGGCGGGAACCACGCGATGTTGAACCACGCCTTGAGATCGTCTATGTCCTGGTCGGTGAAGGCGCGGGACTCGCGCCTCATGCGCAGAAGCTCCGCGTATCGGGGGTAGATCTCCACCTCGTGCCGCCAGTTGGCGTCGAAAAAGCGCGAGACGATGAAGTTCTTATCCGAGTCGGTCAGGTGTTCCGTAGGGGTGAGGCAGAGTTCCATCCAGAGGTCGGTGGCCCCGTTGTCGACGTAGTCCTCGAGCTGGACGATCATCGACGGGACGAGGTTGATGGTCAGATGCACGTTCGGGTAGTCGGCCACCATCGCCGCCATGGCGTAGTAGTCGCGGACAGCGTGCAGACGGACCCACGGGAGAAGATAGGCGCCCGTCGGGTCGCCGGACATGCCCTTGCGGTAGAACGGCTGATGCTGGTGCCATAGGATCGCCACGGACAGCTTGCCGCGACGCGCGCGACGTGGAATCGGTCTTCCGGCGCTCTTGCTCCCGGTCTTGTCCGCCGTGTCTCCCTCACGCCGTGTCGCGGGCCCGCTCACGCGGTCACCTCGCCAACACGTCCCGACGGCGCGGGAGGCCCGTCGTCAGCGTAGATGCGGTAGTCGATCCACTGGAAGATGTGGTCGCGCCACTCGATCTCGCCCAGGAACTTCTCGTCGATCCGGTTGGCCTTGATGTCCTCGTAGAGCCTCGTGAATCTCGACAC
>JBDRFG010000087.1:0-3612 GCA_043819135.1 Candidatus Eiseniibacteriota bacterium | reverse complement strand
GCTCGACTCGAGCGTCGTCCGCCGGGCGTCCGGGGCTTCGAGGTGCTACCGCGAGGTTCCGTTCTCGATGGTGCGGGGAGAGACGATCGTCGAGGGGAAGATGGACATGGTCTTCGTCGAGGACGGCGAGCTCGTCGTCGTCGACTACAAGACCGACGCCGAGCCTCCCGGCGGGTTCGAAGCCCTCGCCGAGCGCTACGGACGGCAGGCGCTCGCGTACGGCGTGGCCGCGGAGGCCACGACGGGGATCCCGCTCAAGGAGGTCGTGCTGCTCTTCCTGAGTCCGGAGACGCCCGTCGAGATGAGCGTCGAGATGGGAAGCACGAGGGCCGAACGGGAGAGCGCGCTTGACCGCGCCCTGGAAGAGGCTCGGGCGGGAGCGTAGCGGCGCTACGGTGACTCCCGCCCGATGGAGGAACCTGTCACATCCGTGAATCGCCAACCGCCTCGCTCTTGAGAGGCGAGCGGACGACTCCCCTACCTGAACATCGCCTTCACGACCGACCATGACGCCGGCTCGACGGGATTGAAGTTGTCCACGTAGAGCACGAACGCGCACTCGCGGTGCACGTACGGGTCGGACGTCGAGATCGGCGCCCACGCCGGAACACCCAGCGCGTCGAACACGTAGACGGCCTCGTCGCTCCAGTAGTCCTCCGCAACGCACTCGCCCCAGCCCCACTGCCCACCTTCGTACCACGGGTACATGGCCTGTATGCTCACCCAGTAGGTCTCGCCCGGAACCTGCGCAAAGGGTTCGGCAAGATCGCAGTAGTAGCGATACCACCACGTCTGCTCGGGCAGCAGCTCCTCCACGTACGCGGCGCACTCGTGTTCATACAACAACGCGCCCGGCTGAGCGAACTTGTTGCCCGGGTCGCTCTCGTAGAACCGTACGACGAAGTTCGCGGCGTACGGAGGAGCTCCAGGGTTCCAGTAGGCGCCCCACCACTCTACGGCGACGACGGGCCGACCGTCCGAGAGGGAGAAATCGTCTGCGGTCTCAGCGTAGAACGGGTAGTCGGCGGCGTACTGCGACGCCAGGGCCCATCCCCCGTCGTCCATGAGTTCCTGCGTCCACACCGGCATCACGCCGTTCATGGGCTGCCACTCGTACTTGGGCATCATCGGTGAGGCCACCTGGTTGACCGGGACGGCGACCGCGACACCGGCCCAGACGAGCAGAAGCAAGATAGCGAGTCTCATCGGTCCTCCCCTGAGTTTGCGCGGGCGGCGGAACACCTCGGGCATCCCGCCGCCCTGAGACCGGTCGTCGACTACTTCAGAAGGATCATCTTCCGTGTCAGCGCCTCCCCGTCTGCTACGAGCCTGTAGAAGTACACACCGGAGGCCGCGAGGTTGCCGTCCCTCTCCCGTCCGTCCCAGATCACGGCGTACCTGCCCGGGTCCTGGCTCTCGCCCGCCAGCAGCGTGCGCACGAGCCTGCCCGAGAGCGAGTAGATCTCGAGCTCGACCGTCGCGCCGGTCGGCAGCACGTAGCGGATCTCCGTCACGGGGTTGAACGGGTTCGGGAAGTTGCCAAAGAGCTCGTACCTGACCGGGTCGCCTTCGACGCCGGTGTCCACGACGTAGACGAGTATCGGTACGATGACGGTCACCGAGTCCGGGTCGTCGCTCCGGACGAGCAGGTTGCACTCGTGCTCCCCAAGCTCGAGGTCGGCCGCGTTGACGCAGACGGTCACCGGCTCGGACATCCCGGGTGCGCTGACGCCGTACCACGGCGCCGCGGTGAGCCACGGACACCCCGGCGTGATCTCGACGGCAAGTCCGTTCTCTACGTACGCCTCATCGTAGGCGACCGGCAGACCGACCGCGCCGCTCGGCGACTCGATGCCGATGGTCGCGGTCGTGACCGTCCCGGTCATCGTGTTGTACTGGAAGAGCATGCTTCCGTCGTCCCTCAGGATGACCTGGAACGTCTTGCTGCTCCACGGTTCCGCGACGGTCGCTACGCCCGTGTACTGAACGATGAAGCTCATGGACTGGGGCTCGAAGAACGTGTGCACGGCGCCGGCGATGCCGGGATTCAGGTCGTCCCAGAAGGGCGCCACGAGCGCGTTAGGCACGGCCGCGTCGGGGATCGGTCCGTTCGTCGGCACGCTGCCGTTCGACCCGAACGTCAGGTATCCGTTCGACGAGACCGTCACGAAGTTCTCGACTCCTCCGTAGAACGGGAACGGGAGCGGAAGTGCAATCGTCTGTTCGGTGTCGTCGCCCATCATGAGCTGCGAGCCGATCTCGTAGATGTCGAACCACGAGTAGGCCGGACCGCCGAGCGTGTTGCTGTCCTTCCACGAGTAGCCGTACGAGTCCGGACCGCCGTAGCCGCGCTCTCCGCCCCTGCCCTCGTCACCGCTCGACGGCGCCACCGGGCGTTCGGAGGAAGCCGCGGAGTTCGCGAACCGCTCCGGGCCGCCTTCCGCCCTGCCGCCTGGCTGACCGTGAGAGCCGGGGTCCCTCGGGTCCTTGCCGATGTACCACGTGAGGTCGGAGCCGCCGACGTTCGACACGTTAAGCGTGTCGCACGCCGCCCCCCCTCCCATCACCGTGAACGCGAGGTCCTCAGGCTGCACCTCGACCTCCGGCGGGCCGATGACGAGCAGCCCGAGAGTGACCACGAACTCAGGCTCGTCGGGGTCGTTGCTCTCGAACACGAGGTTGACCTCGTGCAGTCCCGTCGGGAGGCCTTCGGGATAGGCCGTGAGCTCTATCTCGCGCGAGATGCCTCCGAGCTGCGCACCGCCCGCCGGCGCCTCGACGAGCCAAGGCGCGGCGTCCTCGATGAGGACCGTGAGCGCGTCGTGGACGTACGGAGCGTTGAACGAGACCTGGAGGCCCGAGAGGCCGAGAACGTCCTCGATGCCGATAGAACAGACGTCGACCACCCCGTTCATGTCGAGGTACTTGAAGCGAATCGAGCCATCGGGATCAAGAAGCACCTGGAACGTCTTCGTGCCGGTCGACCAGTAGTCGTAGACGTCGGTGTACTGGACCACGAACCTGCCCGTGTTCTCGTCATGGTGGTAGTGGATCGTCCCTCCAAGCTCCGGGTTCAGGTCCACCCAGAAGGGCGCTATGAGGTCGCTTGGCGATGTGGTCGTCGGTATGGGGTCATGGTTGTAGGCCGTGGCGTCAGACACGAAGGTCAGGTAGCCGTTCGAGCTGATTCGCACGTCCGTCTGGGGTCTTCCGTAGAATGCGAACTCGAACGGGAGCGGGACCTCCGCGAAGTCGTCGTCCAGGAGCGTCACCGGCGTGCCGACACCCGAGATGTCGTTCCACACGAACGCCGGGCCGCCAGGCTCGTCGCTGTCGGTCCACGTGTAGCCGAACCCGTCGGGACCTCCCGACCCCTGCATGCCCGCGCGCGAGTCAAGCTCGCCCTTGGCTGGCTCGAGGCCCGAGACGTGGGCCGGTCCTGGAACGGCCCGCATGCTCGCTGCGGCGTCAGGGCCGGGCGACCACCCGGTCAGCGTCGACCCCTCGGCTCTCTTCGGGCCACGCGCAACAGTCTCACCGCGGTCGGCGACGGGCGCTTCCCTGATGCGCCAGACGAGGGCGCCCAACCCGTCGTTCTTGACCGTGAGCGTC
>JBDRFG010000086.1:0-3183 GCA_043819135.1 Candidatus Eiseniibacteriota bacterium | reverse complement strand
GGGCATCCTCGACTCGCCGGAGGCGATGACGAACAACCCGTACGTCTCGGAGCCGCTCCGGTTCTTCGACTGCTGCCCGGTCTCGGACGGCGGGGCGTGCGTGATATTGGCGAGCGAGGAAGTCGCCAGGAAGGTCGACCGGCCGCTCATCAGGCTCGCGGGCGTCGGTCAGGCGACCGACACACACGCCGTGCACGAGCGCGAGGACCCCACCGACCTGCTGGCGGTCCGGCGCGCGGCCGCGATGGCGTTCGAGCGCGCGGGGCTAACGCCGGCTGACGTAGACGTCGCGGAACTCCACGACGCCTTCACCATCCTCGAGATCGTCGAGAGCGAAGAGTGCGGGTTCTTCCCGAAGGGCGAGGGGCATCTGGCGCTCGAGCGCGGCGAGACGGCGCTCGGCGGGAAGCTTCCCATCAACGTTTCCGGAGGCCTGAAGGGCAGGGGCCACCCGGTGGGCGCCACCGGTCTCGCGCAGGCTCACGAGATCGTGCACCAGCTGCGCGGCGAAGCGGGCGAGCGTCAGGTCGAGGGCGCCCGTGTCGGCTTCACCTGCAACTTCGGCGGATTCGGGAACAACGTCGTCTGCCTGGCCTTCGAGCGAGAGAACTAGCGGCACGCGCGCGCGCTGGGCAGGAAGCAGCGCGGCACTCGGCCGCGCCATAACGGAGCACCGACAAATGCCACGCGATATCTACGCATACAAGTGCAAGAAGTGCGGACACGTCCACTACCCCTACCGCATGGTCTGCAAGAACTGCGGCAAGAACGAGCACAACGAGTTCGACCCCGTGCCGCTTCCCAAGAGCGGGAAGCTCCTGACGTTCACGACCCTCTACAGCCTGCCGCCCGACTTCGAGGTGCCGAGTCTGGGACTCGCCATCGTCGCGCTCGAAAACGGCATCACGATGACGGGCCAGCACAGGATCGATGGGCCCGCGACCGGGATGGCGGTCAGGGGAGAGGTCGAGATCGTGCGGCGCGACGGCTACGACGACCACTACGGGATGGTGTTCTACAAGGCTTGATGCGGGCGGCGCGTAAGGCGCCGCTCCCCACTACCCCACGGAGCACCGGGTTGATGCTCAAGATCCTCTCCATAGGCGACCTGGTAGAGCCGGGCATCTACGACTTTCTCAACGGCTTCCGTCGCGTCGTCAATCTCACCGACGGGAAACGGGTCGTCACGCTGGCGCTGCCCGGCATCGACCGCGGGCCGCTCAACGTGATCGCGCGCGGGTTCGACCCGGACGCGGTTCAGCAGGTGCGCGTTGAGCCCGGCGCGGTCCTCGTCGACGGGGACCGCGTGGAGTTCGGGAAGGGTGACGTCTACGACACCGCACTGCCGCTGGCGCTGCGCAACACGGCCGGCTTCCGCCGGAACCTCGGCGCCTTCGGTGCGTTCCTGCTGGTCCTGTCTCCCCGCGAGAGCCTGACGTATCTTCTCGACCGCAGCCGGATCGTATCCATCCCGGCCGGGTTCAAGCGCAATCTCGCGGAGCACACGCTCAGCTGCGTGCGCGACATGATCCTCTGGGACCGACGCCGCGGTGTCAGCCGATTGAGCGGCTGCGGGATCGGTCTCACGCCGTCCGGCGACGACTTCATCGCGGGGTTCCTGTTGGGCCTGGTCGTGCTTGAGCGTATGGGGTACCGCGACTGGACGGCCGAGCGGGGCAGGATCCTCGAGTGGACGGGCCTGAGGGACGTGCTCAGTGAGTCCTTCCTTTCCTGCGCCGCGCGCGGCCACACGTTCGAGTCCATGCAGGAGCTCATCATCGCGCTCGACCTGGGCGGCGACAAGGAGGTCCGGGCGGCGACCGAGAGACTCCTGCAGGTCGGCGCCACCTCCGGCGCGGACATCGGCGTGGGGTTCTACATCACAGTCCGCGAGGGTCTCGCGGGACGCTTGAAGGGATGTTGCCGGACTGATAGGGTGGGAACCTCCGTGAACGAGGGAGCGAGGCTGTGGTCGTAGTCGGACTCATCAAGAAGGGCGCGTACTTCGATTCCGTCACGCTCATGACGGTGGGGAAGGCGCTCGGGACGATGGACGGCGTCGTCGACGCCGCCGTCGTCATGGGCACGCGCGAGAACAAGGCCATTCTCTCGACCTCCGGGCTCCTCGCGCGCGAGTTCGAGGCCGCCCGCGACACCGACCTCCTCGTAGCCATCAGGGCCGAGAGCGACGAGGCCGCGCAGGCAGCCCTCGACGCCACCGACGAGCGCCTGAAGGAAGCGCGCTCGGGCGGCGACGCCGACGACACCTTCCATCCCGCAAGTCTCTCGGGAGCGCTCAAGATCGTTCCCGACGCCAACCTCGCGCTCATCTCCGTCGCGGGCCGCTACGCCGGCCGCGAGGCGAAGCGGGCGCTCGAGTCCGGTCTCAACGTCATGCTCTTTTCGGACAACGTAGCCCTGGAGACCGAGGTGGACCTCAAGGCGTTCGCGCACGCTACCGACCTTCTCGTCATGGGTCCGGACTGCGGGACCGCCATCATCAATGGCGTGCCGCTCGCGTTCGCCAACGTGGTCAATCGTGGCGAGATCGGTATCGTCGCAGCGTCCGGCACGGGCCTGCAGGAAGTGAGCTCGATCATCTCGAACGAGGGCGCCGGGATCTCCCAGGCCATCGGCACGGGCGGCCGCGACGTGAAAGAGGAAGTGGGTGGCATCACGTTCATCGACGGGCTACGGGCGCTCGCGGGCGACGACGCGACCAGGGTCATCGTTCTCGTCTCGAAACCGCCTGACAAAGCCGTTCTTGCTCGCATCAACGAGGTGGCCGAGGGTATCGACAAGCCCGTGGTGCGCATCTTCCTCGGCGCTAGCCCCTCTGGCCCCAACGACGCGCGCACTCTCGAGGAAGCGGCGCTCAAAGCGGTCGCGCTCTGGCGCGAGAAGGATCCGCGCGAGGTCAACGTCACGCTCGATTCCCGTGACGCCGCCATCTGGGACCGGACCGAGGAGCTGGCGGGGCGCTGCACCGATGACCAGAAATACGTGCGCGCTCTCATGAGCGGCGGGACGTTCGCGGCGGAGGCGCAGGTGCTCTTCTCAGACTTGATGTCCGGGATCTCCTCGAACGTGCCGACAGCCGGGGCGCACAGGCTCAGCGACCCGAACATGACCGCCAAGAACACGGTGATAGACTTCGGTGCGGACGAGTTCACGGTCGGACGG
>JBDRFG010000085.1:0-2968 GCA_043819135.1 Candidatus Eiseniibacteriota bacterium | reverse complement strand
TCTGAGGAAGGGCGCGGCCCTCAATGCCGTGCAGATAGCGGAGCTACTCCTCGATGAGCTTTCTGACTGACCTGACGCTCGGGCGGTACTACCCGACCGGGTCGCCCGTCCACAGACTCGACCCGCGCGTCAAGATGGTCGGCGCGCTGGCGCTTCTGGTCACCGTGCTCGTCACACAGAGTCCGGCCTCATACGCTTTCCTCACGCTTTCGCTGATCGCGCTCGTGATCCTGTCCAGGCTCAGCGCCGGGTTCCTGTGGCGCAACCTCGCGTCGCTCAAGTGGCTTCTCGTTGTCGTGTTCGTGATGCACGGACTGCTGACACGCGGCACGCCGCTTCTGAGTTTCGTGCCGTGGCTCTCGAGAGAGGGAATTCTGGTAGGCGCGGTGTTCGCGTGGCGCGTGGGGTTGATGGTCTCCGTCGCCACGGTGCTGACGGCGACGACTTCACCGGTGGACCTGGGTGACGGCATCGAACGGCTTCTGCGGCCGTTCGAGCGGCTGGGGCTGCCCGTCCACGAGCTTGCGATGGTCTCGATCATCGCGCTTCGATTCGTCCCGACGCTGCTCGACGAGGCCGGGCGCATCATCAAGGCGCAGATGGGAAGGGGCGTGAGCTTCGAGGGCGGTCTGGTCGCGCGGGCGAGGAGCGCGGTGCCGATCCTGGTGCCGCTCTTCGCGAGCGCCTTCAGGCGCGCCGACGACCTCGCGCTGGCCATGGACGCGCGCTGCTACAGGGGCGCAGCCGGACGTACCAAGTATGTCGAACTTAGGCTGGACGGCGACGACGCCGTCGGGTTCATCGTGGTGGGGTTTCTGGTCGCATGCACGATCGTAATCTCAAGCTTACTATAGAATACGACGGAACGGAGTTCTCGGGCTGGCAGGTGCAGCCTGAGACGCGCACCGTGCAGGGCGACCTCGAGGACGCCCTGGCCGACCTGACGGGCGAGAGCGCGCGCGTCACGGGCGCCGGACGCACCGACGCCGGCGTACACGCGCTCGGCCAGGTTGCGAGCGTGGCGACGTCGCTGGACCTTCCGGCCGAGCGGATAGGGCACGCGCTGAATGCGCGGTTGGAGCGGGACGTCCGGGTCGTCCACGTGGACGACGTCCCGGAGTCGTTCCATGCCAGGTTCGACGCCGTCTCGCGGTCCTATTTCTATCTGATCGGGAGCGCCGAGAGCGCTGTATGGCGCAGGAATCGCTGGTTCGTGAGCACCCGGTTGGATAGCGCGGCCATGCGCGATGCGCTGGCCGTTCTCGAGGGAGAGCATGACTTCTCGTCCTTCTGCCTCGTGGGGAGTGAGCCCGACCATCACCGTTGCCGAGTGACCGGGATTTCGCTAGAATGTCAGGTCAACTTCGGGGGCATCCTTGTCGTGCGCATTGCGGCCAACCGGTTCCTGAGAGGGATGGTCAGGTCGGTGGTGGGCACGCTGGTGGAGGTGGGCAGGGGGAAGACGTCCCCGAGCGAATTCGAGAGAATCCTTGCGGCTCGTGACCGTGGCGCGGCAGGACCGACGGCTCCGCCGCACGGGCTCTACCTTGAAGAGGTCCGATACGACTAGGAGGACGGCTTGAAGATATTTCTGGACACGGCGAACATCGAGCAGATCCGCGAGGCGGCGTCACTGGGAGTGGTGGATGGCGTCACGACGAACCCGACGCTCATCTCGCGTGAAGAGGGCAAGTTCGAGGACGTGGTCCGCCAGATATGCGAACTCGTGGACGGCCCGGTAAGCGCCGAGGTCGTCAGCCTCGATTGCGCCGGAATGGTCGAGGAGGCGAAGAAGCTCGTCCAGATCCACGAGAACGTCGTCATCAAGATCCCCATGACCCGCGAGGGCGTCAAGGCACTGCACGAGCTGCGCGACCTCGGTATCCGCACGAACTGCACGCTGGTGTTTTCATCGAACCAGGCGCTCCTCGCCGCGAAGGCCGGAGCGACGTTCGTCAGCCCGTTCATCGGCAGGCTGGACGACGCCGGGCACTGCGGGATGGACCTCATCCGCGAGATCATGGACATCTACGAGAACTACGCGTTCGAGACCGAGGTCATTGTCGCCAGCGCGAGGCATCCGCAGCACGTGGTCGAGTCGGCTATCGCCGGCGCGGACATCATCACGATCCCCATCAGCGTGTTCGACAAGCTCTTCAAGCACACGCTGACGGACAGGGGCATCGAGTCGTTCCTCGCGGACTGGGAGAAGGTGAAGAACCGCTAGCGTCACGTTCCCGGGAGGCGGATTCTGGACTCGAAGATCGCACGATTCGTTATTCTGTCACTGCTCTTTGCGATCGCGGGCATCTCCGTGGGGCTACTCGTCACGGTGAAGGCGCTCCGAGAGCAGTCCGAGCAGGTGTCTCGCATCATCGCGGGTCAGACGGGCAGCTCGGTCTACTACGACGAGGGGGGGGGCGAGGCCGTCGCGCTGACGAGGCAGACCGCGCTCGTGCGCGCGGCCGACAGCGTGGGTCCGGCCACGGTCTCCATCAGCGCCGTCAAGACGCGGGTGGTCCGGTCCGACCCGATGCGCAACGATTTCTTCGAGCGCTTCTTCCGGGGCCACTTCCCCGACCGCGTGTATCGCGAGCCCTACCAGTCGTTCGGGTCCGGCGTCATCGTCGACGGGGACGGCTACATCCTGACCAACGAGCACGTCGTCGGGGGCGCGAGCGATGTCCGCGTCACCCTGACGGACGGACGCGAGTTCGAGGCGCGCGTGCTCGGTGACGATTCACGGTTCGACCTTGCGGTACTCAAGATCGAGGGCGACGGCCTGCCGGTCGCCGTGCTCGGGGACTCGGACGATCTGATGATCGGCGAGTGGGTCGTCGCAATCGGGAATCCGTTCGGGCATTTTCTCAACGACCCGCACCCGACCGTGACAGTAGGCGTGGTCAGCGCACTCCACAGGGACGTCCTCGCGGACGGAGAGTCGGACGCCATCTACAAGGACATGATA
>JBDRFG010000084.1:0-2889 GCA_043819135.1 Candidatus Eiseniibacteriota bacterium | reverse complement strand
TTCTTCACGACCTTCTTCTTCGCCGGCTTCTTCGCCGCCGCCTTCTTTGTGGCGGGCTTCTTCTTTACTGCCATCAGCCGTCACCTCCTTTGCCCCACCCCGCGCCCATTCGCGAGGGGAGTTGGCCGACTCAGCTTACTTTGCCGGACTGACCCGCGACCGTCTGCGCGATCACGGCGGTCTCGCCCGGCTAACGGTCGGCGACCAAGGTCGCCGCGACAGGGTGCAACGCAACACCAGAGTCAAGAAGGGACTGCTCGTGCACGCAACACACCTATCGACGCCATATGTAGAAGCAGATTCGGTTTGTGTCAAGCGAAAAGTGCAGTTTTGAAGTCGCAAGTTGATCCGACGAGTCGATGCCGTCGCGCGACGAAGACGATTCGAGACGACACGTTCGCCGACGGACGTACTCTCGAGTCATCACGAACAGCGTATCTCGTGTTGGCAGAACGTGCACTGGCGAACACCGCGCGATGCGCGCGAATTCGCTCTGCTGCGCTCTAGAGCGCGCTGTGCGTTCGTCTGCGCCGTCGTTCACACTTGCGCGTACGGGTGCGTGAGTTGGTGCGGAGGGACCCGCGAGCCGTCGTACACCTCGACGTTCGGCGTAGGCGGCGAGAGGCGTCACAGGGTGATGGTCTCACCGTCCAGGGGAACGGTCACCCTCGAAAATCCTTTCTCGGTCAGACGCCGCCCGAAGGTCAGAGACTGTTCTTCGTTGCCGTGGACCACGATGGTCGCCCGAGGAGGGCGCCGGATCCCGGTCGCGAAGGCAAGGAGTTCGTCGCTGTCTGCGTGCGCGCTGAACTCGTCGAACACTCGAACGCGCGCCTTCACGGGGTAGAGCGTGCCAAATATCTTGACCCTCTTTTCCCCTTCCGAGATGCGCCTGCCCAGGGTGTGCCTGGCCTGATAACCCACCATCAACACGCCGTTTCGGCGGTTCGAGATGTTGTTCTTCAGGTGGTGCAGAATGCGGCCCGCCTCGCACATTCCTGAGGCCGACACGATGACCATCGGGCCGCTCATCTTGTTGAGCTTCTTGGACTCGTCCGCCTTCTTGACGTAGCGAACCCGGGCGAATCCGAGCGGGTCGTCGTCTCGTCGGAGAAGAGCGTTCATTTCATCGTCGAAGCACTCCGGATGTTTCCGGAAGATCTCGGTCGCGGAAACGGCCAGCGGGCTATCAACGAAGATGGGCATCTCTCTCACGAGTCCATCGCGCATCAGCTTGTGCAGCTCGTAGATGATGCGCTGCGTTCTGCCGACCGCGAATGATGGGATGATGACCTTCCCCTTGCGACGCGCGACGGAGGACACGAACGAGGCAAGGCTCTCTTCGACATCCAGCATCGAGCCGTGCGTACGACCGCCGTAGGTGCTCTCGGTGATAAGTACATCGGCGGCGGTCACCTGATGAGGATCTCGCAGGATCGGTACGTCGGCTCTGCCGAGGTCTCCGGTGAAGACGATCCTCGTGGACGAGCCGGACTCGCGCGCGTCGATCTCGAGGATCGACGAACCCAGGATGTGTCCGGCGTCGCGGTACGTCACGTGGATACCCGGCGCAACCCGAGTGGGACTGTCGTAGTCGACGCCGACGAATCTGGGCAGTGTCTCCTCGACGTCATCCGCGGTATAGATGGGCTCGAGCGGGGCCTCTCCCCTCTTCTTCCTTCTCTTGTTGAGGTAGTCGAGGTCGTAGCTCTGTATGTGCGCGGTGTCCCTGAGCAGTATCTCGCAGAGGTCCACGGTCGCGTGCGTAGCGTAGATGGGCCCGCGGAACCCCCGCTTCACCAGAGTGGGCAAACTGCCGCTGTGGTCGATGTGGGCGTGCGAGAGCAGAACAAGGTCTATCGAGGCTGGATCGAAAGGAAGCCGCCTGTTGCGCCGCTCGCTCTCCTGTCGGCGGCCCTGATACAGGCCGCAGTCGAGCAGAACGCGCTTCCCGGCGATCTCGAGCAGGTGTTTCGAACCCGTGACATTGCGCGCTGCGCCGTAGGCAGTGAGCTTCATCTCTTCCCCTTGCTCGCGGTTCTCGCAGTTGACTGGCCCGTCGCTCTCAGGTAGGGTATACGAAGTGCTCTCCGCGCTCAAGCGGCCACATTGGACCGCGGCGCGCGGTCGGCGAAATAGGAGTCGTTGGGGGTGGCCCGCGCGGGCCTGAGAACAATACCCCGTGAACCTGAACTGGGCAATACCAGCGTAGGGAAACGGCCCTCGGTGCGCGCGATCGCGCGGGACTCCTCGTGTGGACTGCAAGAGGGGTCCTTTTCGTTTGGCCCGGAGAACGCGCCGACAGCCAACGTCACGGACCGAGACGAACCGGCGCCAGGAGACACGCGGTGACAACAGGGAGCCCGAGGAGATCGCTAATCGATGGAGGCGGACTGTACCTGATCCTCACCTCCCCGGTGATCTCGCACGTCGAGCTTGCGGCCGCCGCATGCGAGCGCGGCGTGAAGGCGTTGCAGCTGCGTGAGAAGGACATGCCCGACGCCGAGCTTATCGAACTGGCACTGAAGATAGAGGACGTCACACGGGGCACGAGCACCCTCCTCATAATCAACGACCGGCTGGACATCGCAGTGGCCGCGGGCGCCGATGGGGTCCACCTGGGCCGGAGCGACGCGTCCATCGCGACCGCTCGGAGCGTGCTGGGAAGAAACACACTGGTCGGCCTCTCGACTCGAACGCCGGACGAGGCGGAGGCGGCGCGGGCCGCCGGGGCCGACTACATAGGTATCGGTCCCATCTTTCCGACCGACACCAAACCGGACGCGCTCGCTCCGATCGGGCTCGCGGGATTGCGGGCGGTGGCCGCCCGGGTGCCCGACCTGCCCAAAGTCGCCATCGGCGGCATCACCTGCTCCGGGTCGGCGGACG
>JBDRFG010000083.1:0-2707 GCA_043819135.1 Candidatus Eiseniibacteriota bacterium | reverse complement strand
CACCCGGATCTCTCCACAGTAATCCCTGTGCATGATCTCCCGCACCTCGTCCACCGATGACGCGCGCTTCAACGCCCACATGAGCTTCGTCACGATGCACTCCGTGCCCATGTCGTAGCCCTGGATGGCGCCCAGGTCCAGAAGCCGACGCCCAAGGTCGTACCGCTGCATGGCGGTCGCGCCGTGAAGGCACTGTGTCGTGACGACGACCGGTATGCCCCGCTCGGCCGCGAGCGCCACGGCGTCGTGATGCTCGTAGGCCACATTGCCCGTCCCGAACCCCCTCAGCACGAGGCCGCCTATGCCGCCGCGGACAAGGGCCGTGAGAATGTGTAGCGGCATGCCGGGAGCCAGCGTCACGATGGCCACGTTCTCCTCGAAGCCGGGCGCGAGCTCGAGGCCACCGCGATGGCTCCGCCGGTGATCCGACGAGAGCCGGATGTCGAGCCGTATCTCGCCCACGAGTTCTCCGCTGACCGACTCGAACGCGTCGAGCCTGGACTCAGAGACCTTCGTCGCGCGCGCTCCGAGTATGATCCGCCGGTCGAAGACGATGAGCACGCCGGAGACGTCCAGCGTCGCCACGCGCACCGCGTTGACGAAGTTGCGCCTCGCGTCCGTCTCGAGTCGACTGCCGGGAATCTGCGAGCCGGTGAGCACCACCGGCTTCCCGAGGTTCCCGAGCACGAACGAGAGAGCGCTCGCCGTGTAGGCCATCGTGTCGGTGCCGTGCGTTATGACGAACCCGTCGTAACCGTCGTAGCGTTCGCCGATGACGGTGGCCACCCGGTCCCAGTGCGCCGGCCTGATGTTCGAGCTGTCGATGTTGTCGATGTGGGCGACGTCGATGTTCGCAAGCTCCCCCAGGCGATGCTCCATCCCGAGCAGGTTCTCGACCGCGCGGTTCAGGGAAGGCGTGACGAGGCTTCCGCGCTCGTCCTCCTCCATCACGAGCGTCCCGCCGCACAGGAGCACGAGCACGCGTCTTCTCTTCATCGGTTCGGCCCCTCCTGTCGCGGGTTCGCACGACTCGCCGGCCGCCGGACGAGCGGTGCCTTGGCGTCGACCAGGAGCCTACTACCGGAGGGCAGCCACCGGCAAGGGTGGCGCCTCGTCGTCGCGTCACCGATCAGCGGTGCCTCGCGGGCTCATTGACGCTAGCGACGGCGACCGAGTACAATTTCATGCTGAACACTGGGTGACTGGTCGAACCTCCAGGAGGGCCTATGAACCACACTGCGCTCGCTGTTCACACCGCTGTCATCGCGGCCCTGCTTCTCACGGCTCTGGCTCTTCCCTCTGCCGCGGTCATCACAGTCAACTGGAATGGTACTGGAGATCACACGACCATCTGGGCCGCCGTCGGCGCGGCGGTCGACGGAGACACCGTCCTCGTCGCGCAGGGAACATACTCCGGCGCGCAGAACACCGGCGTGTACTTCAGCGGGAAGAACATCGACTTCCGATCCGAGGACGGGGAGGAAGTGACGATCATTGACGGAGACGGCCAGTTCCACGCGTTCACAATCGCCGACGCCTTGCAGGACTCGACCACGGCCGTCAGGGGGTTCACGTTCCTGAACTGCTGGACCTCCGGTGGCGGAGGAGCCCTCGCAATCAGCAACTCAGCCCCCATCGTTGAGGACTGCGTATTCGAAGGATGCGCGGCGGAAGGGAACGGCGGCGCCATCGCCTTCTCGAGCTCATCCGCGACCGTCCGCGACTGCGTGTTCCGCGCGAACTCGACCTTGGGCTACCGCGGAGGCGCGATCTTCAGCTACAACAGCAATGTGACCGTCTCTCGTTGTCTCTTCGATGAGAACATAGGGGCCCCAACGTATCGTGGCGGGGCTGTCTACATGCACTACACGTCCGACATCTACACGAACTGCACGTTCACGGAGAGCCAGTACGACGCCGTCGTCGTCAACTACTCACCCGGCTTCAGAATGATGAACTGCATCGTCGCCGGAACCGTCGACGGAGTGGGCGTCGCCGACGCTGAGGCAGACGGAACGGAGATATCCCACTGTGTCGTCTTCGGGAACGCCAACGGCGACAGTCTGGCGGACCACTACCACGATAACCTGTTCGTCGACCCGCTCTTCTGCGACCCTCCGGGTGATGACTACACGCACTGCTCGGACTCGCCGTGTCTTCCGGGCGTGAACGTCTGGGGCGAGACCGTGGGCTTGGGCATTGACGGATGCAATCCCTGCGACGTACCGGTTGAGGGCGCATCCTGGGGCGGCATCAAGGCCCTGTTCAGATAGCGGAGCCGGCGTGTCGCGGGTTCCCCTTCGCGGGCCTGCACGCAAACGCGTCCGGCAGACTGCCCGGGCCGGCGCTTGCCGCTCACAGCAGATCGCCCGCCGCCCACCCCCGAACGAGCACGATGTGATTGCCGAGCGGTCTCTCAAGCAGGTCGGCGACGGTCCCGCCGCTCTTGAGCACCACCTCCACCTGCGTCCTGCACATCGCTTCGTCCGAGCCGCGCGCGATGATCTCGCCCTCCGCCGTCCACACGCGGTCGAGCCCCTTCCCGCCGATGCGCAGGAGCGTCACGGGACCCGTGGGGATGGACCCCTGAACCGCCGCGCCGAGGCCCGACTCGAAGTGCGACCTGAGCGTGTACCCGTCCACCATCGAGCACGGGACCGTGCAGTGCGCGAGCGTGAGCGTGTTGGCCCCGACATCGACACGCGCG
>JBDRFG010000082.1:0-4270 GCA_043819135.1 Candidatus Eiseniibacteriota bacterium | reverse complement strand
ATCTCGGCCTACGCGATGAGCGAGTGCCTGTGGTACCTCACGCGGCACCTGCCCGAGAACCACGCCATCCTGGTCGGCCTCGGCGAGGGTCTCATGCCCAAGGCCGGCGAGACGCCGGAGATGGGCTCGAACCCGCAGCTGGGGTTCGGGCGCGTCTACGCGAGACCGGAGGTCGCGCTCAAGCTCGACCGCTGGGTGCTCCGGCTTCTCAACGACAGCGGCTACGGGTGGGGCGGGTTCTACGCCGACATCAAGCGCGAGGGGATCACGGTCTGGGGCGCCGCGATCGACACTCTCGAGAACACGACACGTTTCGCCCTCGGGAGCCCGAGCGGCCCCATGACGGTGTTCCATCTCTTCGACCAGCCGCTCTGCATCTCGCGCCCGTACGAGGGGTACATGGGGAACCTGTTCCTGCCCCTGGAGGTCGTCGAACGCGCGAGTGAGGAGAGCGTTCTCATCACCTTCCGCACGCCGCGCGGTCTCGTGATGGACGCCATCAGAAAGACCTACCCGGACATCGCCCCGGAGCACGTCCACATCTGGTGCCTGCAGGGAGCGAGCAGAGTCGCTCGGGTGGGCGAGCTGTGGCAGCAGTGGCGTGACTGCGGTGCGCACGTGGTTGAGGCCGGCTGGACACTCCCCACCGGCGGGCAGGCATTCACGGAGTCGGGCACCTACGCGCCCACGTACCTCATCGGGCCGTGGGAGGACGACGGGAGGCGACACCTCTTCATCTGTGACGGATACGCGGCGTCTGCCGAGGCGCTGCAGGCCGCGAGCCTGGCGCCGATGCTCGGGCTCAACGCGTCGCTCGCGGTCTTCACCTCGCGCTTCGAGCTGCCCTACGACAGAGAACAGCGGGTGATGGGGCTTGACCCCGACGACCCCGAGTTCACGGCGCGGCTCGCCTCAGTGATGGGGCGCGCGCCCGGCAACCACGAGGTGGAGCTCTACCGGAAGATGATCCGGGACGGCGCCGAGGCCGGCCTGCCGCTCGAGAAGGCGACACTCTCAGCGGACGACTTCTTCCCCGAGAGACGCTGGGACGTGCTCGCCGTCTCGGGTTACATGTGCCCCGATCCCTACTCCGGAGCCTCGGGCGTCGAGCAGCTCTCCGAAGACACGTGGCGGGTCACCGTGCGCATGGCGACCCCGTGCGGCGACAAGCGCATCACGTTCTCGCTGCGTCTGATGGAGAGCCGCGAGCAGAGCCGTCTCATCTTCAATCCCCTGCTCATGCGGTTCTTCCTGGGCGAGGACTACGAGAGCCGGCCGGTCAAGATCTCCGACTCGGGCCGCATCCGCAACGAGCTGCAGACGCTCTGCCAGGAAGCCCTCGAGTTCGAGGGCTCGGAGAGGATGCGCGTGCACTTCGACCGCATCCCTTCTGTGGTCATCAGCCCCGCGAACCAGCGCGTCCTCATCGAGGTCCTCACCTGGTACAAGACCCACCACCCACTCTGGTTCAGCTGGCTCGAGTTCGAGCGCCCTGGTGGCACCGAGTAGGAGGCGGTAACGCGCGGCCTACGAGGGCCCACCTGGCCCGCCCGTACATGCGCCGGCGGCCCTGCCTCCGCAGCGACTTTGGGCGCGAAGCGCCCGTCGGAGCTAGGAGGCAGAGCCGCCGGCGTCACTATCGTGGCCGACTAGATGTACCCGAGGTCCGGTAATCACACCCTTGCTGATGCCGGTCGACCAACGTCCTCACGCGACGACCGGCGACGTCATAGTGGTAGTACTTGAATAGGATAAGGTACAACCCAGTAAACCCGCTTGACCACACTAATCCTGGGGCCTACACTTGTGTTTGAGCCTCCCCGATATGAGGCGGTCGTGCGTTAACGTAGCCGTTCTTGGCACCCCTGCAGGGGTGCTGCCGCACCTGGCTCATGATCTTGCTGGCGCCCGCACTTGACGCCCGGCTTCATACAGGCAAGTAGGATGACCCCGATCAGACAACCCGCTCGTGACAGCCAACCCAGTGACTCAATCGGCACGCCGGTGGCGTGCAGGAGGAGAATGATGCGGAGAGCATTCGCTTGTCTCGCAGTTGTCGTTGCTGTTCTCTCGCTCGCAGGTTCGGCCAATGCCGGCATCCCCGACCCCGATAACTCGTTCGTCGCGGTGGGCCCGGACGGGGGCATGACGACGTGCCCCTCGGGAGACGGACCGACGTTCCAGTACGTGACCGTAACCGCGATGCGGTCTGATATGAGCCCGATTCAGGGCATTCCTTCCAGCAGTTTCTTCTTCACGATCACGGGCGGCGATGTCCAGAGATTGGCCGTCGATTCCGAGACCGATTTCAACGGAGAGATCCGATTCGAGCTGCTCGCGAACGAGTCGATTGTCGGCACGATCACGATCGAGTGCCAGATCTACACGGTCGTGCTGAACGACAGCGACAGCGTCGACTGTATCTCGTTGGATGTCAACGAGGATGGCCACGTGGGGCTGCAGGACTACACTCTCTTCTCTGCGGACTACGGCGGGGTAGAGCCCAGAAGCGACTTCGATTGGAGCGGCGGCGTAGACCAACCGGATTTCGACATGCTCATCGAGCACTACGGCCACGTCACTGAGTAGCGCCAAACCCTACGAGCGACAGGAGGACAATAAGATGAAGCGCATGATGATTGTCTTGGTCGCCCTCACGCTGGCGGCAGTGGCCGTAGCCGGGCAGAACCCCAACGTGCGACTCTACATTGACTTCGACCCACCGAACTACGTCCACGAGCTTCGGGCGCCGGCAGTGGGCGACACGATACGGCTGTACGTTGTCGCCGACTCTCTGGGCAGCGACCCGGGTGACGGTCTCTGGGGCGCGGCCTTCCGTGTCACGAGGGACTTCGGCGGAACCTACCTGGGGACTGTCAATCTGCTTGACCCGGCGACGGCGCCGATAGGCGACCCGGAATCCGTCGAAGGGATCGCCCTCGCTTCGGGCGGGAACTGCATTGAGGGCAGCGTCGTTCCGATTGCTGAGCTCACCTACCTGTACGGTGGAACGCCTGGGACGATATCGCTGCTTCCGCATTCCTCTGACGGAGCAGTGACGGCCGACTGCAACAACGACCTGGACACGTGGTCCTTGCACTCGGGCGGTACTGTCGTGCTGGAGACCGAGGAGCCTCTGATCACAGGTGTTACCGACGTCGGGAACGACCAGGGACGAAGGATACGTCTCGAATGGGCCCGGTCTGTGTACGATGCTGCCGGACGACAGCCTGAGACGATTACCGGATACGGCGTCTACAGGCGCCAGGATGAGTACAGGACGGAAGGCCTCCCGCAGGTAGACGCGAGCTACGCGATGGACGCTGCCGGCGCGAGGGCGCGTTTGAGCGGCTGGGACTACGTTCTCACGGTACCCGCACGTGGCGACAGCGCCTACCAGTGCGTCGCGCCGACGCTCTGTGACTCAACGGAGCTGAGCGGGATCTGCTGGTCAGTCTTCATGGTGAGCGCCATGACGGAGAGCCCGCTCGTCTACTACGACTCCTCCCCTGACAGCGGATACTCCGTGGACAACCTTGAGCCGGCGCCTCCGGAGCCTCTCCGCGGCGACTTCGACCCGGGCTCGGGTCACATAGCCCTGAGCTGGCCCAGATCCACGGCCCTCGATTTCGCATACTTCGAGGTCCACAGAGACATGGGAGACCAGTTCGAGCCGGACGTGGGGAACTTCCTTGGCGCGATCACGGATACCGCGTTCGCAGACGCCAGTCTGACCTGGACGCCCGAGATGTGCTACAAGGTGACAGCTGTTGACTTCAGCGGGAACCGGAGCGAGTACGCGACGGTCTGCCTCAGCGAGACAGGCGTGGAAGCAACAGGAGGCGCCGCGACGCTGAGCGTTCAGAATGCTCCGAACCCGTTCAACCCCGCGGCCGGAAGAACTGAGATCAGCTTCGCCCTCGCCAATCCGGGCGGACGCGTTGAGATCGCTGTCTACGATCTGGCAGGACATCTGGTCCGAGAGCTACTCGACGCTGCGATGCCTTCCGGAGTTCACACCGTATCGTGGGACGGCATGGACAGCAGAGGGCACGCGGTTCGCTCCGGAGTGTACTTCTACCGAGTGGATGCTCTGGGAGTTGTCGAGCAGAGGAAGCTCGTCGTGATTCGATAGTATCATATGACACCGGGAGGGGTGTGGGGAGGTGATGAGAGCAAGGCTCATCGTACGCCGGTGACGGGCGTAACTGCAAGCTCTGTCGGCGCCTCCTTGTTGGTGTTGGGGGTATTGCGGGACACGGGGTGATCT
>JBDRFG010000081.1:0-7821 GCA_043819135.1 Candidatus Eiseniibacteriota bacterium | reverse complement strand
CTGGGAGCTCTTCCGCGAGAGAGTGAGGTCGGCCAACCCCGACGCGTACATACTGGGCGAGCTGTGGGGAGCGTCACCCGAGTGGGTCAACGGCCGCTACTTCGACGCGGTGATGAACTACAAGTTCTTCCGTGATCCGGTACTGGCATTCATGGCGCGCGGAGACTACGGGGCCTCCGAGTTTGACCGCGCTCTCGCTCCGGGAAGGCTCATCTACGCCGAAGAGGGCGTGCGAGCCATGATGAACCTCCTCGACAGCCACGACACCGAGCGTTTCCTGACGACCGTTGGTGGGGACGCGCGGCGTCTTAAGCTCGCCACACTGTTTGCGATGACGTACGTCGGCGCGCCCTCCATATACTACGGCGACGAGGTCGCGATGACCGGAGCACACGACCCCGACTGCCGACGGCCGTTCCCGTGGAACTGGGCGGAAGACAACGGGCGTGTTGAGGTGCGCGACTACTTCAGGGAGCTCGCGGCGCTCAGAACGAGTCGGGAGTGCTTCACGCGGGGCGACTTCGAGACGCTCCTCGCCGACGGCGATGTCTTCGCCTTCCGTCGCGGGTTCGGAGACGACCAGGCCGTGGTGATACTGAATGCGGGTGAAGAGGAGACGACCGTCAGCGTGGCCCTGGGGGACGAGATCCTCAAGGGAGTCTCCGGCATCGACGGTCCCACGGGCACGATCACAGCGGTTCTGCGGGATCACCTGACCGGAACGGTTGAGAGCATAGAGGGGTCGGGCGGTGGCGCGGTCGTCACGGTGACGCTTCCCCAGCTGACCGGGCGCGTCTACACGCCGGTGGTGGGCCAGATCATGTCCGAACCACAGGAAGCCAGGTAGCGCGGGCGCACACGCCCGCTACGACAGGAGAGCACATGAGGGAGATCCTCAAGGCGGCAGTCGGTGACGCGCGGAGCTGGACGGAGCTCAGAGTGCACGACAGGCGGGCCCTCCGGATCGCCGTGCGGAAGGGAGAAGTCGAGAGCGCCGCATTCAGCAAGAACTACGGGGTGGGCGTTCGCGTGCTCGCGAACGGTACATGGGGGTTCTCCAGCACGGCCCGGCTGGACAGGGACGGGATAGACGCGGCGATACGTGAGGCTACGCTGTCTGCCGAGCTGTCGTCGGCCGGCAGGAGCGAGAAGATTGAGCGGCTCGCGGACTGCGAACTCGCGGTGGGGGACTTCAAGACCGGAGACGCTGAGGAACTTGCCGGCCACTCGACCGAGGAGAAGACCACGCTGGTCGTCGATACCGAGCGCCGCACACGCGAATCGTCCTCCAGCATCCGCTCGGCCATGTGCCGATACAGAGAATTGGTCGATGAGAAGTGGATAGTGTCCTCCGAGGGCGCCGACGCTCACATCGAGGACGCCAAACTCGAGTTCGCGGTCAGCGCGGTGGCGGGGGAAGGCGACGACATGCAGGTCGGGTTCCAGGGCGTGGGAGTGACGGGCGGATGGCCCGAGCTCTTCGCCAAGTGGACACCCGAACGACTGTCAGAGCACGCCGGCAAGGTCGCGGTCGATCTGCTCGGGGCGCCCTACGCGCCGGGCGGCGCGGCGACAGTGATCCTCAATCCGGAACTCGTCGGGCTTCTCGCGCACGAGGCGATCGGGCACACGGTCGAGGCGGACTTTGTGTTGGCCGGTTCAGCGGCCGCCGACCGCATGGGTCAGAAGGTCGCCAGTGAGCTCGTTACTCTCGTGGACAGCGGCCCGGCCCTGGTGGGCGAGAAGTCCGCCGGTGGCGTCGTGCTCGTGGACGACGAGGGGGTGCGCACCGGGCGCACCGTTGTGATAGAGAACGGTGTTCTCAAGTCGTACCTGCACGACCGGGAGACGGCAGCGAGGTTCGGCGTCCCGCCGACCGGGAACGCGAGGGCCTGGCAGTACGACGACGAGCCGCTCATCAGGATGAGGAACACCTACCTTGAGCCGGGGGAGTCGTCGTCCGAGGAACTCATCGCGAGCGTCGATGACGGCTTCCTGCTGCGCGGAGCCGGAAGCGGGCAGGCGGACTCGAACGCCGAGTTCATGTTCGGGGTGCAGGAAGCCTACGAGATCAAGAACGGCAAGGTGGGACGACTGCTCAGGGGAGCGACCATATCGGGCGACGCCTTCGAGGTCCTGAAGAGCGTCGACATGCTCAGCTCGGATTTCGAGTGGGCGATCGGCAACGGCTACTGCGGTAAGGGACAGGCCGCCAAGGTCGACGGCGGCGGACCGTACGTCAGGTGCAAGCTCCTCGTGGGAGGAAGATAGAGGGAAGGAAAAGCCATCGATGGAGAACCTGCTGACACTGTGTGACCGCGCGGTTGAGGCCGCGCTCAAGGCCGGCGCCGACGAGGCGGAGGCGATGTCCGTCCGCGTGAGGAACGTGAACGTCGAGTTGCAGAAGAACGACCTTCAGATCGCGAGGAGCCAGAGTGGGGACGGGCTGGGTCTCAGGGTCTTCAAGGGGGGAAGCCTCGGGTTCTCGTACGTCAACAGCTTCGACGACGACAGCATCGCGGAGTCGATCGAGAGGGCCGTTGGAATAGCCGCCGCGTCGCCCAGCGACGAGCACAACGTGCTGCCCGATCCGACGCCCATCGAGCCGCTGGACGGTATCCTCGACGAGGCGGCGGACGCTTTCGGTGTCGAGGCCGCCGTTGAGCGCACTCTCGCGATGCTCCGCACCGCGAGGAAGTTCGACCCAAGAGTGACCGTGGACTCCGGCGAGCTCGCCGGTCATTCCGGCGAGAAGGCCATCTCCACGTCCAGAGGCGTGCGAGCCTCCGAGCGCAGCAGTTTCTACTACTGCTACATCTTCGGGATGGCCAAGGAGGGAGAGACCATTTCGTCCTTCGACTTCCAGTTCGACGGCGCCCGTTCCGCGGCCGCGATCGATCCCGAGGCCGTGGCTCGCAAGTTCGCTGAGAACGTGGTCAGTTCGCTCGGTGCAGTGAAGGGAGAGAGCTTCAGGGGGCCGATCATCCTCGCGCCCAAGGCGGCGGTGGAAATACTCATCGAC
This sequence comes from Candidatus Eiseniibacteriota bacterium, assembly GCA_043819135.1. Taxonomy (GTDB): domain Bacteria; phylum Joyebacterota; class Joyebacteria; order Joyebacterales; family Joyebacteraceae; genus JALGZG01. Next base: position 4,799 of record JBDRFG010000081.1, on the reverse strand, counting down.
CCGATCACCTCTTCCGTGAGCGCTTCTTCGGTGCAGCGTGAGACAAGCAGATTCCGCGGGAAGCTGGGACAGGTGGTCGCCTCGGACATCCTGAGCGTCACCGATGATTCCACGCTCAAGGACGGAGCCGCGACGAGCGCGTTCGACCGGGAGGGGCTCAGGCCGGAGGTCCTTCCACTAATCGAAGGTGGCGTACTTCGGAACTTCCTCCACGATGCCTACACCGCGCGCAGGGACAACCGACCCAGCAACGGTCACGCGGGCGGCGGGGCGTCGTCTGTTCCACACGTCTCGACCACCAACACCGTCGTGGCGCGGGGGACGACCTCACTCGCGGACATGATCGCGGGGATCGACAGGGGCGTGCTGGCGACGCGCTTCTCCGGAAACGCGCACCCGGTGAGCGGAGACTTCTCCGGTTCCGTCAAGGGCGGCAGGATGATCCGGGGCGGGAAGCTGGCGGAGCCTCTCTGCGGGACGATGATCGCGGGTAACACGTTCGAACTGCTCAAGAGGATCACCGCCGTGTCCAGCGAACACGAGCACATGTTCGGCAGCGTCGTGCCATACATCGCTATCGAGGAGATCGCGGTCACCGGCGGGTAGCTGAGAGCCGCCCGTTCAAACGCTTTGTCCCTCGGGGATTGACAGCGTCCGACCGCGAGAGTAGAGTGTAGCTGCATTCCTTTGAGCAGGTCACCCGGGCGTCTTGGGGGACTCATGTCTACAATGCGCGTGTCTCGAGTCCTGGCGGCTACCGCCGGGCTGGTGCTCGCCCTCTTTCTGTATTCCTGCGCGTTCACTTCGGACCTGTCGGGCTCGCTCGTCGGCAAGGTGAGGGTCGCCGGGTCGGCGACGCCCATATCCTCGGCCGTTGTCGAGTGCGAAGGTATCACCGCAATCTCCGCCGCGGACGGCGCGTACAGCCTGGAGGGCATTTCTCCCGGTGACCGCGCTGTCTTCGCGTCGGCGACGGGCTACGACTCCTACTCCGAGGTCGTGACCGTCGAGGAGTCGACGTTCCACGACATCTACATGGATGTCTTCGTCGGACCGGCTCGTCTGTTCGGCCACGTGAGCCACGCCACGCTCGGACCGCTGGAGGGGGCCGAAGTGAAGATCGGGGATCTCACCGTCGTTACCGATTCGCTTGGCTACTACGAGTACCCGAACCTCGAGCAGACCTCGTACTTCATGACGGTCACGAAGGACAGCTACAGGTCGTTCTCCCAGAACGTTCGCCCGACATCCGAGGACTATCAGTTCGACGTCGGCCTGAAGAAGCTGGGGCAGGTAACTCTCTGGTCCGCCGCTGATGCCGCCGTTGTCCTGAATTCGGGGATGAACTACGGGGACGAGATCGAGCTCAACCTCTTCAACGACGTGTCTCATCACGAACGGTTCTACATCCAATTCCCGCTAGACAGCATCGAGGAGACCGCCGAACCCTCCGTAGCGACTCTCAGGCTTTACAGTATCTGGGAAGAGAGCACCGAGGAGCCGAGCGTCATCCTCGTGGCGGGCGTCCTGCAGGCGTGGGGAGAGTACTCCGTGACGTGGGCGATCGGTCCCCAGACGACCGGCGCCTCGATCGCGCAGTCGACGTACTCAGACAGGTGGTACGAGATTCAGGTGACCACGTACTTCCGCGACTGGCTGGTCGACGAGGATGAGAACTTCGGGATTCTCGTAGACACGCCTGTCGACCACCTGGCCGACCGGTTCGCATTCGCGTCGCGGGAGTACGAGGCGGAGGACAAGAGGGCTCACGTTGTTCTCGAGTACGCCTGGTAGGCTGGGACGCCGTTACCTGTAGAGCCTCTTGATGCGTCCCCAGGACGTCGCTTCCTCCTCCTGGATGCCCGTGCCCACCTCGGCAAGGCAGTAGGCCAAGTCGGCCTCGATCCCCGTCGCCGAAGACAGCGGCGTCCATCGCGGCGCGCCGTGCGGCGTGTAGTCCCAGTACGACTCCCCACACCCGTAGACCTCGCCAGGCTCGGTCAGGGTCAGTCCGGCATAGGGTTGCTGAGTCCAATCTGTGACGACGTACGCCCCGAGCGACATGCCGGACGTTACCGTGACGGGGAACGGAAGTGCGGCGGTGGCCGAGTAGACGATAATTGTCGGGGGGGTCATGACCTCCAGGCTGGTCATGAGCTCGCTCCAGGACAGGCTGTATGTGATCGTCGGCTCCAGGGGAGGTGCACACGCTCCGTCGTAGAAGCGGACGACCAGGCCCAGCGGCTCCACCCACTCAGTGTGGCCCCACTCGGTAACGTACAGTGTTACCTCACCGACCGACCGACCGACGAGGGAATCAGGGAGATCGTCGGCGATCTCTGATTCGTAGGCGGTGGAGGCGTTCACTGCGTAGCTGAACGAGGGGGGCTGGCAGTAGAGGACACCGCGCGAGGGGAGCGCCGTGCCTGGGTCGGGCGTGGCGCCGGTAGCCGACGCCGCGGCCGTCAGGAGAAACGCAATCGCAAGCAACGTTGTCATTGGCATGTCACCCAGCGGGGCGGGCTACCGCAACAGCACCAGCTTCCGGCTGTCGACATCGCGTTCGCAGCTCGCCCTGCTCAGATAGACGCCCGAAGCGCAAGGTCTGCCCGAGTCGTCCCTTCCGTCCCATTCCACACGATGAGACCCCGCTTGAAGCTCGCCGGCGATCAGCGTCCGGACGCGGCGGCCCGTCACGTCGTACACCTGCACAAGCGCTCGTCCGTTGTCCGGCATCGTCAGAACCAGCACCGCCTCATCGCGGAACGGATTCGCGGACCCGAAGGCCAGCGCGAAGTGTGTCACCTCATTCTCCGGTACCGACAAGCCGTTCTGCACGAACGCGCTCAAGTGAACAACGAGGCTGTCGAGGTGCGCCCAGCCGTGGACGGTCGCGTCGTCCCTCGTCCGAAGCGTCAGGACGGCCGAGTAGAGGCTGTCCTGCGCAGCGCCCGCGTCGTCGAACTCAAGCGTGAACTCGGCAGGGCTTGTCCCCGCCTGCTGCAGTGCGAACCCTCCGAGGAACCCGAAGCGGCTCTCAGCGCCCGTGATCTCCGCGGAGTAGACGTCCAGCAGGGCCTGTAGTACCGAGTAATCGAAATTGAAGACGCTGAGGTCGAGGGGCGGGAACTCCCCCTCACCGTGCGCGCCGAAGTCGAGCGTGCCCGCGAGAGCGACGACGAGGCTGTCGAGGGACGGCCATGCGTGGTCCAGGACGGCGCCCGACATCGATACCCCCCAAGACGGGTTGTCCACGTCGTCCGACGCGATGGTGAGCGTGCCGGACCTCGCTCCCGGAAGCGACGTGTCCATCGACACGTCATGATCGGTCTCCGTGCCTGCCTCGAGCTGATGTGGACCGCTCGGCGCGGAGAATCCGCCGGGGGCGGCGAGAACGTAGTCGAGTTCGTCCGCCGGCGCAGTCGCGACGTTCTCCACCGTTAGCGGAAGCGCGACGTAAGAGCCCACGATCGCTTCACCGATGTTCATCGCGATCGGTGCGTCGATCAGGGCGGGGACCTGGAAGTCGGCGTAGACAGGCAGATGGTCGGCCGCCTCGTGAAGAGCGTTCGCGATGGTCGCTCCCACCGCGTAGTTGGTCCCGATATTGATGGCCGTGTTGAAGTGATAGCCGTCATTGCCGTAGGAGACGTAGCTGCCGCCGATGTAGTCCATGCCCTCGCCGTCTTCGAGGGCGTAGGAAGTGAGGATCAGGTCGAACCTGTCGTCCATGCCGCCCGTCGCCCCGCCGCCGAAAGCCGTAGTGCGCGGCGACTGCGTGTGGATCCACGCGAAGCTGTAGTTGTCGTGCCACGTGCCCGGTTCGTCGAGTGGGTCCTTCACGCGCCCATTGTCGTTGGCCTCGCTCGCGACGAGCTTCTGGTACGCGGCCTCGGTGCTGGCCCTGATGTTGTAGTCTCCCGCGACCATGAAGCACTCACCGGCCGGGAAGCTGTTCATGTGGTTTCTGAGGATGGTCGCCTCGGCGAGTCGCTTCGCCAGGTCTTCCGATGTCGAGCTCGCCTTGAGGTGAAGCGAGTAGACCCTGAACTCGGCGTCGCTGGAGGAGTAGCCCACGGGTCTGACCGTGTACTCGGAGATGTTGCGCAGCGCCGTCGATATCTCCTGCGAGGAGACGAGGTCGATCGTGGTCACGCGGTAGAAGAGCGTGTTGTCGGTGTCCGGGCCGTCGACGAACGGCGCGGCCGCGTACTCGCCCGTCCCGCCGTAGTTGAGCACGTTGTTCAGGAACTGGCTGACGCCCGCACTGCTTAGCATCTCCTGGACCACCAGCACGTCCGCGTCCAGCTGCTCGACGACCACACGGAAGTCGTCCTCGCGGGCGGAGCCGGTTGTGCCGGGGAAGTTGAGGATGTTGTAGGTCACGACTCTGACGGCCGCCGCGGGCAGTGGGCAGAGCGTGACAAGCGCCACGGCCAGAATCACCCGAGTCAGGGCGAGGCAGGGACCACGCCGGCTTCTGCAGGGTCTCAACATGCTTCTGCAGGGTCTCAACATTGGGATATCCTCGGGGGCGACCGGCCACCTGGCATGCTCCACCGTGGCCGGACTCATTGCACGTTTCGTCAGTACGGTTGTTCTCACTGTAACCGTGAGTATATCACAGAAATCAGGATGTGTCAATGACATGTGAGCGTGGGTGGTGTATCAGTCAGTGTGTAGAAAGGGGTTGAGAGGTTGTTGAGGAGGATAGAAAGTGGGCACATCCATAGTCCTACCCACTCGCGATGGAAAGGGGGATGTGCCCGTGAGAGACCAAGGCCTCTCAAAGCCGATGA
>JBDRFG010000080.1:0-20388 GCA_043819135.1 Candidatus Eiseniibacteriota bacterium | reverse complement strand
GGAGTCGTGCGCGTGCTGCGCGCCCTTGGGCTGGCCGGTCGTGCCGGAGGTGTAGTGCAGCACCGACGGAGTCTCGGGGCCGGACCGGTACGAATCGAACTCCTCGACGCGCGGCGCGCTCTCGACGTCGAAGAAGACCTCCCCGTCCTTGAGCTTGCTCTCGTCCCCCTCGACCACGATGACGTGCGTGAGCTCGGGCAGGCGGTCGAGTATCTTACGCACCTTCGTGACGTGCCTGCGTGTCGTCAGGATGGCCTTCGTACCGGCGCTTGCCAGCCTGACCTCGAGCGACTCGTCGCCGAAGGCACTGAAGAGCGGCTGAACGACTCCGCCCATCTTGAGGACGCCGAGGAAGGCGAAGTAGAGGCTCGGTATCTTGTCCATGAAGAGGCAGACGCGGTCGCCGGGAGCTACGCCCTGGTCGACCAGCATCTGCGCGAATCCGTTCGAGAGGACCTTGAGGTCCCCGAACGTGTAGGTGGCCGTCCTGTCCCCGAACCCCTCCCAGATGAGCGCGACTTTGTCTGCGTGCCCGCGCGCGCACACGCGGTCGGAGCATATCGCCCCGATATTGAGAAGCTCGCCCTCCCGCCACTCGAGGACGTCCTTCGCAACGTCCCAGCTGAAGTCCTTGAGTCTTTTTTCGTAGGCGCCTATGTTGCCCAAGACTACCTCCCTCGGGTGTCTCCGGGTACTGTCACTTGCTGCCGTCCTGGAGGATCGCGACCGCGAGTGCAGTTCTCCTCGTGTGCGTCATCGAGAGGCTGCACTCGCGCGCCCCGAGCCGTCCTGCAAGCGCCAGCGCGCCCCCGGTCAGCCGCACGTCCAACTCGCCTGACTCGCGTCTCAGAACCTCTACGTCGTGCCAGTCCGGCTCACCGCCGACCTCCGCACCGAGCGCACGGAACACGGCCCTCTTCGCGGCAAGCCGCGCGCCCAGGTTCTCCCACGACCGTGCCTGGGTGCGCGCATAGCCGACCTCATCGGGCAGATACAACCTGTCCACGCGGCTGTCGTTGAGCCCGGCGCGGAACTCCTCCAGATCAACGATATCGATACCCAGGCCCACGACCACGTACGTCTCCGTTGCACGGCCAATCCGAGCGGAATCGCCAGATTGTACCGCGCCCGGGACGGCAGGTCAACGGCGAGAGCTGTATGTGAGAGCTGTATGGCGAGAGCCGTATGAGGGAACGTTAGCCCCGGCGGCACCTGTAGAGCGCCTTGATCACGCCCCAGCTTGCCTCAGACGCGATCCCGGTGCTGCAGTCGCTGGGATACGACGGCATGTTCGGCCCGTCGGGGGTCGGCACCATCATGAACCAGTCCGCCGCGCTGCTCCAGTTGTGGTCCAGCCCCCCGGGGCACCGCCCGAGGCAGTTCCCCTGGGGGACGCCGTCGGCGAACTGGGGGTCCGCGCAATCGATCCACGATATCGGGACGGGGTCTGGGACGGCGCCCCAGTTGACGCCGTCCACGATCGTAGAGCAGTCGACTGCCGCGGTTGTGTCCACGCCGGTGGCCAGCAGAATCCCGTCCCCGCTGTTTGCCAGCGCGATGTCGCAATTCGAGCCGCTCACGTGGATCAGATTCGGGACGTCCGGGTTGTCGTTGTCGTCACCGGGGTGTACGAACTCCCAGTCCGCGCCGGACAGGTCTGGCTCGATCTCCCCGGGCACCGCGTCGACGGCCACCAGCACGGTCTCCCCCGGCCAGATGGGGATCTCATAGCCGCCGTGGCTGCCGGGAAACCGGAAGACGGCCTCGGGCATGCCGTCGTCCCCCTCGTCCGTGATGACGGCGCCGTCCAGGAACGCGACGGTGCCCCCGGCGTTCAGAAGCTCGATGTACTCGTTGTGAGCGTCGAACCCGGGCATGTAGTAGTGGACCTCGTTGATCACGACCTTGTTCCAGACCTCGAGCCCCCAGGCGACCGGCGCCACGCTCAGGAGCAACACCAGAACCAGAGCTGACTGCTTCATGCAACACACCTCCCCTCCCCATCACCCATGTCACGCGGCGCCCTCGCGGCCCGCCGGCATCCAGACAGAGCAGGTGGCAGTCCAGATGCCGGCGACAGCGGGAAACGCCTACAGTGCGGGCCGAATCGAGAGGCGGCGGACGGTGCGCTGTCACCTCGCGTCAACACCGTGGACGGGATTCACCCCACGCCGGGCGCCCGGACTGGAGAACGGGACCCCAATTGGGTATAATGTATGCACGTGTCAAGGATTTCTGTCCTACAGAGCCGAATCCACCACCAGTCCCGATGTCGCAAGGGAGGACACAAACCGATGAACCGCAGAATCCTGTCCACGGTGCTTGCCGCGGCCGTCGTCGCCGCGGTTGCATGGTCGCTACTGGGAACGACCGCGCCCGCCACGAGAACGGCTGACGAGATCGCGGTCGATATCGCCGCGCAGAAGGCGGACAAGAAGGCCGAGATGGTGGCGAGGGGCGAGCGCTACGAGCCCGGGGCCTTCCCCAACGATTGGGCCTCCCTCCAGCGAGCCTACCCGTACGACCGCATCAACTTTGAGCAGTTGAAGGAGGCGCGGGCCGAGGCGCGGGTGATGGAGATGGAGACGGCCGGGGGAAGAGGCGGCGTGTGGGTCGAGCGGGGCCCCACCAACATCGGCGCCAGAGTCACCGACCTCGACGTCCACCCGACGAGCACCAACGTCGTCTACGCGGCCATGGCGAGCGGCGGCGTGTTCAAGTCGACGAACGGCGGGATCAACTGGACGCCCATCTTCGACGACCAGTCCGTGCTCTCCATCGGCGACCTCGCCATCGACCCCAACGACCCCAACACGATCTACGTGGGCACCGGCGAGGCCAACTCCTCGAGCTACAGCTGGTTCGGAGAGGGCGTTTACAGGTCGACGGACGGAGGCGCCAACTGGAGCTACATCGGCCTCGAGGAAACACGGTTTATTGGCCGCGTCATAGTCGACCCGAACGACTCGGACCGCATCTGGGTCGCGGGCGCCGGGTCTCTGTTCGGCGCGGACTCGAACCGAGGCGTCTACCGCACGCTCGACGCTGGCGACACGTGGGAAAAGGTCCTGGCGCTCACGGATTCGACGTCCGCGATCGACCTGGCCATCCACCCAACTGACACCGACACCATTTACGCCGCGATGTGGGAGCGCATGCGCGGGCTCACGTACCGGCGCTCGGGCGGCCCGTCGAGCGGCATCTATCGCTCGTACGACGGCGGTGACACCTGGACCGAACTCACGAACGGGCTGCCCTCAGGCGCGACCGTGGGCCGCATCGGCATCTCGGTCGCCGAGTCCAGCCCGAACATCGTCCACGCGTTCTACTGCGACGATCCGGGGTACTTCTACGGCGTGTACAAGAGCACGGACGGCGGCGATACTTGGAATCCGACCAACGACGACGCTCTGACGAATCTGACGAGTTCGTTCGGCTGGTACTTCGGCCAGGTCCGCGTCGACCCCTCCGACCACACGCGCGTTTTCGTGATGGGTGTCCCGTTCTACCGAACCGAGAACGGCGGGTTTTCGTGGCAGGAGGTCGGCTGGGACAATCACGTCGACCATCACGCGATGGCGTTCGACCCGTTGACACCGTCCCGCATCTACAACGGCAACGACGGCGGCATCTACGTGTCGAACGACTCCGGCGACAGCTGGACCAAGCTCTACGACCAGCCGACGAACCAGTTCTACGCCATCGAGATCGACTACCAGAACCCGAACCGCCTGTACGGCGGCACGCAGGACAACGGCACCCTTCGCACGGTCGACGGCGACCCCGACGGCTGGGAGCGCATCTTCGGAGGCGACGGGTTCTTCGTGGTGGTTGACCCCACGGACTCCAACACCATCTTCTGCGAGTACCAGTGGGGCAACGCCTACAAGTCCACCGACTTCGGATACTCCTGGGGCTGGGCTCTGTCCGGCGTGGACGACAACGACCGCAGGAACTGGTCCTCACCCATCGTCATGGACCCGTCCGACCCGCAAATGCTCTACTTTGGAACGTACCGCGTATGGAAGACAGCCAACCAGGGAAGCTCGTGGAGCGCCATCAGCGGCGACCTGACGAACGGCGGCGCCGGCACGTTCGGGACCGTGACTACGATCGCGGTCGCGCCCACTGACCCGGACGTCGTGTACGCCGGGACCGACGACTCGCACGTGTGGGTCACGCAGAACGGCGGGGCGAACTGGACCGACGTGGCAGGCGTGCTCCCCAACCGGTGGTGCACGCGGGTTGCCGTCGACCCGACCGATGCCGACATCGCCTACGCCACGTTCTCGGGCCTCCGCTGGAACGAGAACATCGGCTACGTCTATCGCACCGACGACGCCGGCGCAACGTGGACCGACATCACCGGCAACCTGCCGGGCGCGCCGGTCAACGCGCTGGTCGTCGATCCCGATCACACCGAGATCCTCTACGTGGGTTCCGACGTCGGCTGCTTCTTCACGATGGACCAGGGAGCGACCTGGAACGTCGTGGGAACGGGACTGCCCGCGGTGCCGGTCTTCGACCTCAAGGTCCACCAGCCCACTCGCACCCTGGCCGCGGGAACACACGGCAGGTCGATTCACTCCATCGATCTGAACGACGTGACGGGAGTGCCAGATGACGGCTACGAGGTCCAGTCGGTGGTGTCTCTCCGGAACCACCCGAATCCCTTCGGACATGAGACCACCATCGCGTTCTCGCTGAGCCGACCGTCCGACGTGACACTAGCGGTTTACGACATTGCCGGACACAAGGTGCGCACGCTCGAGGAAGGTCCGCGCACCGCGGGCGACCACGAGGTCCGCTGGGACGGCCGGAACGAGGCCGGACGCGCTGTCGCCAACGGCACCTACTTCCTCCGGCTGGAAGCCGGGAGCAAGGTGACCGCGACCAAGATGAACGTCGTGAGATAGATGGGATCGGAAGCTGAGGAATAGCGGGACGCCGGCGGATATCCGCCGGCGTCTTCCTTGTACCGCTGCCTGCGCCGCATGTTCACATCTCTCATCGTCTGTGTCGAGGCGGCTCCATCGGCCAGGGCGTCTCCACGCCGGCAAGCTCGAGCATCCTCACCGACGCCTCGTTGGCGGTGACGCCAATCTCCTCCTCCTCGCCCCTGACCAGTTTCCCTCGCTCGACCACCACCTCTCCGTTGACGATGTTGTAGTCGACCCTATGATCAAGACCAGCGTAGACGATGGCGGCCAGTGGATCCGAGAACGCGCCCGCGTAGCCCAGACGGGACATGTCGATGGCTATGACGTCCGCCGCCTTCCCCACCTCGATCGAACCGATCTCGTCTCGTCCCAGAACATCGGCCCCGTCCCGCGTGGCCAGCCGGACCACGCGCTCGGCAGAGATTGCATCGGGTCCGTAGGTGAGCAACTGAACCAGGAGACAGCTTCTCAGCTCTCCCAGCATGTCCGACGTATCGTTGCTCGCGCTGCCGTCCACTCCGAGCCCCACGCGCACGCCCTTTTCGAGCATCTCCGGCACGTTTGCCACTCCCGAAGACAGGCGCATGTTCGACGTGGGACAGTGCGCAACGCCGGTACCCGTCGACGCAAGAAGCTCGAGCTCGTCGGATTCGAAGTGGACCCCGTGAGCGAACCAGACGTCCCGGCCCACCCAACCCAGGTCCTCCATGACGGCCAGAGGACGCTTCCCGTAGGTTTCGATGCAGTACTGCGTTTCGTCAGCGGTCTCGGCCAGATGTGTGTGCAGAAGGACTCCCCTGTCCCTCGCGAACTCGGCCGTCTCCGACATAAGACGGTCGGTGACCGAGAAGGGTGAACAGGGCGCCAGAGCTATACGCGTCATCGAGAACGGCTCCGGATCGTGGTGGTGGTCGATCAGCCTGGCAGAATCCTTGAGGATGTCCTCCTCGCTCTGGACGACGGAGTCCGGCGGAAGCCCTCCCTGAGACCGTCCGCGGGACATGCTGCCGCGCGTCGGGTGGAAACGAATGCCCAGCTCCCGCGCGGCCTCGATCTCGACGTCGATGAGTTCCTCGTGGACGCCGCTCGGGAAGATGTACATCTGGTCGCTGGCCATGGTGCAGCCGGTCAGAAGAAGCTCCGCACAGGCCAGCCTGGTGCTGGCCCTGACGGCGTCAACGGAAAGGCCGGCCCAGATATCGTAGAGGGTCGTGAGCCAGTCGAACAGCTTCTGGTTCTGCGCCGGTGGGACGTTCCGCTGGAGCGTCTGGTAGAAGTGGTGGTGCAGGTTGACGAACCCGGGCAGGACCAGCATCGAGGAGCAGTCGATCACTCGAACTCCGGCCAGAGGCTCGATAGAGGGCTCGATGCACGAGATCCTGTTGCCGTCAATCAGGATGTCCACGCCCGAGAGACGGTCGCCGGCGTCGTTCATCGTGGCCAGGTGATAGATTCCTTTGAGAAGCAGCAAGGTGTGAACCTCCATGCGCCTGTCACTTCACGCCGCCGTCAGGTCGCACCGCCTGTCACTTCACGCCGACCGTCAGTTCGTGCGGTCCGTCACTTCCCTGCCAGCGCTTCGATCCCCGCCAGCACCCGTTCCGGTGTGAACGGGAGCTCGCGCAGCCTGACGCCGGTCGCCGCGAAGATGGCGTTGGCGATGGCGGGCGCCACTACGTCGACGGGTATTTCGGAGACACTCTTGGCGCCGAACGGACCCGTCGGCTCGTCGGTCGTCACGAGGATCGCTTTGATGGCGGGAGTGTCGACGGCGGTGAAGACCTTGTAGTCGAGGAGATTCGAGTTCAGCATCTTCCCGCGAGAGTCGAAGATCATCTCCTCCGACAGCGCATAGCCGAGCCCCATGGCCACGCCGCCCTGTATCTGCCCCTCCGCGAGCGCGGGGTTAATGGGAAAGCCGCAGTCGACGGCGCAGGCGAAATCTCTGACGTCGACGCGACCGGTCCCGACGTCGACCTCCACGTCCGCGACCGCGGCGGCGAAGGGAGGCGGACACTCGAACGTCATGTGCGAGGCCGAGCAGGAGATCTGCTCTTTGTCATCGCCGTACATCGCCGCGTGTGCCACGTCCTCGATAGGAACGCTACCACCCGACGGCGCCGTGATCCGGCCGCCCGCGCAGACCAGCCCCTCCGGCCCCTCGTCCAGCATCATGGATGCGTGGTGCAAGAACCGATCGCGGACGTTCTCCGCCGCCTTGATGACTGCGCCGCCGCTGACGTACGTCGTGCTGGATGCGTAAGCGCCGACATCGAATGGTGTGCGGTCGGTGTCGGAGGAGTATACGTGCACGGCCTCGAACGGGACCCCCAGAACCTCGGCCGCGATCTGACCCAGAATGGTATCGCTGCCCGTCCCAAGGTCGGTGGCGCCGACGAGGAGGTGGAAGGAACCGTCCTCGTTCGCCTTGATCGTGGCGGCGCCCATGTCGTCTCCGGGGATGCCGCTGCCGTGCATGGCGAGCGACATGCCCATGCCGCGCCTGTGGAACGGCTTGCCGCCGGGCGTGCCCGCGGTCCCCTCGGTCAGTGAGGCGTGCCAAACATCCCAGTCGGTTGCCTCTCGAACGCGGTCCCAGCATTCCGCCAGCCCGTTGGTTCTGATGATGCGCTCGAAGCCCGCCTTCCCCTCGCCGAGGTGCTCGGCGATCGGATCGCGGTCTCCCTCGCGGATGGCGTTCGCCAGGCGGTACTCGACCGGGTCGCGCCCGAGCGCGTGGGCGATCTCGTCCATCTGCGAATCGACGGCGAAGAAGCCCTGCGGAGCGCCGTATCCTCTGAGCGCGCCCGCGATGGGCAGGTTCGTGTAGACGGAGTCGCACCTGTACTTCAGGCTGTCGGAGCGATAGAGCGGCAGGCTCTTGCTGCCGGTGTTCGACGGGACCGTCAGCGCGTGCGCCCCGTAGGCGCCGGTGTTGCAGAGCACGTCCATCTGGCGCGCGACGATCCTGCCGTCGTCCGCGACACCGGTCTTCAAGCGAATTACCTGCGGGTGCCTTGTGCGGCTGGCGTAGAGCTCCTCGTCGCGGTCCAGCTTGATCTTGACCGGGCGGCGCGTCCTGAGCGTCAGGGCGGCGCAGATGTCCTCGAGCACGACCTCCTGCTTCGCGCCGAACGCCCCTCCTATTCTGGGCTTCACCACGCGTACGCGCGATATCGGAAGGCCGCTCACGCGCGCGACGATGCGCCTGACGTGGAACGGCACCTGTGTGCTCGTGACCACGACCAGCCGGTCCTTCTCGTCCAGGTAGGTCAGGGAGATGTGCGCCTCGGTGGGCGTCCCCTGCACGTACTGGAGGCGGTACTCGTGTTCGAAGACGCGGGCGGCGGCTGAGAAACCCTTCTCCACGTCCCCGACCTCGACGTCTATCTGGGCCGCCAGGTTTCTCGTGGCATCTTCGATACCCGACGAGTCGTTCTCGTCATGGATGACGGGCGCGCCCGCGTCCATGGCGCGCTCGGGCTCGAGAACGGAAGGCAGAACCTCGTATTCGACAGCGATGAGAGCGCACGCCCTCTCGGCAAGCACGGGTGTCTCGGCGGCGACGGCGGCAACACGGTCACCGACGAAGCGGACCTTGGTGTCGAGCGTCACCGTGTCGTACGGAGAGGGCTCCGGGCAGTTCTGCCCTGCGGTCGAGAACGGCACGCGCGGCACATCCTCGTGGGTCAGAACACAGTGGACGCCCGGCAGAGCGAGCGCCTTCGACGCGTCGATGCTCTTGATGCGTGCGTGCGCGTGGGGGCTGCGTTTGATGCGACCGTAGAGCATCCCGGCGAGCGAGAAGTCGTCGGTGTAGCGGGCCCTGCCGGAGAGAAGACCGATGCCCTCGGTCTTGGCGACGCTCCTGCCAACCGTGGCGTAGCGCTCTTGCCCGCCGGGCGCGGGCCCGGTGTCAGCCGTGGTCCCTTCCGACACGGCCTTCACGGCCTCGACCGCCTTGACGTAACCGGTGCAGCGGCAGAGGTTGCCGCTCAGGCCCTCACGAATGGCCTCTTCCCGCGGGTGCGGGTCGGAATCGAGAAGCGCCTTGGCGGAAACTATCATCCCCTGCATGCAGTAGGCACACTGCGCGGCGCCGCGTTTCAGGAACTCGGTCTGCAGCGGATGCGGGGACGCGGGGTCGCCGATCCCGTCGATGGTGGTGACGTCGCATCCCTCGACCTGTCCGGTCAGCACGGAACATGAGGCGACGGGTCTGCCGTCCAGGAGGACCGTGCACGACCCGCAGTCGCTGACGCGGCAACCGTCCTTGACGCCGCGAAAACCAAGGCCTCGAAGCGTATCCAGCAGGACCTCGCCCGGGGGAACGTCCACCTCGAACCGGTCGCCGTTGACTGTGAGTGCTACTCTCATGTGCACCTCGGATGTGGGTCGGCCGCTCACGCCGCCGCCGCCCGTGAGAGGGCGCGGGCCGCGAGAACGCCGGCCGCCTTCCTGCGGTACTCGCCACTCGCCCTGTGGTCGTCGCGCGGTGAGACGCCTCCGGAGACCAAGAGCCCCGCCTCCCGGAACACGTCTTCGGAGCAAGGCTTCCCAGCGAGATAGGCCCCTGCGGCTGTGGCGACGTAGGGGACAGCTGAGATCCCGTTCAGCGCGACGCGGGCCTCCTCGATGACGCCGTCGCTGACCGCGACCGCCGCAGCGCAGTTGACGATCGCGACGTCAACTCGTGTGCGACCGGTCTTCTCAAACGCTGCAGCGCAACCCTGACCGCCGGCAGGCACCTTCACCTCGATGATCAGATCTCCCCTGTGGTACACCTCCGAGCGCCTCGCGTAGAAGTCTTCGAGGTCGACGTCGCGAGGACCGTCTGCGCCCTGCAGCCTGATGCTCGCGCCGAGGGCAAGAAAGACGGTCGGCAGGTCGGACGGGAAGTGGGCGGCGAAGAGATTGCCCCCGACTGTGGCGCGATTGCGCACGGTGTGTGTGCCGACGGTGCGGGCGGCCTCGCGAATGGCGCTCCACGCGGGACCGGACAGCTCGGCGCTTTCCACGAGATCGGCCATTCGCGCCATGGCGCCCACGACGAGAGTCCCGGCAGAGCCCGACTGGCCAGCGTCGACGCGCAGATAGTCCAGCCCGACGCGGGTGAGGTCGACAAGGTAGTCCAGACTGGGCGACGCGGTCGGCACGAGTATGGTCCCGCCCGCCAGGTACAGACCCGTCCCATCCGTCTCGCGCAGATCCCGGACGGCCTCCTCGGGCGTGGTCGGTCTCTTGAGGGATTTCAGGTCGAACACGGCAATCTCCTGAAGCTGGCACCGGTGCGGGACGCCCTGGGTGAGCGTCCACCTCAAACTGCAGAATAGCCTATGATGGGAGGCGCTTTCAAGAGACAAGCTGAGGAGGCCCGGGGCAAGAGTAAGGGGCCCGCTCCGAAGAGCGGGCCCCTTGCGCTCGGCTCAGAGGGCGCAGGTTGCCACGGCCCCTCCCCGAGTCCCCCTACCTCACATAAGCTATCTTCTTCGTTTCGCCCCAGTCTCCGATCGACATCCTGGCGAAGTAGACGCCCGACGCCACCGTCCGGCCCGCGCTGTCTCGACCGTCCCAGGCGGCCTCGTAGGCGCCACCGGCCTGGTTCCTGTCGACCAGCGTCGTTACCAGGCGTCCCCTGATATCGTAGAGCGTCAGGATGACAGGCGCACCCCCAGACGGCACCGTGTAGTGTATGGCCGTCTGCGTCGTGAACGGGTTCGGGCGAATGAGCGAGACCGAGGCGACGAGGTTCTCGTCGATGCCGGTCTGCTCGAGCGTGATGCTCACCGTGTCGCTCGGAACGCTCTCGTTCGTTCCAATGTCCACGGCAAACACACGGTAGTAGTAGGTTCCCGCACCCAGCCCGGAGTCCAGGTGGGCCTCGGTGGCGACGTCGACGGAGACCGTCCCCGCGCCGAACACGGCGGTCGTGTCGCGTTCGAGGCGGTAGTGGTCGAGGTCAAGCTCAAGGTTGGCATCCCACCCAACATCCACGTCGCCCTCGCTCACGCCCTCTACGGCCGTAAGCCCAGTCGGCGCAGCCGGTGCAAGGTCGGTCGCCACCGCAGAGCCGACGTTGCTCGGGCCGCTCTCGTTCCCGCCGAGGTCGATGGCTATCACGCGGTAGTAGTAGGTCTCGCCGGGTACAAGCCCGGTGTCAGTGTAGCTGGCTACGGCTCCCTCGAACGGCTCCGACCCCGGCTCGAAGTCGGGTGCCGTCGACCTCTGCAGACGGTAGCGATCGAAGTCTGGCTCCGAGTTCGGGTTCCAGCTGACGACGATCTCACCCTCGCTGGGGCCCGGGACGGCGACGAGGCCCGTAGGCGGTGCAGGCGGCAGGTCCGTCGCCACCGCCGAATCCGTCGCACTGGCGTCGCTCTCGTTCGAACCTGCGTCGACCGCGAACACGCGGTAGTAGTAGGTGTCGCCGGGCGTCAGACCGGAATCGGCGTAGGAGGTCGACGCGGTCGTGAACGAGGTCGCCCCGATGAAGCTCGGGTTGTCGGCCCGCTCGAGTCGGTAGTGGTCCATATCGGGTTCGCTGTTGGCGTTCCAGCTGACATCTATCTCGCCCTCGCCGGAACCCGGAACGGCGTTCAGACCCGTGGGCGCTGCGGGCGGCGGGTCGACGGCTCCGCCGGCGAAGTTCGTCACCACCGAGAAGTCCTGATTGGCCTCCGGCATCACCGTGGACGTCACTCGGATGGTCCACGTGCCGGCCGTCGCGGAGGCGACCTCCGCCTGCTCGACGTTGTTGAGATGATCGGCGCCGGTGGTGGCGTTCGCGCTCGGACTGCTGGGATTGAGGACCCACGGGTAGTAGATGCCCCCGCCCGGAGCCTCGAGCTCGAGGTCCAGGTCGTTCACGAGCATCGTTCCGCCGGCCCCGTAGTCGCCCTCGAAGTCGTCCCAGACCAGCGTGACCTTCAGGTCCCCGCCTGGCGTGACGACCACGTCGTATTCCCAGATCTCGGCGGGCGACAGAGTGTCTTCCCTGATGAGGTCGCTCGTCCCGTTGTCGGCCCGGACGATGTCGACCGTGTTCTGGACGTTGACGCGGCCGTAACCGAACTCGAAGTCCGGTCCGACGTTGCCCTGGTCCTCCGCGCCCTGGATCAGCAGCGCCTTGACCGTCGAGGGCCACGCCTCGCCGCCGAACTTGTCGATGTAGTCTTCCTGGGTCAGCACGACGCAGCCGGAAACGGCCGGACAGGAGAACGACGTGCCGCAGGAGTTGCTGTAGTAGTTGTTGTTGGTGTAGGTGGTCGTGATGCCCGCGTAGCTTTTGCAGCCCGGGGCGACGACGTCCGGCTTGAGACGTCCGTCGAGAGTCGGCCCCCTGCTGCTGTAGTAGCTGAGGTCGTCGTCGTCGGCGTCGTTACTGCCCACACAGATGGTGTTCTTCGAGGTGGACCCCGGACCGGGGATCGTGCCGTAAGGGAAGTCCGGCAGGTAGCTGGCGCAGTCGCTGCAGTCGCCATCGTTGCCGGCCGCGAATACGATGGTCAGCTTCTTGCCCTGGCTGCCCCTGACCAGCTTGTCGTAGTTCTGGCTCCAGTCGTCGTACTCGGCAAAGTAGGCGCAGTAGTCGGGGCAGAGTCCCCAACTCCACGAGTTGGACGACACGACGATGTCGTAGTTCGAGATCGCGTGCGCGTTCTCGGTGTCCATGTCCGTGACATTGTAGGGCCAGTCGTAGGAAGCGATGTCGACCTCGGTCGCCACGCCGCGCCACTGATAGGGCGTCCCGCCCTGGGAGACGCTCCTGGTCCCGTCGCCGGCCATGATGCCGGTGCACATGGTGGCGTGCGAGCCCGTCGGCGCGCTGTCACCGAGGGTCAACCTGCTGCTGTAGTCGTCGTGGTTCGTTGCGGCCGCCCCACCGTCCCAGATGCCCGCGAACAGCCCCAGGCCGGTGAGGTTGTAGGGGGTCGCCTGCACCTCGTCCGCGTTGATGTTGTCGCGGAGAGTGTCGTTGCTCTCTATCTTCTCGGGACGCGGACCCATCACGTACTTGACGATGTCCTCGGCCGCCAGGTCACGGGCGTCGCCCTCGAGAAGCAGCGTGTAGGAGTTCTTATCCTGCTCCAGAACCTGACCGTAAGCGTCGAGCACCGCCTCCGCCCCCTCAACCCCGTCGTACACGAACGCCCGTACGATCTCCTGTCCCTCAACGCTTCTGGCCATCTTGTCCTCGGGGCGCAGTTCGAACAGCGCTCTGACCATTCCGGGCTCGAGCGACTGCACCGCCCCTCCCCTCACGTGCGCTGTCCACGCGTAGTTGGGGATGTAGTCGAGTAGCGTGACGCCCATGCGGGCCAGCTCTTCGCGCTCCGCTTCGGTTGGGATGTCGTAGAATTGAACGACCAGATGGGAATCCTCGGCTCTCGCCAGCTTCACCTCCGCCGGAACGTAGCTCCGACTAGAAAGCACGAGCTCGTATCGCTCGGCCGCGAGAAGGGGCGTTGCCAGCACCAGCAGCGCAACGACCACGCTAAGTAGAGTGGTGGACGACAGAACGGGCTTCCTCATCGTGTTGCCTCCTTTACGCCGCTCAAGCGGCGTTCATCGCTCGCAGATTGTGCGCTTTCAGATATCGAAGTGGCGACGGGCGCGACGGCGCGTGGCTGCCGCGTTCGCTGCCCCCACTAGTTACAGATTATACCATAATTTCGTGATGTAGTCAATAATCCTGAGCGACCCTGTAGAGCGGTCCTGGCGCGGGTCAGAACCTGTCGTAGTACATGTCCTTCCGTCCGATCCCCTTGCCTTCGAGGACCTTCATCGCGGCCTCGATCATCGGCGGTGGACCGGACAGGAACGCCTGGCGCGCGGCGGTGCTCTTCTCAAGGAGTTTCTCGACCGAGAGATGTATGAACCCGGTCTCGCCGTCCCAGTCCGTCCCCTCCTCGGGCTCAGAGAGGCCGTATACGACGCGGAACGACGGATGCTCGCGCGCGAGTTCTCGGAACTCTTCGTAGTAGAAGACGTCTCGCGAGCTTCTGCACCCGAAGAAGAGCCAGCACTCACGCTCGGGCCAGCGCTCGTAGATGGAGTAGATCAGATTCTTGATCGGGGAAACGCCCGACCCGCCCCCCACGCACACGACCGCGACCTCGGGGTCCTGGCTGAGTTCGAACTCGCCGTAGGGTCCCATGAAGACCACCGGGTCGCCGGCCTCGAGACGGTGCACGTAGAGCGAGCCGACTCCATCCGGAACCAGTCGAACGACGGTCTCCACGACGCCCTTCTCGGAGGCCAGCGAGCTTATCGAGTACGCGCGGTGAACCGGTCCGCCCTCCTGCGGCACCTCCAGCCTGATGAACTGCCCAGGCTTGTCAGCCACGCTCACAGCTTCGTCCAGCTCGAAGCGAACCTCCACCATGTCGTATGTCAGGCGGCGCTTACCGGCGACGGACGCCTTGAAGCGCCGGGCCTTGAGAACGCTCTCGGCCACCTCGGTCGACAGGTCGCCCCGCACCCTGAGCTGACAGGAGAGGCGCACACCCGCGGCGACCTCTGCCTCCGACAGGTGCTGTCTCTCGATGTCGTTGACGTCGCCACCTCCGGAGAGCACGCGCGTCCTGCAGAGGCCGCATATGCCGCGCCCGCCGCACGCGGAGGGCAGGTGGATGCCCGACCGGTCGAGCGCGAAGAACAGAGGTTCATCGTGTTTCGCTTCGGCGGTCCGCCGGCCGGAGTTGATGTCTATCGTGTGCGTGTTCTTCGCCATGATTCACCTCGCTCGTCTCGAGAGTCACAGCGTTCGGATGGGCGGCGTCCAGGCTCTACGCCTTCAACCCTACTTGACCCGGACCGTGGCCCACAACCATGCCACGAAGCCCAGAGCGATGAGCAGTCCACCCAGGGGAATGACGACCACGAGAAGGAGCGGCATCTTGGTGAAGAAAGCCACCGAGAGCACCAGGACCCCCGCGATCTGGGAGAGCACGCCCCGCAGAAGCATCACCGTAGCGGCGCCGGGGCCCGAGGGGAAGAGCTTGAACGGACCGACCATGTCAGTCCTCCAGAATGTGACCGGCGCCGTGGCAATCGAGGCACGACATCTCTTCGGCCTTGAGTTCGCCCATGAGCGTCTCCGGGTACTGGTGCCAGCTCCCCTCCAGGAGGCCCTCCACCTCTCCGTGGCACTTGAGACAGACGGCGTTCCGATAGGGCTCGACCAGCTCCAGTTCCTCCAACGGCTTCCCGAAGTAGTGCACGCGGACGTCGTTCATCCCCCTCATCTTGGCGTCGACGTAGCCGGCAAACCCCGGGTTCGTGTGGCACGTGTAGCAGGCCTTCGTCCTGTCGACGTAACCGTTGCGGTAGTGCGCGGCCGCGAGGGACCCGTCGCCCTCGATCTCCATGCTGGTGCCGTAGGCGTCCATCTCGTGGCAACTCGTGCAGAAGCTGACCGTCCTCATCTCCGAGTCGGCGTACGCGAGCATGCCCAGGAGCCACAGGGCAGGGAGTGCCACCATGGCGATCAGCGAGAATGCCCTGGCCGCACCGGTGGAGGGGGTCTTCAGGAACCTGGTCAGGACGACCAGGAGCACGATGGTGACGACCGCGAGGACTGCCAGAATGGTAGCGCTCATGCGTGTCTACCGACCTTTCTCTGGCTCGGCGCCCTCTGCCTTCTCGGCCTCGGGCGCGGCGACCTCGGCCGGCTTGAGCGTGAGGAGCCAGTTCACGAGCGTGGCGAGGTCTTCGTCGCTGCCGTTGAAGCTCAACACGTGCTTCTTGTCGTTCAGGGGCTCTTTCTTCTGCATGAAGAGGGACATCCACTCCGCCGTCCGGCCAACACCGGTCGTGGAAAGGTCCGGATGTCCTGCCACATCGTCCTCTGCCTTTGCATCCTCGGCGGGGGGCTCGCCTATGCCTGACGAGTAGACCGTGTGGCACATCTGGCACTTGGCCTCTGTGAAGACCTTCTGCCCGACGGGTGTCGCGGCCGTCCCGGTCTCTTCGTTACCAGTCTCGTCCTTCCTGGCCCCGTCCTTCCCGGTCTCGTCCACGAAGGACGAACCAGCCAGCAGTACGCAGAGCGCGATGACGGCCAGAGCGATGATGAGCAGTCTCTTCATCAACGGTCACCTCCTCGGGGTAGCTCCAGTGGGTCCGGCTCGGTGGCACCGATGAGACGCCACTATCGGTGCGAGAATGACCACCGCGACGGCGATCGGAGAGCTGCGGTGGGCCACAGCGGGTGGGGCTACTGCTCTCCCCGCCCCTGGGCGTCCAGAACGGCCTGCCAGTCGCGGTTCTCGACGAAGTCGACCAGGGCCCGGACCACGTGCCTGGGGGTCTTCTCCCTGCGATGAACAAGGTAGTTGGTGCGCTCAAGTTCAAGACCCGGAACGTCGACGACCTTGAGGAAGCCGAAGCGCACCTCATCCGAGACGGTCAGGAACGGCAGGAAGGCCATTCCAACCCCCGCCCGCACGAACGTCTTGAGTATGGGGAGGTCGTCCACCTCCATGAAGACGTTCAGGTCCTTCAGGGCAAGTCCGGCCTCCGGAAGGTCCTTGCTGAGCAAGAGCTCCAGCCCGCGGTCGCTCGTGGCCCAGAGTAGTGCGGTCTCCTTCAACTCGTCGATAGTAACGCTGTCGGGCGCGCTCTTGGACGGGCCGACGAGCACTATCTTGTCCTGGAAACAGGGTGTCGCCGTCAGCTTCCGGTGCTGAACCTGGTGGCCGGCCAGCGCAACGTCGAGTTCGCCTGACACCAGCCTGCTGATGAGTTCTCCCTCATCCAGATGCTCGTACGTGAACAGCACGTCCGGATACTCTTCGCGGAAGGCCGCGAGAGTCCATGGAAGTGTGAAGGCACACGTCAGCGCGTCGCCGGCGATGTAGATGCGCTGCGCGATCTCCTCGGACTGCGCCGAGAAAACGTTCTCAATGCGTCGAGCCTCCCGGGCCAGCTTGTACACCTCGTCGAACAACAGTCTTCCCTCTGTGGTGAGCGAGATGCTCCTGCCCTGCCGACGAAACAACGACACGCCGAGTTCCTGCTCGAGAGCCTTGACGTGGAAGCTCACGACCGACTGGCTCAGCGACAACTGTCTGGCGGCACGGCTGAAGCTGCCGGCCTCGGCCGTCGCAAGGAAGACGCGTATCTTCTTGTCGAGAATCACGTTGTGTCCCTCTCTTTCCGAATGCCGAGGATAACAGAAGGGACGACGCGGCGTCCAGTCGTACGGCCACGCGCCACCCGAGGGCTGCTCGCCCGCGGGGCGAATGCCGGAGGAAGAACCCGCATGGCCGACCCGTCCGCGAGCGGGGGCCGGCCGCTCAGCTGCGCACATCTCCAGAAGAAACCGGCTCAGTCAGGAGCACTTGAACAGGTGGGGCTGCTGGGAGAGACAAGGAGCGTTGACCGCGTTGTGGGGTTGCGGGGCGTAAATGGAGCCCGGATTCAGCCTTGACAGATTCGCCAGACATGGTATAATGGGAGCATACAAACGGAACCTCTGAGGAACTGTACTCAAGCGTCATTGAGCGCATGGGGGAAACGACCATGAGAGCACCGAGACTGTTTGGAGCACTTCTGCTCGTGGCGATGCTGGCGATCCCGTCTGTGTCCGCGGCCTATTTCGGGAGCCTGCTGAGCACCGACGGCGGCATTCAGGGAACAGGGAACTGGCTCGTGACGGGGCCGACACTCTTCGAATGGGTGGTCACGCAGAACGCGAACAACTCTTGGCACTACTCGTACGTGTTCGGACATCCGGACGGCGCGACTAGTCATTTCATCCTCGAGGTCTCCCACAACTTCACAAGCAATGACATCTTCAACGAGAGCGGAGACTTCACCAAAATGGAAATCGGCTGGCACCCGGCAACGGGCCTCGATCAGCCGAATCCGAACATGCCCGAGGACGTCTACGGCATCAAGTTCGACGAAGCTTCCGGCAACGTCACGCAGATCGAGTTCGACAGCTGGCGCGTCCCGGTTTGGAAGGATTTCTTCGCCAAGGACGGCGTGGCGGGCGGGTACGGAGTGAACACGGCGTGGAACAAAGGGTTCACAGCGGGTGACGTGGACCCGTTGGACGCGGCGCGGGACGGATCGGTCGACTACCACATTCTTGCGCCCGATTCGACCACTCCTCCGGTCCCCGAGCCCGCAACACTCATGCTGCTCGGCAGCGGCCTCCTCGGTTCGGTCGCCGTTCTCCGCAGACGCAGGAAGTAGCGCGACGCAGTAGCACGTTGAACGGATATCATCACCCGCCCGGCGCTGACGCGTCGGGCGGGTTTCGTTGCGCTCCCTGATCTTGAGAAGATCCCTGCGAAGATGATGCGGCGGGATCAGCGGGCGGGCCTGCGCCGGAAGTAGCTCACTCCCCACGCACCCGGACCGGTGTGAGTGCCGACGATACCGCCCAGCTCGAACACGTAGGACTCATCGAAACCGAAGGCGTCGCTGAACGCCTCGCGTGCGGCGGCGGCCGCCTCCGGGCGGCGTGCGTGGAGCACACCGAGCACGCCCCCCGATCCCCCGTCGAGTTCCGGCCGCGCGAGGTCGACGAGCGCCTTCAACACGGCCTTGTCTCCGCGCGCCTTCCCCGCCGGCGCGACCATCCCGTCCTCGATGGTCAGAATGGGCGTGATGCCCGCCAGCTTACCAAGAAGCGCCCTGGCGAGGCCGATTCTGCCTCCGCGGACCAGGTAGCCGAGATCCGCCACGGTGAAGAACACCCGCGCTCTGACGCTGAGGTTCGACACCAGCATCTTGAGCTCCGCGATGTCCGCGCCCCGCTCCGCAGCCCTGGCGGCCTCGATGACCATCATCCCCAGCGGGGCGGAGACGACGCGCGAGTCGACTATCTCCACATCCACGCCGCTGACAGTGGCGGCCGCCGTCCGTGCCGACTGAGTCGTGCCGCTCATCGAGGACGACAGGTGGATGGAGAGGATGTCCCTCGTCTCCCAGCTCAGCTCCTCGTAGGTCTGCAGGAAGTCGTGCGGTGTCGGCTGCGAGGTTGTGGGAAGCGTCCGTGAGCTCTCGAGCTTCTCGTAGAACTGGTCGTTCTTCATGTCGACGCCGCACCTGAGGCTGGCGTCCTCGAAATTGATGGTCAGCGGCACGACCGTGATCCCGAGGTCGGCGGCGACGTCCTCCGGCAGGTCGGCGGACGAATCGGTGACTATCCGCACCCTGCGGCGGCGGCGGTCGCGCGACGTCCCCCTGCGCCCGTCGGACGGGGCGATTCCGGGCTCGTCACCAGCCCCACGGCTCGAGTCGGCGTCGCTCTCCACAGCGCCGCGGATGAACTCGCGGTGTTGTTCCCTCATGTCGTCGACCTTCTTGCCGAAGAGGTCTCCGAACCCCGCGACCGCGTCGAACACGGCGTCGGGGGAGTTCGTATGGATGTGCACCCTGACAAGCCCCGGTGAGCCAACCACCACGAGCGAGCCGCCCATGCCGGCCAGCTTGACCTTGACGTCCACAACGTCGGCCCGCGGGCCCTCGAGCAGGACCTCAGTGCAGTAGCGGTACTTGAGGTCGTGCTCCTTCAGGCCGAGCGCGACGCCCGGTCCATCAGAGCCAACGGAGTCGAGGACCGACTCGACCTTCTCCCCCCTGACCAGCTTGAGCACGCCCTCGAGCAGGTCTACGAAACCCTCCCCTCCGGCGTCCACTACGCCCGCTTCCTTCAGGACCGGCAGGAGCTCGGGCGTCCGTGCGAGGCTCTCTGCCGCGGCCCGGTGCATCGCCTCGAGAAGCGGCACGAAGTCCTCCTCGCCGTCCGCAACCAGACGCGAGACCTCTGCGACCGATTCCCTGACCACCGTCAGGACCGTGCCCTCGGTGGGTTCGGCCATCGCGTCGTAAGCGCCCCTTACCGAACTCTCCAGGGCCTCAGCGAAGCCCCTGGGGTAGAGCTTGTCCAGGCCCTGGACCTCACGCGCGAAGCCACGTATGAACTGCGCCAGAATGATGCCCGCGTTCCCTCGCGCCCCAATCAGGATCGCGCGGGACAGCGCCTCGGATACCTCGCCGAGCGACGCGTCTCCGAGACCGCGCACCGCGTCCGTGGCGGCCTTGAGAGTCATCGTGAGGTTGTTACCGGTGTCTCCGTCAGGAACGGGGAAGACATTGATGTCGTTCAGGTGAAGACGCTTCGAGGCCACGAGCTCGGCTCCGCTGATGAGAGCGGAGATCAGGCAGGGACCGTCGATGTAGTGAATGTGATCTCGTGCCATCCGGGTGTTCTCCGGTCGCTGCCACAGTGGGGTAAGACATCCTCTATTCTACGATGTTGGAGGGGACGCTTCAATGGCGGGCAGGCTCGGGGTGGTGTATCAGTCAGTGTGTAGAAAGGGGTTGAGAGGTTGTTGAGGAGGATAGAAAGTGGGCACATCCATAGTCCTACCCACTCGCGATGGAAAGGGGGATGTGCCCGTGAGAGACCAAGGCCTCTCAAAGCCGATGA
>JBDRFG010000079.1:0-29997 GCA_043819135.1 Candidatus Eiseniibacteriota bacterium | reverse complement strand
TTTCGGCGACCAGGATCGGATACGCGTCGTCCCCGTGGGAATCGAACCACTCTCGCCCACGCTCACCGTTTCGCGGCTCAGTGTCGAAGGTGCTCGTGCCGCTCGCCACCTCATGATTGTAGATCTCGTTCATGGCTGCGAGATCCGCGGCCCGCGCCGTCCTCACCCTCACGAGGACCTCCCCGGCGCCTTTGACGCGCGCCGTCCATTCGTGGCCTACGATTCTCCCGCGTCTGAATCGGGGAGCAACTCCTCGAGTCTCTTTCTGTCGAATCCTACGATCGCCTCTTCTCCGACGAGCGTCACCGGAGTGCCCCTGAATCCCAGTTCCTTGAAGTCTGCCATCGCCTGCTCGTCCTCGAGGACGTTTCGCTCAGTGAACTCGATGCCCTTCTCGTTCAGGTAGGCCTTGACCCCGGCGCAGTGAGCACATCCCGTCATCGTATAGACGACTATCTCCTTGCCCTCCAAGAGCCCCTCCTCATTGTCCGGGCCGTGGCGTTCAGCGGACGCCCGAAGAGCCTACCGGCTCCGCTCCCCGACGTCGCGCCTGCGTTCTCCCAGAAGAACGGTGTTGCGAAGCTGCTCCGGACCCGTTGCCGCCATCCACCTGGCGTCGAATCCCGGTTCCTGCGTGATCTGCGCGACGTGCATGAGCGCCCTGAGGTGGTAGTTGCGCTCGTCGGCCGAACCCATCAGCACGAACACCGCGTGCACGGGCGGCACACCCTCGCCGAACTCGATGCCCTGCCTCGAACGGGCGAGCAGCAACCGGAAGACGCCCGTTCCCTCCACGACGATGTGTGGCATCGCGAGTCCGGCTCTCAGTGCGGTGGTCGACTCGTTCTCACGCTCGACGAGCAGGTCGTAAACGCGGTCCTCGGTCATACCGAGTTCGCCGGCGAGCGTGCCCGCTATGCCGCGGAAAAAGTCCCAGACCGACTCCGGTTCCTCACGATCGAGGATCGTGCACTCATGGATCATGCAATCGAACCGGTCCTCGATGATGTCGTCGCGCTCCTTGAGGATCTCCCGGAGCTCGCTCTCCAGACCGGGGACGGAGGTCACGAGGTCGCTGTCGGTGACGCGGCGCACGACCTGTATCAGTGCCGAGTCTCGCTTCTTGTGGATTCCCACATACGCGAAGTACCAGAGCAGGCTGCCCCCGAAGAAGACCGCGGTGAGCACCAGAGGAATGGTGCCCATCTCGAACACGAGGAAACCGTAGAGAATGATGCCGGCGCCCTGCACCCACGGGTAGAACGGGGAGCGGAAGGTCGGCCTGTAGTGCTGGATGCGGCTCTCCCGCATGACGATGACTGCCAGATTGACCATCAGAAACAGCAATATCTTCATGGTCGACGCAACCTTGACCAGAGTCACGAGGTCAAGGAAGGCGATCGCAGCGATCATGATGAGGCCCGTCGCGAGGATGCCGTAGTGGGGCGTGCCGAACCGCCGGTTCACTCTGGCCAGGAAGCCCGGCAGGAGACCGTCCTTGCTCATCGCCATCGGCGTCCGTGACGCGGAGAGTATCCCCGCGTTCCCCGTCGTTATGAACGCGGCCATGGCGGCGACCGCCATGATGATCAGCCCTGGTGTGCCCATGAACGCCCCCGCAGCCGTCGAGAGCGGCGTGCGCGTTGCCGCGAGCGTGGGACCGTCCAGGGTCCCGACTGTAGTGAACGTGGCGAGCGCGTAGAACGCCGTGACGATGACGAAGGCGAGGATCATGCCGAGCGGAATGTCGCGCCCGGGGTTCCTCGCCTCCTCGGCGACGCTCGCGGCCTTGGTCAGACCGCCGTAGGAGACGAACACAAGACCCGCCGTTGCGAACAGCGCACCGGAGCCCTTCGGCATGAAGGGCTCGAACCTGGCCGCCTCGACGTGGGGCAACCCCCGCGCAACGAAGTAGGCCAGCGCAGCGAACAGGGCCATGACCAGCACAGACTGAAGTCTGCCTGCGTGTCTGGCGCCCACGAGATTGATGAACATGAAGACGATGCAGAGCCCGATGGCCAGCACCTTGATCTCCAGCACCGTGGTGCCCGGAAACAGAAGCACTGCGAAGGAGCCCATGCCGACGAGCGCGAAGGCCGTCTTGAGGGTCAGCGACAGCCACGTGGCCATGCCGCCTATGGTGCCGAAGGCGCCGCCCATGCTTCGTTCTATGAAAAAGTAGTCGCCGCCGGCCTTGGGCATCGCGGTGGCGAGCTCGGCCTTGCTGAAGAGCGCCGGAATGACCAGCACGCCGGCCAGCAGGTACGCCAGAACGACCGATGGGCCGGTTTCAGCGAAGGCGATGCCGGGCAGCACGAACAGCCCGGAGCTGATCATTGCCCCCGAGGCGATACAGAATATGGCCATCAGGCCGAGCTCCTTGCGAAGAGCTCCGTTGCCCCGCTTCTCACCGGGCTGCGGGTCGTGTCCACGCGCGTCCGTCTTGCCCATTTCGTCTGTCTTCCCCCGGGTCGGTCATCTCTCTCGGTCCCCGGCGCGGCGATCCGTCCCGTGCGACCTACGCGTCTTCATCCTCAAGCTCCGCTTCGTCGACGGCGTCAGACTCGAGCCTCAAGAGCTCGGACGACGACGACTCCGGCAGCTCCTCGACGTCGCGGAGCTTCCGTGCGATGGCGCGCGTTCTCCTGCCGGTCTCGCTCACCGTCTTGCTGGCGGTTCCGAGCTGTTTCTCGAGCTTGTCGAGCACGGCGCCGAACCTCCCGAACTCGGTCTTGACGGCGGCCAGGACCTGCCACACCTCGCTCGAGCGCTTCTCGATCGCAAGCGTCCTGAAGCCCATCCGCAGGCTGGAGAGTATCGCCGCGAGAGTTGTCGGCCCCGCGACCACCACGCGGTTCACCCGCATGAGCTCATCCAGCAGCCCCGGCTGGCGCAGGACCTCCGCGTAGAGTCCTTCCGTCGGGAGGAACATGATCGCGAAGTCCGTGGTATCGGGCGGGCTCACGTACTTCTCGGAGATGTCCTTCGCGCAGTTCTTCACCGAGCGCACCAGGCTCGCGGTAGAGACCTTGACGGCATCGGCATCGCCCTCCTCCGACGCGTCCACCAGGCGCTGGTAGTCCTCCTGCGGGAACTTGGAGTCGATGGGCAGCCAGACCTGCCGGTCGGGTTCGTCGTCGGGCCCGGGCAACCTCACGGCGTACTCCACGTTCTCGCGAGAGTCCGGCTTCGTCTGGACGTTCGTGTCGTACTGGCCTACGGTGAGGATGTCCTCCAGGATCGCCCCGAGCTGGACCTCTCCCAGAGTCCCGCGTGTCTTCACGTTCGAGAGGACCTTCTTGAGGTCGCCGACCCCCGTCGCGAGACTGCGCATCTCCCCCAGTCCGCTCTGGACTGCTTCAAGCTGGGCGCTCACCAGTTTGAACGACTCTCCGAGTCGCTTCTCCAGGGTGTCGTGCAGCTTCTCGTCGACGGTGCGGCGCATCTCCTCGAGCTTGGCGTCGTTGCTCTCCCGCAGCTGGTCGAGCTTGACGTCGAGCGTTCCTCGCAGCTGCTCGAGCCGCGCCTCGTTCGACCCGGAGAGTTCCTTGATCTCCTTCGTCACGGCCTCCATGGCCTCGCGCTGGCTCGACCCCATTTGGCCTATGGTCTGCACCACGACCTCGGCCCCCGACTGCTGCGACTTCGTCAGCTCCTCGCGCAGTTCCCGTCCGACTCCACCCGATTCCTCCCTCGCGGCCCTCAGCTCTTCACGCACCGCCCGTTCCACGCCCGAATCGGACCCGGCAATCGGCCGGCGCAGCAGCAGCACGAGAAGCACGACGGCTATCAGCAAGGTCACGAGACACGCACCGATAAGTAGCTCCAGCAATTACTCGACCCTCCGTATCTTGATGAGGTTCGTCGTGCCCGGCACGAACAGCGAACTCCCGGCCGTCCAGACCACGAGGGCCCCCGGCTCGAGCATGCCCCTGCTCTTGAGAATGGCGCTGCATGTGCGGAAGACGCTCTCGGTGTCGCCGAGAAGCCCGCCCGGACCGTCACCCATCCTACCGCTGTTGATCGGGCAGACACCGAGGCTCATCAACAGCTTCTTCTGATTGAGAGAATCGTGGGCGCAACCGAGGATAACGACGTTCGGGCGAAACCGCGCGATCATCCTTACCGTGCGGCCGGAAGTGGTGGGCGCGACTATCGCACGGTAGTCGTCCCCGCTTGCGGAGAACGCACACGCGGCCGACGATATTTCGTCCGTTATCTTCTGGGCGCGGCACCTCTCCAGCTTCTCGCCGTACATGTCGGCGAGCCAGCTGTCGCCCTCTTCGCTCGCACGCTCGAGCGCCGCCTTGAGCCTCGCCTTCATCCTGGGTATCTCGGCCTCCGAGTCGAGCACGAGATCGTGCGTGCGTCGTTCGACCACGCGTCGCCTCTCGGCGTCCTCCACCGGCCCGAACCGCCCCGTGCCCTCCAGATGTTCCTCCGCGGCCTCGGCGATGTCTATCATGGTTCGCACTGCCTGGAAGGGGTACTTCCCTGAGGCGGTCTCATCGGAGAGCATTACGGCGTCGGTCCCGTCGAGGATGGCGTTGAACACGTCGCTGGCTTCGGCTCGGGTCGGTTCGGGCTCGTCGACCATCGATATCAGCATCTGCGTGGCTGTGATAACAGGCTTCCCTCTCAGATTGCAGAGCCGGATGAGCCTCTTCTGGAAACCGGGGACATTGTGGGGCCCGATCTGCAGCGCGAGATCTCCGCGCGCGACCATGGCGCCGTCCGCCACGTCCAGAATGCGCTCTATGTCCTCCGTCGCCTCCTTCGTCTCTATCTTGGCGATGATCGCGGGCGCGAAGTTCCGCGCCTCGAGCCTGAGCGCGTCCTCTCCGAGGTGCCCGAACCTCGGCCGCAGTCGTTCGGTCACGCGGTTCTCCACGTAGCGCCTCGCCCGTTCCACGTCCTCGGCGCTCCGAACGAACGACACAGCAATGAACGCCAGGAAACCGCCGGCGCTCCCGCTCTCCCACGGGTGTTCGTCCCAGTCGATGCCGTGCTCGAGGAGGAAGTCCACCGCCTGCTCGTCGTCCTCCCGAAACGTGCTGAGATCGAGAGACAGTCCCTTGAAGGTGACGCCCTTGCGCTCGGCAAGACGCCCGTCCTCCACGGCCTCGCACACGATCGCGTCGTCCGTCACGTCAATGAGCCTGAGCGTGGCCGTTCCGTCGCCTATCGACACAAGAGGGCGCTCCTCTCGATCGCGGTAGGAAACAAGCCTCTCAGTGATGCCGCCGTCCTCCTCCGCAACGGGCCGGCCGTAGACGCATATGGTCGGAGTCGAGCAGTCACCGGCCAGTTTCAACGTGACCCGGTCACCCGCGCGATGGGACGCGACGCTGCCCACGCCCATCAGTCTGAGCTTCGGTCCCGGCAGGTCGCCAAGAACGGCCACGCCCTCGAGCGTCTGACGGTTGGCCATGAGCCAGTCGAGTATCTTGAGTTCCTTGCACTCGGGATCGGGCGCGCCGTCCGGAGCGGGCTCGTAGAAGGACATGTTCATCCTGAGAACGTCGATGAGGTAGTCCTCACCGTCCCGGAACCACTCGAGGAACTCTTCCCAGTCGGAGCCACTGGACGCGAACGCCGCTGTCCTGCTACCCGACGGGTCGTACATCTCATGTGCGAGCCCACCGAGCGTGGCTACTATCCTGGTTCGCAGAGGTCCCCCGTCACGACGCCTGTGCATCCGTCAGAACCCTCCTCTATGCCGCCGCGGACGGCTCTCGCCGCTCGGCCTCGAAGACAGACCGCTCGCTGTCCACCCAGAGCCCCAGCACCAGGACGCCGGGAACGCGCTGCGACAAGAAGTCCAGCGCCCTGGTGAGCTGGCCGCGCTGGGTCGCCTCGTCGGCGGGATTCCCTGCGCAGTCGTGGTGCGCGACCACGGCCACGACCTTCGAACCGTGGACATCGGTTGAGATAGCCACGCGGGCCATTATCGAGCCGACCGCAACGGCGTCGGCGCGCTCAGCCTGGTTGGTCCGCTCAGCCGGGCGGTCCCGCTCAGCCGGGTAGTTCGCCCGGGCCGTCCTCGGCCGGTTCAACGTGTACTACCGCCTCGACCACGTTGCAGCCGCAGCCTAGAAGCCGCTCCTGGACCTCGCTCGCGATGTCGTGCCCATCGACGACGCTCAACTCCGGGTCCACGTGAACGTGAACGTCCAGCAGCACCGAACCGGCCATCTTGCGGAGTCGCAGCTGATGATGCTCCACGACTCCCGGGGTCTCGCTCACGGTCCGGTCTATGCGCTCCATGACGGCCGCATCGGGGGCAACATCGATCAGCTCCGACACGCTCTCACTGATGAACCGGAACGCGGTCACGGCGAGGAACGCGGACAGGACGACCGCCGTCAGATGGTCGAGAAAGGCCATCTCGGGTCCGCCGAACGCGACGCCCGCAAGTCCGGCCGCGGCGGCTATCGACGTGAACGCGTCCGAACGGTGATGCCACGCGTTGGCGATTACCGATGTGTCGCCCGCGTCCCGTCCCACCCTGATCGTCAGGCGGTAGAGCAGTTCCTTGGGCGCGATAGACAGGAGGGCGACCCAGAAGGGCAGCGTGCCCATAGCCCGCCCGTGAGCTTCTCCGTAAGTGACGATGGCATTGTAGACTATCCACCCCGCCGTTGCCAGCAGCGCGGCGCCGACGAACAACGTCACGAGCGTCGTCACGCGGCGATGACCGTAATGGTGGTCCTCATCCGCAGGCCTTGAGGAGATCCGCAGGCCCACGAGCACCGCCGAGTCCGTGACGAGATCGGATACGCTATGCAACCCATCGGCCAGAAGGGCGTTGCTGCGAAGGGTGAGGCCTACGCCGACCTTCGCCAGTGACAGCACCACGTTCACGACTATCCCGGACCAGGTGACGCTCCTCGGGGTCAGTCCGGATGTTCGGGCGCCGTCGGGCATGCTGCTCCTCCTCCCGCTCCGGGAACGGTTCATGAACTACCCTCCCAACCACCCTCGCGCGACGTGCGCCCCTCGGCCTCCCCAACCTTCACACCGAGCCACGAGCGCAACGGCTCACGTATCTCGATGTCGGTGACCGATGCCGGGTCCACGGTGCGCTGCTCGTAGACGGCGCAGACGAGATCGTCCAGTGCCTGAGCGCGCCTCTCCCGGGGCACCGAGCCGTGAAGATTGTAGGGATAACCGTAGTCCGGCGGAAGCTCCCTGATACCGGTCCTGTCGACGGACGTTGCAAGGAGGGTACTGAGGATCGCCTGGTGAAGGAAGATGCGATGCCACTCGTCACCGCAGGCGGCTGCCCGAAATGCCGCGTTGTTCACCATGCCCTCGAACAACTCCAGCCATCGGCGCATCAGTCCGGCGGCCGGGCGAACGGAGAAGGCCGCGGAGTTGAAGTAAGGCCGGATGTGCTCTGACTCGACGAACGACTCGACCGTGAAGGAAGGATCGGGTTCGCCGACCGCGTCGAAGATGCCCCTCCAGAAAGCGTCCGGCGTGGATCCCGCCGGCAGCCCCACGTTCCGGATGTGGACGGGCCTCACCGCGGCAATGATCGAATCGGACAGCTCAAGCAGCACCGGGGGCTTCAGTATCAGGCACTCCGGAATGAGCCAGACGAGCGAGCCGACGGAGTCCGCGGCCAGTTCCTCTGCCCGAGCGCAGGCCGAGACCTTTCCGGCGAAGAGATATCCACCGAGCGAGTCCGCGGCCGATACGGGGAACACCTGCACACCCGCTCCCGCCAGGCCACCACACGGCGCCCCGACCGGATCCTGCTCGAGCACCCACACGGGACACCGGGCCAGCTCGCCGCCGTGTGCGTGGATGCTCTCGATTAGCAGCTTCGCGCGCGGCAGCTGCTGCGCGGAGCCGACGCTCGTGAAGAAGACCGTTCCCGTTCGCGGCATTGCAGTCAAAGCCGCTCCTTCCCCACCTTATCCTCGCGTCTACCTCAGCCTGTGCACAACTTCCCAAGGCCTTGCAGCGATCGGCGGACCGCTGCAAGCTAGTGAGCAAAGCCGCCCCACAAGCGCTCAAACGCTACGATAGACGGTGAGGGTGCCAACCACAACCCCCAAACCGAGGCTCCGTCTCTCGAGAAATCCCTCCTCACTCACCCCATCCCGTCAACTCGATCTCGAGTCCGGCCAGGAGCGACATGGCCTCCGGCAGCGCGAACTTCGCGCCCTTCAGAGTGTTGATGCGCGGGTCTATGCTGTAGTTGTACGCTCCGTCGAAGGAGGCCCCCGTCAGATTCGTGCCCGAGAACAGGCTCCCGGTCAGGTCCGTGCCGGCGAAGTCGGCTTCCGACAGGTCGACCTCGCGGAAGTCAACTTCCTTCGCCATGCAATCCGTGAGACTGATGGCCTTGAGGCTCAGACCGAGGAAGGTCGAGTGGTCCAGCACGCACTTCCTGAAGGTAACGGGATCCCAGAGCCTGGTCGCGGCCCAGCGCGCCTCGGTCCAGTTAATGCCGATGAGCTTGCATCCCTCGAAGACCGTGCCTGAGAAGGAGCAGTGTGGCAGCTTCGCGAGACCGAGGTCACATTCCCGAAAGACGCACGCATCGAAGGTGCACGTGTTGAAGATCGTCTCTGGGAATCTGCACTTGTAGAACCGGCAGTCCCGGAACTCCGCCCTGCCGATCGTAACATCGGCGGAATCGATGCCCTCGAAGGTTTGCTCTTGGTAGCTTCCGTTCGAACGAATCCGCTCTTTCACTGGCTGTCTCCCGGGGCTTCAGCAAGAGCCAATTCGAAGTACAGGGCGCCTGCGACCGGGTTGGATCTGTACTGAGGGATCTCAAGAAAACCGAGGGATCGGTAGAGGGAGTTCGCCGCCGACATGGTCGATATCGTGTCGAGGCGCATGCTCGCGTAGGCGGCCCGCTTCGCTCGGGCGATGACCGCCTCCGCGAGCGTCCGACCGATGCCACGCCCGCGGAACGCGCTCCGCACGTAGAGCCGCTTCATTTCACATACGTCGCCCGCGAAGGGTCGGAGCGCGACGCACCCCGCGCACTCGCCGCGGACCTCTGCAAGCAACACACATCCGGAAGGACGCTCGTAATCGCCGGGAAGACCAGCGAGTTCCTCCGCGAAGTTCTGGAAGTCCAGTTCGAAACCAAGCGAGTCCGCGTACTCCCGGAAGAGCGCTCGAACAAGCACCAGGTCGTCGCCGGTGGCGGCTTCTCGGATGACGATCACGTCGTGCCCCCCACCCACTTCAGTCTCTCGACCGCGGCGACTCCATCGCGCACGGCCCCACCGCGCACTTGCCGCACACTTCTGCGCGCTCGTCACCACCTATCCTGTCCGCAACGGCCGTGCAGCGGACCCAGCAGATCGCCGTGTCGATGGCACCCTCGCCGTTGAGGGCGCCGATGGGACAGCGGGCGACGCAGTCCTGGCACGTCTCCCCGCGGAGGTGAGCGCAGTACTGGCGGACCGAGCGAGGCTCTGGTGAGATGGCGGCGTCCGTGACCAGGCTTCCGAGCCTCCCCGCGCACCCCGCCTCTGTGATTACCATGTGGTGGAGGCCGAAGGTCCCGAGCCCCGCGATGACGGCGGCGCTCTTGTGGGACCAGCAGCTCTTGAGAGTCTTCCGGTCGAACTTGCCCGTGGCCGGCTCCGCAGCAGCGCGAAAACCGTGTTCGCCAAGCACTTCCGCAAGAGCGCCGCAGACGCGGCCGATGAGCGCGTTCGTCTCGATGTAGGCGACGGCCCACTCGGATGCCACGCGTGACTTCCTCTGCCTGTTCGCCTCGACCACCTCTTCGCCGAACGGCAGGAAGAACGACACGACCGTCCGGGCTCCCGGGAGAAGGTCCTCCGGCAGCATCTCGCAGGAGCCCACGTGCCCGCTCAGATCACCGAAGCGCGGGTCGGTGGCGTCAGCGAAACCCACGAGCGGCGGTCGATACGCGGTGACTGTGCGGCCGTCCGCGACCACGGACCGCACCGTCCCCGTGATGAGTTCCTTGAGACCCGGTTCGTTCCCAGAACGGCCGCTGTCCGCAGCGGAGGCGCCCGAGGGGGTTTCTGCCTGGGGCTCGAGCCAGGTCTCCATGCTCTCGGCGTGCCCGTCGTAGTGCTCGTACGTGTTGCTCGCTATCACGTCCCAGGGCGCCCATTCGGCCGGCATGCCGGGAAACGACGCGGGGTCATTCAGTTCATCGTCCGCCAGACCATCCATGAGCTCCATCATCCGCGCATGCACACGCGTCGACTCGCCACGCACATCGTCGAGCGCCCTGTTCTCATTCTCCCCGTAGATGATGCCGTTCCGCTCGTCCGTCGGCAACTCCCAGAGCGGCGAACCTTCGAAGCTTCTCGACTCCAGAATGCCAACCATCTGGCGCTCGTACCACGTGATGTGCATGATGACATCACGAAGCGAGCGTTCTCTGTAGAAGCCGGGCAGTTCCATCCGCCCAACCGGACAGCGAGCGACCTGGCGTTCCCAGCTCTCCCACGACTCCCGGACTCTTCTCACGAACTCCCGCTTCTCCACCCGTTCGCTCACGGCCGTTCCTCCCCGCCGGCGGCCCGCGCTCCGCCACCCGGTCCCGCGCCGGGCTCCATCTCCCTGAACAGGTGCCAGCTGCCCTTCCGATCTGCCGTGTCCCTCGGAGCGCGGTCGTAGTAGAGGTCAAACACTCGTCCGTCGTTCGTGCGCACTCGGAAGTAGTGGCGACCCACGCCGCGCGACCCTCGCTTCTCCGCCGACACGAGGTGAGAGGGGCGCATGTTGTGCGCCATCTTCCCGCGCCGCGCATAGTCGCGCCACTCGCTGAGACACTCGTCGATCTGATATGTTTGTCCGTGCCACACGAATCCCCGCAAGCACAGCGGACGCTTCTCGAATCCCTTTTCGTCGGCGAACAGGGGTTCAACTCTCTCGCTGATGAACCTGAGAGGCTTATCCTTCACTGCCGGCCTCCGGTCTCACCTTGTCACTCGTTCCCTGCACACCGGCGCGAGGGATGCGGCCTGACGCTCCCGCTCTTCCCCGTTCCCACTCGACAAGCGGCGGGCCGACGCCACCTCGGTCGCCGACCCGCTGCATCGAACTCATCGACTTCCGAGATCCGACTCCTGCCACGGCCCGCTTCAGGAGACTCTCATCAACCATCCCAGACAGGTCTGCCGCACGACGCGCTCGTGCAGTCTGGTGGACCTGCGCCAGAACACGAGCAGCGAGAGAAGAAACAGCCCTTCCACCACGAGACGTTTGGGAACGAAATCTCCCATGTAGGCGAACAGATTGACAAAGAACAGCAGGAAGAGCCCGAACGCGAGGACCAGGCATAGTCGTCTCTCGGCCAGGAGCGCCAGCAGACGGCTGCCGCTGTACGGGTCTGCCAGCGTCAGCTGTTCGATCATCACATCCATGTCGGGCAGATCGTCGAGAAGCACCGCAACCGGCTCGCGTCCCAGAACCGCCAGAGCACGGTTGTGCTCGTCCAGGCACTCCCTGGCGAAGCCCGCTTCGGATCCCGCGTCCCGTCGCTCGAGCAGACGTCCCGCCAACAGCTCACCAAGTTCACCGATGATGACTCCGATAAGATAGGCGGCAAGCAGGCCGACACCGAACCGGAACAGCAGTGAGCCCTCAGGCTCGCTCATCGAGCGAAGGGCGAAGTTGAAGCCTCTTACGGGCCCCTCCCTGAGGTAGAACACTCCCACCAGGACCACGGAGCCCGGAACGACACGGGCCAGAAAATCGTAGTACACCTGCGGTATCCACCCCGACATGGCTGAGCCTCCTGTCAGGTCGACGGCACAAAGTGATGTCTACGTCGAAGGTACACGGCCGAAGTCCGGAAGTCACCAAGTAAACGAGAGGTCAAGCGCCGCCCCCCATCTCTTCCAGACGGCGCGCCAGCATCTCCGCCTCACCCGGGTGCCCGAGCTCCGTCAGTCGAACCTGAGGGAAGATCCCCGCCTCGAACAGTTTCTCGTACTGCCTGCGCCGGCCCCTGAAAGATGTAATGACCCACCAGAGGATGGAGTCCCTGCTGAGAAACGCGGTCCTGAACGACTCACGGCACCCACCGAAAAGCTCTTCGCGCGTGAACACCCGCCTCAGAGTCCGCCTGACAGCCCGTGCGAACACGAGCGGGAACGGGTAGTTGAGCCAGACGGCATCTGTTGCCTGAGGCCACACTATGTCCTGCACCTTGCTGTAGTTGCCGTCCACGACCCAGCCGTTACCGGACACGCGCTCTCGCACTGCCAGACGGAGGTCGTCCACGGGACACTCCGTCCAGTTCGGGCCCCAGTTGAGGGCGTCCAGCTCGACGTACGGGACTCCCAGTGCGCCTGCGACGCGACGCGCGAACGTCGTCTTGCCCGAGCAACTGCTGCCTATCACCACGACTCTCTTCACGGACGACCTCACCGCTGAGTTCTGACGCGCACCGTCTGCGCGCCCGTCGGCAGAATCACGCCGCTGAACGACACAGCCGCGACGCCGAAGCACAGCAGCGCGGCCACCAGAAGTCCAGTGGATCTACTCCCGTTGCCCTTACTCAATCGCCCTCCCACGCTCCACCCTGCTTGCGAGCCTCCCCCCGCGCTCACGACTCTCGTGCCGGCCACCAGATCCCCGACCCGCGCCCTATCCGGCGTCGTCCAGATGAAGATGGCTCCGACAAGACCCAGAGTCGGCAGACCGTCCACAATCCGCAGGACGTTACGGACCAGAGCCCTGACCAGGCCTGGCCGTCCACCGCTGACAGTCACGACGCGCAGGCGCATCAGGCGTTTGCCGAGCGTGAAGCCGACCAGTCCTTCCAGAAGAACGAAGTAGAGGAACATCACTGCGAGGAACGCCAGACACAGCGGGTCCGTCACGAACTGCCCCACAGCCCAGTCGTGGTCCGACGCGGACATGACCCACGTGCCCTTGACGATGCGAGTCACAGGAAAGAACACGCACGACAAGAGGACGATGTCCGCGACCAGCGCGGAGAAGCGTGGCCACACGCCCGCGTATGCTCTGTCGATTCCCATGCCTATCGCTCCCCGCGCGGCGCGGACGCCTCGCCGTCTCACCAGATGTAGGCGACCACCAGCCCGCAGCTTCCCTCGGACACGGTCACGTCAACGGACAGGTGCTCGTACGGCCGCGTGAGCGCCCACGCGCTGACCGCGCCGATGAGCGCGCCGGCCATGACGTCCGCCGTGTAGTGCTCCCGGGCATCGACCCGGCTGTAGCCGACGAAGCCCGCGACCGCATAGGCCGGCGCTCCCCACGCCAAACCGTATCGCCTGCGCAGGAACTCGGCCGAGCAGAACGAGAGCGACGCGTGACCGGACGGGAGCGAGCGGTCGCCCCCGTTCGGGCGCTCGGCGTTCACGACGTACTTCAGACCGTACGTGATCCCGAGCGCCAGGGCGGCCGACCCGGCAAGCTGAACGAACCCGTCGCTGTCACGGTGAATCAGGGATGCCCCCGCCGAAACCGCTGGCAGAGCAAGCACCAGGGCACTCCCGGCAGCCTCCACATCGCCGTTCGCTCGGGCCGTCCCCACAGCACCCAGCGCTATCGTGAACGCCAGGAGACAGCCCATCAACGACACGCCGCGACCACTCACTGAGTCAGCTTCCCCCTACTCCGGCACCCCCGGCGCCGATGTCCCGCCGCTGTCGCCCTGCGCCGCTTCCCGCTCGCTCCCCTCAATCTCATCCGGCGGATCGATACCACGGAGTACGAGGTCCTGGCCGCAACAAGGGTTGACCGAGTCCGCCCAGGTGGGATTCCTCAGGCTGCAGCCCTGAAAGCATCGGCAGCATGAGCAGAAGGACGAGGATCGCTATCAGTCGTCTCATATCACACCTCGAGGCCGCCTAGATAAGGGTGGACCATCTCCTGCCCGAGTAGGCGTAGGCCAGGCCCACCACGAGGAAGGGCAGCAGGGCGACGGCGATGCCCTGGGCGTCCGGACCGATCATCGGACGAGGGAACCTGCTGACGAACGGCACTCCGGCCGTAAGGATGTAGCCGGATATCAGAAGCGCCGCGGCGAACCGGTGGTTCCACCAGCCGACAAGGAGACCGACCAGCATCGCAAGAAACGCGGCGCTGAAGATGCGCTCACCGTATGCCCACTTCTGTACGATCAACCTGTTCACTTCGTAGATGCCCTGCCGAAACTGTAGGTAGAACAGAGCCGTCCCGCAGACGCGCGCGAGCCAGCGAACGACGGCTGCTGATCGTGTGAGTGGCATGTCACTCCTATCGCTTGAGGGTCACTCGAAGTGACGTCGTCGAAAAACGGACGGGACACCCGACGCCTGATCACCGACCAGGCGACCACGCAGCCCGTCCGCCCAGGCATCGATGGTCGGCCAGTCACGAAAATCCCCGGCGGTCGACTTCATTGCACCGAGTATGATCCTCTGCATGATGGGCAGCTTCGCCAAGGCCTCTCGCCCGGCTGGCACGGCGCCCGCAAACAGACCGACGTCCACGGGATGCATGTCCGGACACGCATTGAGCACGGGGTCAATGAACGACCTGGCCTTCTGACGGTTCTCGGGGGTGTCGTCCTTCATGGTCAGACAGACAACGAAGCACGCGACGGGAAGCTGCGCAAGTCGCGAACAATGCCGCGCAACGAACGCCCGGGCGTCGCGGTGCGGACGTCCGGCACGAATCGCCGCACCCAACACCACGCCGCTGTAGGAACTCAAGTCGGCAACTTCACCGGCAGGTCGGACGTCCGCGGTTCCGTCGTCGCCCAGCCGGCTTGCGATGGCTGCCGCAACATCCGCTGTCGTCCCCGCCCAGGATGCGTACGCCACCAGGATTTTCGCCCCCATCTGTTCCTCCGTGCTCGCCCCTGCACGCGGCCGGTGGCCCGTCAGACGGGGCCGGTCTTCAGCCTTGCCGCCCCAGCGGATTACCGGAGTGCCCTCAGAATTCCAAACCGAACTCAGTCAGTTCTAACCGGAAGCCGGTCCCGTCTGCCATCACGAGCTTCCCCGATACGAACTGATATGTCAACCGGTCGAGTCTCACTTCCTCAGGAAGAACGTTGATGATGTTCGATACGTCAGACAACGAGAACACGCGCAGTCTCTTCTCCGCTCGCCTGTGATACTCGTTCGTCGCACCGTGAAGAGCGAGCGCGTGGCCCCGGAACTTGACTACGTCTCCGCACGAGGAAACAACGGATCCATCGAAGTGCCGGCGAGAGGAACTCTCCTACTCACTCCTCGTGCTCGGTGGTACTGAAGGAGTACGACACGACCACGCTCTTCTCATCGAACCGGACCACCAGGTCGGTGGTGCTGGGCTCGCCTATCAACCGGTACCGATAGTCGCCGTACGTCCAGGTCCGCCGCCCGTCTTCGACACCCACGCGCCACGGCTCCCCGAACATCTCGCGAATCTCCGCGTCCGTCGTTTCTCCGATGAGTATCTCAGACACCGGAGACACAGGGAACTTGCGCCCGACTGAAGCGCACGAGCACAGCAACATCAGGACGGCCAATCCACAGATAACACACCGCAACCTACGAGCGCGATAGGTCATTCCCAACCTCCTCATGACTGCCGCGTTCCCGAGCCGTCGCGCCCGTTCACGCGACGGCTCCCAGCACATGGACCACCCAGGGCGCGATCTCCGTCTCGCTCTTCCACTCTATGGACTCGTTCCCCGAGGCAAGCGGGCGAAGCGCCTGAAGCTCGACAAGACCGGTGCTGCGGAACATCGTCTGATAGTCCTCGTCCGTACAGACGACAGCCTCCATGGGACGCCGGTCGGTCACGTCGAGCATCACTATCGAAACCACGTCACCACTTCTCGCCTCGTGGTTCTGCGGGTAGTCTTTTGTGCTGAAGGAGGCCCACTCGTTGACGTAGATCTCGGGCGACGACACAACGCTCACGATGCGTCCGCGTTCACGAAGCAGTCCCTTGAGAGACAAGAGGGCAGATTGCCTCTCCCCCAATGTCGCGATGTTGTCGAAGGTGAAAGCAGACAGGATGAGATCGAACGCACGCCCGTCGATGCTCGAGAGATCAGCGTCGGACACGTGACGATAGTCGCCGTCGGGATCAAGCTCCCGTGCCTTGTTCAGCATGGGACGCGAGATATCGACTCCGATCACCTCAAATCCGTGATCGCGCAGGAATCGACTCGAACGCCCCGTGCCGCAGCCGAAATCGAGCGCTCGTCTGCCCGTGACGTGCTCAGCGAAGACCGCCGGCAGGTCACGAAACGCGAGATAGTAGGTACCGGGAAACTCGAGCTTGGCATAGGCGTCGGCTCGCCTGTCATCGTTGTAGACGTTGTAGAATCCGCCGCACATCATGTTCCCTCGCGAGCAGTCGGACTACGTCCACGACACAATCGCCAGCACGACCACTATGACCAGCGCTACGTTCAACGGGACCACGTAGTGGTAGAAGAGCGGTCCCACTCGACCAGTCTCCTCCCGCGTGACCTTCGAGTACTCATGCAGGTATTTGAGGATCATCAGCCTGAGCCAGACGAAGCTGACCTTGACGCCTCTCTTGTGAAGATCGGCTGCGATGAGAATTGCCGCCACCACTGCCCAGATCACGCAGACAACACCAAGTCCGATGAGCATTTCCATGCTGGCTCCTCTCTTCTGTGGTCCGGCCTCGCCGGGTCGGGCCTGACGAGCTGCTCACCGGCCGCCTGCTCACACCTGCGGCGGGTATCGTCTATCCTCCGGCTCTCAGTTCCAGAACCAGCTCCGCAATTTCCTCGCCGCGGGCGTTGGCGAATCCCTTCACCTCGTCTATGGTCGTGAATCCGCACTTCTCCAGAACGCGAATCGAACCGACGTTATCCTTCGCGACGCGGGCGTAGATGGGACGCGTCGCGTTCGCGTGCGCGAGGAAGTCCGCGAGTGCACGGGTGGCGACGCCCTAGCCCCAGTATGCCCTACCGATCCAGTAGCTGACCTCGGGCTTGCCGCACTCCTCGTAGCTCAGGACGCTGCCTGCCACCTGCCCCTCGAGCACGATGGTCCTGATGATGACCGTTTCGTCGCTGAGGATCCTGCTCCAGTGGGCGTCGAAGGCCTCACGGTCCGCGGGGTTCTTGGACGTGAAGGCGGCCATGTGGTTGGCTTCGGGGCCCAGTTGATTCTCAAAGAAGACCGGCAGGTCATCTTCGGCGACGCGCCGCAATGAGAGGTCGCTCGTCATGGGGTCCGCTCCAGCGCCAATCCCATGCAGGAACTCCTTCCGGTCGATGCAGCTGAATGGCAGTGCGGTCTACCCCGCGTCAGAACCAGGCCCTTCCGCACCCAGACGCACGAAGACCATAGTACCGAGACAGATGAGGATGCTCGTGCGGATGCCGGCAGGCTTGCCCACGCGGCTGGCGTTCCACGCCGATCAAGGTCCCGCACAAGCCGGCCACCGCAACATCCACCCAGAAGTCGGAATAGCCTGGATCCATGCGACGCTTCCTCCCAATTCCCTTGGCCGGGCCTCAGGTCCTGTGACCGCGACCGGCCGGTTCCCCTTATCTCCGAGCGACCTCGCGAAGCTCCCCGAAGAGTTCCGCCAGGAGCGGCGGCTGGTATTGCGCGTTCAGACCACTCGGATTGGGAAGAACCCACAGCCGGGCCCCGGCCAGCTCCTCCTGCTGAGAACCGAGTTCAGCCTTGGAGCAACGGAACGCCTTACGGTACGCCCCTATCCCCAGAACTGCCACCCAGGCCGGACCGTACCGCCGGATCTTCAGTTCCAGCGACTCACGGCCCTTGCGCAACTCCTCGGTGGAAAGCGCGGCCTCTACGGACGTCGCACGCTCCACCAGATTCGTCAGACCGCACCCGTATCGCAACATCTCGTCCTGCTCGTGCGGCTCCAGAAGGTCCTTCGTGAATCCCGAAGCGTGCAGCGCGGCCCAGAAACGGTTCCCGGGCCGCGCGAAGTGGCAGCCCACGGCGGCGGAGTACAACCCCGGATTGGTACCGCAGAAGAGGACGTCAAGATCCGGCGCGAGTATGTCGGGAAGGTGCTTGCCGAGGGCGGCCTTGACCTCCTCTACCGTGGGCTTCCTCTGTCTCACGTGGTGCATCTCCTCGCCTGGCGCCGCGGAACCGGGGCGGCAAACACTCTGCTAGGCGCCGCCCATAAGCCTGTCGCCTCGGACCGCGATGTAGAACACCCCCCACGTGCCGATGACTATGAAGATCCCAAGGAATACCCAGTAATCAGGACCCGGAACCAGGCTGTAGCCGGGCACTCCACCCAGAAACAGCTTCATTGCTGCGATCGTGACCGCCCAGTAGACAGAGATACCCATGGCGGCCGCGGCCATCGGCAGGGCCCAACGACGCCGTCGGACCAGACCGATAAGCGCGGCCACCATCAGCGGTATGTAGACGAACGTGTCGCTCGCCCCGAACGCACGATTGACCTCAACTCCGAACGGGCCTACATCGTCTACCGACTCCTGCAGTCCCAGCGCCACTGCGAAGTCATAGGCGACGAGCGCACTTGTCTGCCCGAGCAGCAGCACGGCTACAGCCAGGACAAGGAACACGCTGACGACCCAGAACGCGACTGATCGCTTCTCTCGTG
Source organism: Candidatus Eiseniibacteriota bacterium (assembly GCA_043819135.1). Lineage (GTDB taxonomy): Bacteria > Joyebacterota > Joyebacteria > Joyebacterales > Joyebacteraceae > JALGZG01. Next base: position 11,430 of record JBDRFG010000079.1, on the reverse strand, counting down.
TCACGGTGAACTCAACCCTCCGTGGTGTGGACGGCGCCCATGAGGCGGCAAGCGTCCAGGCACTCCTCCGCTCCATGGGTGGTACGCGAGCTCTCAGCGCTGTACTCCTGGATCAGCTCACGATTCCGGAAGTAGTAGAGGGCCACGAATCCTGCGGACGCGCAGCTCATGTAGCCGTCATCCAGCCACCGAAGGTACCTGCGCATCTGATCCGCGGGATCGAAACCACCCGGTTCGACCAGGCTCTCGCCAAGGCAGAGCGCAAGACTCGTGTCGTCCGTCCACGTACCGCGCGGCAGGCCGTCGGGCCCCTCTCCCACCATGTCAGTGAGAGGCGCGAAGCTCCCGCGCGGAGCCCCTTCCACCGGCGCCCCAAGGGCATCGCCTGCGGCGAGTCCAAGTAGACACCCCCTGTACCTGTCGCTCCTGTTCATCCGTTTCCCCGACGGACCGGCGCGATCTCTCATCGGTAGCCGCTTCGTATGCGTCGCGCTTGCGCTCCACACGTCCTCCCCGTGAGGCGCACCCTGGCGAACCGCACATCAGCCGTGTGCGGCGCCAGCCAGCCGCCACGTTCGCCCTGTTGTGGATTCAGCTAGTCGTAGGTGATGCGCGTCGCCTCGTCGGCCATGGTTGGCTCGAGAATCGACTCCCAGGACGTGTCGTCCCAGGTCCCCAGCGCACGGTGCATCTCCAGGTACTTCTGAGGGATCGGATGAGTCCCCACGACGACCTTCACGCCATTGCGCGCTTCCAGAAAGGTCTTGAACGCGCCGATGTTCGGACAAGGCGGGTATCCCACCACAAGTCCGGTCGCCAGGTGAATCACCTCCGCGCCGTTCCCCACCATCTCCTCACCAGCGTACTCAACGTTCCCGCCGGGGCATCCGTCGCATGTGGTGAAGCCGACCAGCTCAACGTCCGCGTCCTTGTAGATGCTGAAGGCACCTTCCCTGTTCCTCAGAGCCCGAAGGCACTTCCCTCCCGCACACCGGTGATACCGATCACAGATGATGATCCCCACCTTCGTCTTGCCAGACATGATCCCCCTTGGGTTCGTGTCGCGTTGATTGTGCTGCTGCCGAAGGCGGCCCCCTCGCAGACCCCGTGACACCCAAGCCCGTTGGCTGGAACCGCAAGAAAGGACTGGCAACGGCTTAGAGGATGTCAGGTGGTATTCGCCGATTTCCGCGCCCGAACGCACAGCACCCGCGGCCGCCTGATCAGCTGGGCATACTCCTCTGGTTTGACCTCCGCGAACTCCTGGGTCGGAACTGGCTCGACCATCCGCTCGATTGAAAAACCGGCACGGACTATCGGGTCTATCATGTGCGAGAAAGGCCGCCGATAGCACGGCACCACAATGGGAGCACCGAACCCACGCCACGTGTAGTCACGCAACTCGGTCGAGAAGTAATCATCCGTGTCATTGAGCGTGTAGTCCGAACAGGGATGACCGACTGAGAATACCACGCAACCCGAGCTCCTCAGGACTCGAGAGAACTCCTGGAACAACGCCAACCAGTCGCGAACGTAACCGAGTGTCCCGGAGCTGAGGACTACGTCGAACGACGAATCCGCCAGAAACGGCATCGGCCGTTCGAGATCGGCCTCATGCAGAACGGCTACGTCGCCCAAACGCTGCCGCGCGAGCCTGAGCATGTTGCCACTCACGTCGACCCCGACGACGTCCGCTCCTCTGGCGATAAGCCAGCCCATTGCCACTCCCGGGCCGCACCCGGCATCCAGAATGCGTCGACCGGAAACATCCGGAAGCAAACCCAGCATCGCCGGACGCTCGTAGTAGATGCTGCGAGGGTTCTCCTCGATCTCCGCCGCGTAAGCCTCCGCCATCGAGTCGTAGGCCTCCAGGGCCACCGGCCGCGTCCGCTCCCGATCGCTCAAGCGTCCTCCTGCGAATGCCAGCTAACGGACCGCGCATAACCCGCGAGCGTCAAGGGTGGCGCGGGGGGTGCTGCTGCCGAAGGCAGCCACCTTGCAGACCACGTGACACCCAGGCTAGTCGACTGCGTACGCTAGTTAGCCTGCCCTCGATCAGCGGAGCGCTCTGTGAATCCCGGTTTCTCAACCGAAACAGAGACTGCTCGGCCACCTCGTCTGTCGTCAGTTGCTGCTACCTCTGGAGTCACGTCTCCCGCGACTACCCTGAGACTCAGCACGTGTATCGTCACCCCGACCGCGACAGATAGCAGTAGAGCCCGGACCGCCCAGCCGTCGGCGACCACGATGACCGCATAGCCGATGCTCCCCCAGAGCAACGCCAGGGTGACTACCTTGACCCTCTTGGTGGTCGCTTTGTGTTCCCGGTAGTTCCTGATATGAGCGCCCAGCCATCGGTGATTCATGAGCCATTCGTAGTGCTTGTCTGAGCTGCGAGCGAAACACGCGGCCGCCAGCAGCAGAAAGGGCGTAGTAGGCAGGAGCGGCACGAAAGCTCCAGCAATACCTAGCCCAACTGCCAAGACACCGGCAGGCAGAAGCAGCCACTTACGAGCGCGGTGGTTGATCATCGCAGTCTGCCATTTCCATGGAGCATTCCCGACAGCGAGCGCGGCAGCTTGTCGACCCAAGCGAACCGGGTCAGCACCGGCGAGCCTCCTGAGCTCCTCCCCGATACCACATGACCCTGCGACTCGAGGAACCCAGCAATGTCGCACGGCTCCAATCCCCTCGAACGGCTGCCGTAGGCACCAACGATCAGCCGACCGCCCTCCGCCACACATCCGTCGAGCAGCCGGACAACATAATCGGCCAGGTAATCCAAGGGAACACAGTCGTAGAGAGCGTACACGTACTCATACTGCCTCGGCGGGCGCCACGTCCACGAGTCGCCAACGTGTAGGTTCGCCGCGAAGGCCGGCAGCCGCTCTCTCGCACGCTCAACTAGCGCGGCGCTTCTGTCAACCCCGTGCGGTATCAGCCTCAGGCCGCGCTCGCCGCCCCACTGCACCAGACAGGCCAACAAGTAGCCATTCGCGCAACCCACGTCCAAGATGCCACCATCGCCCGCGACGCCGTCGAGGAGCGGCTCCCGCTCCTTCCGCCAGCGCTCCTTCCCTCCACCGAACCCGGACCCGCGAATCGGGTCGGTCTCCCGCAGATAGGACCGTTCCAGCGCATCAAGCGTTTCGACGAACTCCGCCGGTAGCATTCTCTCGTTCACTGGCACAATCTCCAGGCGCCCAGCCAACGGACCGCGTATCAGCCGCAAGCGTAAAGGCTGGCGCGGCGGGTGCCGGCGCGAAGCGCCCCCCTTGCAGTTGCTGTGACAGAACCGAAGCGACGACGCACGACTCGATGCCACTACCTTTCCCTGATGCCCCGGGCGGCGGAGCGGGCGTCGGCTGCATACGCTAGCCAGCCTGCTCGCAATCTAGCCCCCTCCAGAGGTGCTGGCTCACTCGGATGCTGCTTCGCGAGCCTCCCAACGCCCCAAGATGATCCCGATGACCGCACCACCCACCACACCGATGCCCAGGATTGGCCCCCACACGCGCGTGATTATCGCCTCCGGCAAGCTCACGAGGAAGCCAACGAGCACGCCGCGGAACCACCCCGGCATCTTGATCGACAGGTTAGGGATCAGGAAACCGATGGCAGAGCGGTTGAGGAAGGCCGCAGCGATCGCCATACCACGATCAGGTATGTCCATGGCGAACATCGGCAGGGCATCGACCAGGCCGAACACAAGTCCGGCCACAATCCCGAAGCGTACACGACTCACGCGCTCTAATCCCTCCCTTTGCGAGCACAGCCACACGATTGGTCAGGCTGGCAGGAACCCCTTACGAACAAGATCCGGCCGAAGCGGACAAACAGTCCAATCGAACTCGCTACCTCCACCCTGGCTGATGCGCTCCACGCCGCACTCCCGGGCACCTGCACAGTGTACACCTCGTGGGGCACCACGACCAAAGTCAGCCTGCTCGAACAGGTATGAAACCACAACCGGCTTGCCCAGCAGCGGACAAGCGTAGTTTCGTACCTCGCGTTCCGACTTCGCCCTCAATGCCTTGCCTTCTTTCTCTCCGAGCAGGCTAACGGACCGCGTATCAGCCGCGAGCGTCAAGGGTGGCGCGGGGTGTGCTGGCTGACGCGAAGCGGAAGCCCCCCGGTCGTTCAGACGCAGGGATCTCACGTCACCTTAACAACGCCTTGATGACCCCCCACGACGACTGCTCGACTGGAGTACCACCGGTGCTGTCCGTGACCCAAATGTCCCAGCCACCGGCGAGTCTCTCAAAGGCTATGCACTGACCGTCGGGCGACCATGTGGGACTGCCATCGGATGTCCCCTCAGTCACCTGGCTCTCGTGTCCGTCCGCCACATCAACGACGAAGATGCCGGCTCCGGCTCTGGCAAACGCCACACGGCTTCCGTCCGGAGAGCACACCGGAGAGGAATCGAGTCCGGAGAACGTGACCTGCCAGACCCCGTACGACTCTCCCGAGGATCCCATCCTCCAGATGCAACTTCCGCCGGACCTGTCGCTGGTGAAGTAGATCACACCGCCCTCCGGGGACCACGAACCCATCTCGTCGCTTGCGGGATGTGTGGTCAGAGGGTGGACCCAGTAGGGCTCCCCCCCCCGCGTGCATCTCCCATACGTCTGGCTCCCCTCCTGCGCGGTCCGACGAGAACGCAATGAGAGTGCCGTCGGGTGCCCACGCCGGCGACCTGTCGTCCGAGGAACTCGTGGTAAGGCGCGTCTCGGTCGCCGTCGCCTGCAGGCAAGGACGAGTCAAATCACGGAAGCCACCACTAGTCGCATCACAGTACCCTCCTCCAGTATCAGCACTGTCAAGGCGATACGTCTGCCTGTCTAACGGACCGCGTATCAGCCGCGGCCGGTGCTGGCGCGAGCGCTGCCACCGAAGGCGAGTGCAACGTGAGTGACAGCGCCGTGACGTCGGCCGCATACGCTGGTTAGACGCCGCCCTTGCCAACCAACAGCATTTGCCCCACGAGACCCAAGAGGAAACCGACAACAGCTCCAAGCGCGGGTCCCCAGTGGTGCTCGAGCTTCGCCTGCGGCGCGATATCCTGGAATGTCAGATACAGTATCCCACCGGCACAGAACATCATCAAGCGAGCCAGCTGAACAGGACGATCGGCAAGAGCAACAATGCCAACCCACGCCGCTGCCGGACCCAGCAGGCTCAAGAACCCAAATGACGTCAGGACGCGACGGCGCGTCAGAGAACCACGAGCTGTCATTTCGCGATACGCGTTGAATCCCTCCGGGAGATTCTGGAGACCGATGAGAAACGCCAACAGCGGACCAGCTGGAGACGCCAACGCGAAGGCTGCGCCCAGAGCGATCGCTTCGGGCACGAAATCGAGCAACATCGCCATGAGTTGTGCTGCGGATCCACCACGCCTCGCCACCATCCAATCTGCCAGGAGAAAGAAACCCGCCCCGACCAGAAAGGCCCCTGATGTCCCGGCCACCGAGAGATTCCGCACACCATCGGGCACCATGACAAGCGCGACCGCCGCCAGGAGGGCTCCGCCACCGAAAGCAATCACGGTGTGGCGGAACTCCCGTTCAAGCCAGTCCGGCCGGATATGCTCCAGCGCGGCCACCAAGCCACCCACGACCATGGCAAGCCCGGCTAGCAACGAGAACAGCAGTGCCTCAGTCATCTGATTGGCCTCATTGGCTATCTCAGGGGCTGCTGCATACGCTAGTTAGGAAGGCACGTTTCGAGGCTATCGATACATGCCCTTCATGACACCCCACGTGGTTTGCTCCACTGCGCTGCCGCACTCGGCGCAGCCCTGATCGCAGGCTCCCACGAGCTCACCCCAGGGATTCCCGAGACTGCCAGGCAAGCATGGTGAATCCGCACAGAGAGAGAAATTCCCTCCGTACATGTCGCACAGCAGCGGATCCACAAAGAGATTGTCGTGGTAACTCCCGGACAGGCTGTCGCCCTCGGCATTCCCGAAGACGACGCAGTGAGTGGTCGTGGGAACGGACCCGCCGGCACAGTGGATCGGAATCCCGTGCGTGTTGAACGCCACGATCGTGTTCGTGATAGCAGTCGTGCTGGAAATATCGAATCTGATGACTCCATACTCGGTAGTGGAGTTGCCGACGATCGTGCAATCGTTGATGCTGCCAGACGAGTCGTACATCCGGATGGCGCTCCCAGCAGGAGCTGCGTTCCCGGAGAACGTGCAGCCCGTCACTACAGGAGACGAGTAACTGCAAGCAAGTGCACCTCCGAACTGCGAATTGGCCGAATTGTCCACAAATGTGCAGTCTGATATCGTCGAAGAGGAGTACAGACAGAGCACAGCGCCCGCGTCAGCCGCCGTGTTCTGCCGGAACACGCAGTTCCTGATCGTGGGAGACGCCCCGTAGATGTATATGGCCCCTCCATTGAAGGGCCGGCCACCACCATTCACGACTGTGAAGCCATCCACGATGGATGCCTCGGTCTCCCCGGTCCCAAACAGGAAAGCGCGGTCCGCCTGCTCGCAGTCGATGATCGTGCTGTCTGCCCCATCTTTGGAAACGAGGCATCTGTTAATTCCAAGGAAGGAGATTGAGCGATTCAGCGGCCCTGCGTAGGTGCCGTGGTCGACGAGCACGGTATCCCCTTCGGCCGCTGCGTTCACGCCCTCCTGTATCGTCGGGTGGTCACCGGGAACCTCAATCACCGCCGCGTGCAACACGCAAGTGACGAGAAGAAGACCAGTGACAATTGCTGCCAGCCTGCAGATGAGCATGGAAACGAGCCTCCCTTCTGGACAATCTTGACGTGCCCTGCCTAACGGACCGCGTATCAGCCGCGAGCGTTAAGGCTGGCGCGGCGGGTGCGAATGCAGCCGGCGTGACAGCCAAGCTTGTCGGGTGCATATGCTAGTTAGGCGCCGCAGCGAACACACTAGTCATCCTTCAAGTCCCTTTTTGCCGACTTGATGTATCTACCGAAGTCCCGGTCCTTCTTCCGCCTTTCGGCATGGGACATCCCGTAGAACTCGGACTCCTTCTTGAGCTTCAGGTAGTTCTCGAAGTGCTCCCGGATGATCTCGCCGGATTGCACGGCATCGAGCACAGCACAACCTGGCTCGCACGTGTGGCTGCAGTCTCGATAACGGCAGTTGGATGAGAGGGCGATGATATCAGAGTAGCTGCCCCCTATGCCGCCTTCCGCGTCGGCAATCCCGAACTCGCGCATTCCGGGGTTGTCGATGACCAGTACACCCCCCTCAAGACGGATCAACTCGCGACGGACAGTTGTGTGCCGCCCCTCACCAGTTCCACTGACAGCCTTGGTTTCCAGCATCTCATGGCCGACCAAATGGTTGATCAGCGTGCTCTTCCCAACGCCTGACGACCCGACGAAGCAGTAGGTCTTCCCCGGGACCAACAACCGCTTGAAGTCATCCACGCCGTCCTGCGTTACATTGCTCAGCGTCGCTATCGGTGCCGTGACTCCAGCAGAACGTATCTCCGCCAACTGCGCGGTCAGAACAGCGGGATCCACCAAGTCCGTCTTGGTGAGCAGGATATGAGGCTCGGCCCCACCGTCCAACACCATTACGAGATAGCGCTCCAACCGCTTCAGGTTGAAATCGAAGTGGCATGACTGCACGATGACGACGTGGTCCACGTTCGCCGCTATCATCTGATATTCGCTGACGTTCCCCGGCGACTTCCTGCGCAGCGAAGTCCTGCGCTCCAGGAGCGCGTGAACCACGCCGAAGCCGTCGCCTGGTTGCTTCTCTACGCAAACCCAGTCGCCCACGCACGGCAGTTCGTGGGACAGGTGGTTGTGGTACAGATAGCTGCCGGCCAGCTTCGCCCGGAAGGGGCCGGTCTGATCCACGACTAACAACTGATTACGATCGACTGCAGCAATGCGGGCGACGGTATCCGTTGGTCCGCATTCTGCCCTTCGCTCGAACCAGTCGTTCCAGCCCAATTCACTCAGTTCACAGTGCCGATTGCTCACCACTCTCCCCTCATCGCCCATCGAATCACTATCTGCTGCGGCGCCTAACGGACCGCGTATCAGCCGCGAGCGTCAAGCGTGGCGCGGGGTGTGCTGGCAACGCGAAGCAGAGCCCCCCTTGCAGACCACGTGACAGACAAGCTCGTCGGGTGCATACGCTAGTTATGCCGTCGCTCGCTCCGTTCATTCACTTTGAGGTCCGGTCCTGCGCGCGTAAGACGGAGCTTCGCGCACGGAAGGCGGCAAAACCCTGAGCTTCAATCTCCGTCCCCAGGAATCGGCCCATGTCCGGGGCTTCTGATTCGATCGCCGCCGCGCGGGTCAGCCCTCCGCCTCTGCGCCTTCGGACGTGACTTTCCGCGCTGCCCTCCGGAACAGCCAGGTCGATCCGAGCCACAGCGTGACAAAGATCCCCGTTGCGCCCAAGATGTCCCTTGGCCAGATGGGCGCCGCGGAGCCCCAGCCGGCGACCAGCGCGATTACTGCGACCACCGCCTGAGCGAGCGCCGTCGCGAACATGGCGCGTACCATTCCATGTGGCTCGAAGCGCGCGATGATGGCACCGATGAGGCCGACGGCGAGCACCCCGCCGTACATCAAGTTAGCGTCGTTGTCCTCATCCCCGATGATGCCAACGGCACCATTCACCCAGAAGAGAAGGAATGCTGCCAAGAGCGCAAGGCCGACGGCGGACTTGTACGCGGTATTGTCCGGCTTCCTCGCTTTGAGAAACAGGAAGACGGCGATGAATGCTGCCGCGACCACAAGACCGGGAAGAAAGTGCACTGCGAAGTAAGCCACCATACCTCCAACGGCCCGATTCCCTAGTTCAGCCTCAGGCGGCATAACGAACCGCGTATAACCCGCGAGCGTCAGGGTGGCGCGGCGGGTGCGTCGTGGGCGACAGCCCGCGGTGCAGTCCGACGTGACAGCCAAGCTCGTCGGCTGCATATGATGAAATGGACTCCTCCCGCGGCAAGAGGCATCATCGTACCACGCCGCGTCCGGCATCAGAGTGCCATCAGGAAGGAGGAGTCCAATGAACCACAATACCACCTACGCCGTCGACCTCGCCAAGTCCGTCTTCGAGATCGCCGTCTCCAACCACCCCGGTCATGTCCGTGAGCGACACAGGCTCTCACGTGAACGCTTCCTCAACTTCTTCGCACAACAGAAGCCTGGCACGGCGCTCCTCGAAGCATGCGGATCAGCACACCACTGGGCACGATCCCTAAGCAGCATCGGACACCGCGTCGTCCTGCTGCCACCACATCGCGTCAGACCATACGTCACCGGCAACAAGACCGATAGCGCTGACGCCAAAGCGCTCCCATTAGATAGTGCGGGACTTCAAGGATCTCGTCCAGCCAAAGAAGGAGGCTCACTGCTACGAAACCAGAAGCGTCGTAGAAAATCACTCGCCTAATGACCCGCACGTCACTCGCGGCTGTGCGATCAGCAGGATTCCGCCGATTCCTGACATGTTCAGCAATGGATCAATGGCTCTGCCTACCTGCCTCAAGAAGCCCGAGTACTTGTACTGCCAGCGGCCCGTAACGAGAGACAGTTTGGTGAAGCCACACCTGTCTGTCAGAGTCGTGAGTGATCGTGGAGAGTAGTACCCGCAGTGTGAATAGATGACCCCATACGGAGGTTTGACGAATCGCTTGATTCTTGTCCATCGGTACGCAAGGAAGTGCGGCGAATGAACAGATGGCACTTCAATTACCAAGATCCCTTCAGGCCGCAAGTGGTAGCGTGCTGCTTCGAGGGCGGCGATAGGCGTTGGCATATGCTCAAGCACCTGGAGGAGGGTGATGACGTCGAAATGGTGCTCTGGGAACATGCCTTTGCTGTATGCTCCGCATGTGACTTGTGCTCCACTCTTTGACGCTGCATATGCGGAGAGCCGCCTGCCACTCTCCGCTCCATAGCACATGAAGCCCTTCTCTGAGCATAAGCACAGGAAGTGCCCATCTCCGCAACCGACATCCAGAAGGCGCCCACTGGACTTGGCCTTGGTTATGCGAGCAACGATGTCTTGCAGGACACGCGTTCTCGCGGGATGCAGGAACTCCAGTCCCCGGTTCACGAAGTCTAACGAACAGGTATTTTCATAGTCTGTCACGACAGTGCACACGCCGGGCCCAGGGAACTGCGACACGAAGCCACACTTCAGACACCTATAGAGCTTGACGTAACCATCGAACCACACCCTGAACGATTCAGGACGCGTTTCCTCGCACGCTGGACAAGGTTGACAGATGACGCTGCTGCTCTTGTTCACTGAAACCAACCTTTGAACATGAGATAGTGCGGGACGTCGAGGATCTCGTCTAGTCAAGGAAGGACGCACTCCTACGAAGCCCAGCATCCTCCTGGAAGAGAACTCGCCCAAAGAAAGATCGTTTCATCATCCCCGTCATCCGTGTTGCCTAACGGACCGCGTATCAGCCGCGAGCGTCAAGGCTGGCGCGGGGTGTGCTGGCTGACGCGAAGCGGCAGCCCCCCTTGCAGACGCCGTGACACCCAAGCTCGTCGGGTGCATACGCTCGTTAGGCGGCCTGCCACCGGCGACGCGTTCGCTGCCCCACATGCGACCGCCCCTAGTCCGCAAGCTCTCTCTCAGTCTTCTCCCACAGCGTCTCACGCGGCTCCGATGATGCCTGAGAGCCGAGCAGGAAACTCAGACCCACCGTGATTCCAAACTGGCTGGCATCCAGGTCCTCGATGTACAGGGCGTTCTCCTGATGCATGTAGTAGACCTCGATGTTCACCGCAGCCCTCTCGGTCACGAGGATCTTGCTCCCACCGCACACGATGGGCAGTACCGTCGTACTCTCCGACTCAGTTCCTTCGGAGTCAGAGAAGAAGGACCAGCCGAAGCCAACCCCGGCGTACGGGAAGTAGCGATCGGATGCGGGCAGATGTGCAAGGGCCAAGACAAGCGGTGACCAGATCGTCGCTGAGTAGTCCGAGTCGTAGGAGCCCATCAGTTCCTGCGTCCCCTGGGCCACGACACCAGAGTTGGCGACGGCCGCAACAAACAGGACGAGCAGAACGCCGCCGCATGACCGCAGTCTACTCAACATACCTACCTCCCTGTGCACCTAGTGAGGCACTTGTCATCTAGCCCACAGCGTTCGAGCTTCCTGTCATCGAGTCCAGGCCGCCTAACGGACCGCGTATAACCCGCGAGCGTCAAGGCTGGCGCGGCGGGTGCGTCGCGGGCGCAAGCCCGCGGTGCAGTCGACGTGACAGCCAAGCTCGGCGGCTGCATACGGTAGTTAGGTTGCCCGCTGGTATGATCCGGGTACATGGGTAACACTTCGGTCCGGGTACATGGGTGACACTTCCATACCTAACTGGGATAATCTAGGCACTACCATTCCGCCCAAGGAAGGAGGTGCCAGGATGCCCTGGAAGGAAGCATCACCCATG
>JBDRFG010000078.1:0-11047 GCA_043819135.1 Candidatus Eiseniibacteriota bacterium | reverse complement strand
GGGCGTCGAGCCGAGCGAGGAGCTCAGGCAGGAGCTTCGCGAGCACGTCGGTGTGGAGATTGGCAAGATCGCCCGCCCCGACGAGATCTGGTTCGTTCACGACGTTCCCAAGACCCGTTCGGGCAAGATCATGCGTCGCGTCATCCGCGCGAAGGCGATCGGTGAGGAGGTCGGCGACACGTCGACGCTTGCCAACCCCGAGGCGGTTGAGGAGATCGGAAAGGCCCACTAGGGTCTATCAAGGAGAGGGGGCGGCTCGCTCGCGGGTCGCCCCCGTCTCAGTCAGAGAGGCGCACGGACGGCCGTGGTCGGCGTCCCACCGTCTCACTCAAGGAGATGTCATGGCACAACAGAAGACTATGAATCGCGGGCTTGTAGTGGTTGGCGCGATTCTCATCCAGCTCTGTCTGGGTGCGATCTACGCTTGGAGTGTCTTTACCAAGCCCCTCGTCGAGGCCGGATGGACCAAGACGGAAACACAGATGGTCTTCTCGGCGGGCCTGGCGCTCTTCGCCATCGTCATGGTGATCGCCGGCCGGATGATGCCCAAGGTCGGACCGCGCAAGCTCGCCATCGCCGGCGGCATCGTGCTCGGCACGGGCTACCTGCTCGCCGGGCTGTTCGGAGGCACCTCTTTCTGGCCCATCTTCGTCTTCGTGGGCATCATCGGGGGCTCGGGCATCGGTCTGGCCTACGTTGTACCCATCGCCGTGGGCATGCGCTGGTTCCCCGACAAGAAGGGGCTTATCACCGGTCTCGCGGTTGCTGGCTTTGGCTTCGGTGCGACGATCTGGGTGAAGATGGCCGGCGCCTGGGGCCACATGATCGAGAACATGGGTCTGTCGACGACCTTCATCATCTACGGGGTCGTCTTCGCCGTTGCCACCATCCTCGGGGCGCTCGTCATGGTCTTTCCCCCGAAGGACTGGCTCCCCACCGGCTACACGCCTCCTTCGGCCACGACCGGTGGCAAGCCCGCGGCCGGCACTGTGGATTTCAACGCGGGCGCCATGCTGAAGACCCCACAGTTCTACATGATCTTCCTCACCTTCCTGTTCAGTGCCGGCGCGGGACTCATGTCTATCGGCCTGATGAAGCTCTTCCCGAGTCAGGCTCTCGAGGCAAACGGGATGGATCCGATCGCCGCCTCGGCGGTCGCCGGCACGGCCATGGCCGTGTTCTTCTCTCTGGCCAACGGTATCGGACGCATTGCCTGGGGCGCGATGAGCGACAAGCTGGGCCGCAAGCTGTCCGTCGTCATCATGACCGCCACGCAGGGAGTTCTCGTCATTCTCTTCCCCTACATGGCCGGCACCAAGGCGCTGCTCTATCTCGGCGCTACCCTGGTGGGCTTCAACTTCGGTGGTAACTTCGCCCTATTCCCGACCACCACGGCCGACACATTCGGGACCAAGCACATCGGGCAGAACTACGGCTGGGTCTTCCTGGCCTACGGTGTGGGCGGCATCCTGGGACCGGTCATGGGCGGCAAGCTCGGTGACCTGAACAACTTCCCGCTGGCCTTCACCATCGCGGGCGCAGCCTGCCTGGTGGCTGCCGTCATCGCGTTCATGATCAGGCCGCCGAAGACCGCGTAGTCGCAGCGCGAGTCAGTACTGCACGAAGAAGCGGGGCCTCTGTTCGAGAGGCCCCGCTCTTCGCGTAGTGAAGATTCTATCGGCGTGCGCCAGCCACCCCACTACTCCTCCAGCAGCACCTGTCTCACGCTGTCTATGACCGTGCCGTCGACCCACTCGATGGCCGCCACCACCTTCTCGCCCAGGTTCGGCTTCTCGGGAGCGCCTCCTACCAAGTCGTCCACCTCGGCCTTGATCTCTTCGATCGGCCTGATGGGCAGGTCCGAACCCGCGACCGCCGCGAGCAGGTCCTCGCGGAGCGGGTTGATGGCGATACCGCGCTCCGTCACGATGACGTCGATGAGCTCGCCCGGCCCCACGAGAGTCGTCACCTCATCGACCAGCACGGGGATCCTGTCGCGGAACGCCGGTATCGGCAGGATGGTGCACTTCGAGAACAGGCAGTTCTGCCACCCGCCGATGCCGTGCAGGAGGTAGCCGTCGGAATGCGTCACGACGTTGGCGTTGAAGTTGACGTCGACCTCGGTCGCTCCCAGCACCACGCAATCGAGCATCGACGCGAAGTTGCCCTTGCTGTGATAGTTGTAGCTCGTGAACGGGCTCGTGTTGACGTGCGCCGGGTTCTCGCGCATCGACCGCACGCCATCGAGGTCGAACGTCTGTCCGTCGAGGATGTAGTCGGTCAGCCCCTCTTCGAGCATCTGCACCAAGTACTGCGTGCTTCCGCCGCGCACGAACCGCGCCTTGACGCCCTCCTCCCTCATCATCTCCATGAGGAAGATGGCGAACGAGAGAGCCGTGCCGCCCGCGCCTGCCTGGAACGAAAAGCCGTCGCGCATGATCCCCGATTCCTTCACGAACCGGGCCGTCATCTCGGCGATGCGCAGCCGGTCAGGGCTCTTCGTTATCTGCGTCGTGCCCGAGACGATCTTGCTGGCGTCACCGATGGCCGGCATCGTCGTGACGATGTCGACGTTGTTGCCCTGTATCTGCCAGGGCACGCACGGGAAGTCGATGAGGTTGTCGGTGACGACGATGACCCTGTCGGCGTACTCCGAGTCGGCGAGCGCGAACCCGATGAGCCCGCAGGCCGCCGGGCCGGTGAGGCCGTTGGCGTTCCCAAACGGGTCGGCAGTCGGTCCCGCTATTACGGCGATATCGACGTGCACGTCGCCGTCCTGTATCGCGCGATAGCGCCCGCCGTGCGAGCGAAGGACGCCCATACCCCGCATCTTGCCCTCGGAGCAGTAGGCACCCAGCGGGCCGTTCATGCTGCCCTCGATGTGGTGCACCACGCCGCTCTTCATGTGCTCGAGGATTGGCGCGTGGCATGGGAAACAGGCGGAGGGGAACCACATGAGGTCCTTGACGCCGAGCTCCGCGGCCGCGTCGAAAACCGCGTTCGCGACGTTATCGCCGTTCCTCAAGTGATGGTGCGTCGAGACGGTCATGCCGTCCTTCAGCCCCGCTGCCTTAAGCGCCGCCTTGATGTCGGGGACGGTCTTGTCTCCGCTGTCCGGGTAGTCCATGACGGTGGAGATGGCGGGAGCGGCCTTTCGCCCGGTCGGGCGGTGCTTCGCCACTCCCTTGTACGGGATGGCTTCCCTGCCGTTGACTTCGGTCGGGACCATGCGTCCCGCCGCGTTCTTGACGAGTTTCTGCTCAGGCATCGTCCCCTCCTTCCTCGCGCCAGTCCTCGGAGAGGACGCCGGATGCGACCGCGAGTTCGACCGTCCTCAGCGCGCGCTTGACCACCGGTGGGTCTATCATCTTGCTGCCGAGCGACACCACCCCGAGACCCTCCGCCTCGGCCTTCTCGAAAGCGACCACGATGCGTGTCGCCTTCGCGACCTCAGCCTCGCTCGGTGCGAACCCCTTGTGGATCGTCTCGATCTGCCTTGGGTGAATGCAACCCTTGCCGTCGAAACCCAAGCCCTTAGCTTCGATAATGCTCGCCACGAGGCCTTCCGTGTCGGTGACGTCCGAGAACACCGTGTCTATGGGCTGGACGCGCGCGGCCCGCGCCGCGTTCACGACCTGCGAGCGTGCCCAGAAGCTCTCGCGCCCCTCGTTGGTGCGTTGCGTGCCGATGTCGGCCGTGTAGTCCTCGAGGCCTATTGTCAGCGCCACCACGTTCGGCGAGGCCGACGCGATCTCGTACGCCCTGAAGCATCCGAGCGCGCTCTCGACGATGGGCATGAGGAAGACCTCGTTCGCGACGCCCTTCTCCTTGCGAATCTCCTGTACCTTCGCGTCGACGGCCCTGACGTCATCGGCGCTCTCGCACTTGGGTATCAGTATGATGTGGACGTTGTTCGGAACGAGGAACGGAAGGTCGTCGAGCCCCATCGGTATCTGGTTGATGCGGACCATTCTCTCGGCGCCGAAGAAATCCACGGATCGAAGCGTGTTCCTCACGACGTAGCGCGCCGCCTCCTTCTGGCTCGGCGATACGCTGTCCTCCAGGTCTAGGATGACGCCGTCGGGTCCGTGCAGCCCAGCGTTGAGCATGAGCTTCACCTGGTCGCCGGGAAGGTAGAGCCTGGACCTTCTGAAGCGCTCACGCGTGGTCCCGTACTGAGTGAACTCCTTCACCTCCGGCAGAAGCTCCGCTGTGATCGAGGGGTCGGCGTTCTTGACCGCCGCCTCGAGCCTCGCCCAGATGACAAAAGGAACCGCACCCGCGTCCACAATCTCCACGGCGGCGTGCTTGACTCCAAGCGCCTCGAGCCCCTGCTCGACGGACGCCCTAATCGACGCGCCGTACATCGACTGGACACGGCTATCGACGGAGACCGTCAGGCCGCCGCTCTCCGCCGGCTCGACGGAGACCCAGCAGTCCGAGCGGACGCTGTCTCCCCTCCGGCCTGCCTGACCGGTTGCGCTCATGGCGTCCCTCCTTCCATACGACGTTCCTTGTGGTCCTCTGGCGTCCGGCCCGACCGCGGCTAAGCCGCCGCGAGGAGCCCGCCTCTCTGATATATCTCCATCTGCACGTCCGAGAACCCCCTGCCCTCGAATACCTTGCCGCCGGCCAGGTGCGTTATCGTTCCGTCGGTCAGGTCGACCTCGATCTCATCGCCGCTCTCTATTCCCGCGCCCGACAGGCTCGCCGCCATTATCGGCATACCGGCGTTGATGGCGTTGCGCTCGTAGATAGCGCCGAACGACTCCGCTATGACCAGCGACACGCCGAGACTGGCGAAGCAATCCACGGCCTGCTGGCGCGAGCTGCCGCACCCGAAGTTGGAGCCGACTATCACGATGTCACCGCGCGCAACGTCGGTCGGGAAGCTTTCCCAGCCGGGAAGATTGCCGAACGTGTGCTGACCCATCTCCGCCAGATCGGTAATGGCCAGATGTCGATTGTGGAAGATCATGTCGGTGTCGACGTTGTCCTTCCCGACGACCCATACCTTGCCCCTGACGACGGTCGGTCGCCCGCCAGTGGCCGTGCCGCTTGCCTCCGTCGACGCCACGGCAGCCGCTAGTTCCGGGTCCGGCATGAAGACTGAGGGCTTGTCGGGTATGCTGTCCGCGGTCGCTATCTCGCCGGCCACGGCCGAGGCGGCCGCGGTCGCCGGAGACGCCAGGTAGACCTCACCCTTGCCCTGCTTGCCCGGGTAGTTGCGATTGCCGGTGCTGATCGTAACCTCCCCTGGGCCGTTCTGGCCCAGCTGCCCGGCCGCGCAGCCGGCGCAGCCCGCGTTGCCTACCAGGGCGCCGGCGGTCTTGAAAGTCTGGATTATCCCATCCTCCAGGCACCGCTGCCAGATACGGTCGGTCGAGGGGACCACCTTGAGGACCACGCCCGGCGCGACCTTGCGACTCTTCAGGATCGCGGCCGCCGCAACCATGTCCTCGTATCGCCCGTTCGTGCAGGAGCCGATGAATGCAGAGTCGATCTTCCTTCCTGCGACCTCGCTCACTTCCACGACGTCATCCGGATGCCCCGGGCGTGCGATGAGGGGAGCGAGCCCGTCTATGTCCACGCGCGTCTCGCTGTCGTAGCGCGCGTCCGGGTCCGCGAACGCGGGCGTGAACGACTCGGCTCCGGCGGCGCGGCAGTACTCGATGACATCGTTGCTCGGCGGGAAGAAGGTAATGATCCCACCCATTTCCGTCGCCATGGACGCGACGGTGATCCGCCCGTCGAGCGACAGCAGGTCCGCTGCCTCGCCGTAGTACTCTCCCGCGAAGCCGAGGAGACCGCTCGCGTGGAAGTGCCTGAGGCACGCGAGCACGATGTCCTTCGGCGTCGCCGCGGGTCCTGGAGTTCCATCGAGGAAGACGCGCATCGACTTCGGAACATTGAACCAGACCTTGCCGTGCGCCCATGCGCTCGCTATGTCCTGGTCTCCCATCCCTTGTCCGAACGCGCCGATCGCGCCCAGGATGTTCGCGTGCGAATCGGTCGACACTATGGTGCCGCCGGGACCGACGAGTCCGTCGTCGATCGCGATGTGCGTCCCGATGCCGGCGTTGACGTCGTAGACCGGGATTCCCCGCGCCCGCGCGAAGCCGCGACAGATCTGCTGGTTCGCCGCGTACTTCTGGTCGGAACCCCCAGGGTTGCAGTCAAACGTGAAGTACGTCTTTCCGGCATCGTCAACCGTCAACCCGTGGTCCTCCATGTTCTTGACCACGTTCGCGCCGCCGAAGTCCCTCGCGACGCGAGAATCGATGACGACATCAACGGTGTCGCCGGGAGACACGTCGCGGCCCGAATGCGCACCTATGATCTTCTCTATTATTGTCGCACCCAATCTGCTTCCCCCAGATTCCTTTGCGGTTCTCCGAGCGACCTGAGCGGCCCCCTCCGTGCATCGAAAGACCGCTCGATCTCGTAGCCCCCTCTGCATTTCCGCTGCTGGGAGTTTCGTGATCGAGCGGCCGTTGCCTTCAGCAAGGCGGAGCCATGGCCGGGTCGAGGCCCAAGGCCCTACCTTACTTGATGATCATTACCTTGCCCTCTATGGTCTCGCCCTCAGATTCGACTTGGTACATGTACACGCCCGGCGCGATATCTTCGCCGTCCGAGTTCCTCAGATCCCAGAACTCAAGGTCGCTCTCGGCGTCCGCGTGGTCGAGCGTCCGCACGTAGTCCGCTGCTACCGTGTAGATCCTGATGGTCGCCCGCTCCGGAAGGCCGATGAAGGCCACGCGTCTCTGGCCACCGTACTCCCAGTCCGCCGCGGCGCGGTAAGGGTTCGGGATACACCGGACGGCCTTGAGGTCGCTGCGCGTCCCAACCCGCGGGTAGATGACGCCGGTTCTCGTGCTGTCGATGCAGGCGTGGTTGACCGCATGCGGGTCGTTGATGTCGAAGGCCGTCACCGCGAACTCGTAAGGGAACGAGTTCTGGAATATGGTCGCGCTGTCGGCGCGTGTCGGCTGCTCGTAGTACGGGCCGAACGGCCAGTAGCCGGCGGCGCCAGGGTTGTCCTCGCCGAGCACGTACTCTCGAACCAGGGAGAAGCTCTCCGGGGAGGGGTCCGGATTCTTCCAAACTTCCCGCATCCAGAGCCGGTACCCGCCGAAGTCATCGATCTCGTGCTCGCCCACGCCCATGGTCCAGCCTATGGCCGCGAACTGGCTACCGACCCTGAAAAACACGACTTCGGGACATGGGACCGCGCAGGCGGTGGATACCCAGATGACTGCCAGGAGCACGGCCACAAACGGCGCAACTGCCCATGGGTTGCGGAATTCCCTTCTCGAACTCATTCTCCTCCCTCCATCTGCCCAGAGGTGTCTCAGGTGGCAAATCCGGCGGTTCCTCGACGCTTCAGGCTATCACCCGCAAATCTGCGAGTCAAGCTGTTTCGGCCCAGCGCGGGGCCTCGACAAGGCCCGATAACGGCACTCAGGCCCGCTTCAGATTGCATTTGGCGAGTCGCGCAGGAACGACGCGTGGGGCGGACCGCCGGCCATCGTTAAATGAACGCTCAGGACGCCCGTCCCGCGACTGCACACGATACGAGTAACCCGTGCTTTCAGGCACAGCCCATGCAACTGTTTCCTGTCAGCGCGCGGGCATTTGCTCGCATGGGGTGGTCCGTGCTGCCCCCTACCAGTCACGCGCCGAACGAGCAGGCCGGCGTCTGAACGTGTATCCACGGCCGTCCAAATACAACAGAGGAACCACGCCATGGCCGACAGTCCCTGGCCCTCGGGCGAAATGCTCGCCGAACTGGAATCCCTCAGGCGCAAGGTCTCAGAGCTCGACGCCCTGAAGAGCAAGGCGCATCTGGTTGCCGAGGAACTTGCCGCCCTCGAGGCCAGGTATCGCGTCCTCTATGACGACGGGCCGATGCTCTGTGCCGTCGTTGACCATGAGGGCGTCATTCTGGATTCGAACCAAGCCGTGACCACGTGCCTCGGCTACTCCCCCGACCAGTTGAAGGGAACACGGTTCCTCGACCTCGTTGTGCCCGACAAGGACTCGGCTGGCCCCGCGCGTCTCGAGCAGACCTTCCGAGGGAAGCTCACCAGGGAACTCGAGGTTGGGCTGAGGAGCGGAAGCGGGGCGATCCGCAGAGTGCTCATCCTGTCGGCCGTCGTCCGCCCGGACATACGCGGGCGCACCGACGGCGTACTACTCGCGGGCAAGGACATCACCGCTCAAAGACACGCCGAGGCCGCTCTCGCGGCGGGTGACCGTCAGTATCATGCGCTGGTCGAATGCCTCCCAACCCCGGTCTGTTCGTTCGACACGAATCACAGATTCGTGTTCGCAAACTGGGCGGCGGCAGACGTGTTCGAAGTGAAGGCGAAGAGCCTCCTCGGCCGAAGTCTCGACGAGTTCGTGTCGGAGGAGGACCGGGATTCCATCCTCGAGAGAACCTCTGACCTGCGCGAGGGCTCCACGCGCCCCTACGACATCAGAGTCATCCGCCCGGACGGGACCACGCGGAGCGTCTCCGTGCACGCGGCGCTGAGACACGACAACGACGGGAAGGCCATAGGAGTCGTCATGGCCCTGCAGGCCGTGTCCGAGCACAATGTCGTCGAGCGGGCCCTGCAGGAGAGCGAAGTGAGATACCGCTCGCTCTTCGAGGAGTCGATCGACGTCATCTACATGACGTCACGAGACGGCAGGTTGGTCGACATCAGCCCGTCCGCCGTGTCGCTGTTCGGATACACGCGGGACGAGCTCTTGGAGCGGGACGTACATGGGCTCTACGCCGACCCGGAACAGCGAGTGAGATTCCAGGAGGTCATCGAGCAGCAGGGGTTCGTCCGCGGGTTCGAGATCACGCTGCTCCACAAGGACGGCAGGAAGGTCGATTGCCTTCTCGCGTCGACCGTGAGGAAGGGCGCGGATGGGACTACGCTCGGTTACCAGGGGATCATGCGTGACATCACCGACAGGAAGCGAGCCGAGGTCGCGCGTGAGCGTGAGCGCAGAACGTTCCGCGTGATCGCCGAAGCCGCTGTGCGCGCGAGCGATATGTCGGATCTGTGCTCTCGCGTTCTCGGTGGCCTGGTTGAGGTCCTCGGATTCGACGCCGGGACGCTTCGCCTCCACGATGGTAAGAATGGGATACTTGAACCGGCGGCCGTGGTCGGGCTGCGCGACGACCAACGTTCCCTGATCTCGAGCCAGTCCATAGACAAAGACCAGGAGTGCATGGCCGCCCATGTCGCGCGGACCGGTGAGCCGGTGTTCGCAGCTGATGTCACGACTCACCCGATCTCCGAGTCTCATCGCGAGAGACTGGACGCCTTCGGAATACGCTCCCTCATCGCCTATCCGGTCTTCGGGGCGAGCCGCAACCTTCTCGCCGTCATGCAGCTCTCCTCCCGGACTCCGGCAGAGATACATGAAGAGAGCGACAGGCTGTTCTTCGAGACGGTGGTCGGGATGATCGCGGCGGCGATCGAGAAGAAGCTCGCCGAGGGCCAGACACGGGAAGTCGAAGCGCAGCTGGTTCAGGCCCAGAAGATGGAGGCGGTAGGAACGTTGGCGTCCGGGGTCGCCCACGACTTCAACAATCTCCTGACGGCGATCCTGGGATTCACGGAGCTGGCGCTGATGTCCGTGAGCGAGTCGGACCGCATGCACGAGGACCTCGAGAAGATACGGAGCGCCGCCGACAGGGGCGCCGGCCTCGTACGTCAGCTGCTCCTCTTCGGACGCGAGCAGGCTGTGCAGCTGCACCCGGTCGACGTCAACGCGACGACCCGAGGCATGGCCAAGATGCTCTCTCCGCTTATCGGTGAGGACATCAGGGTCAATACTGTGCTCGAGCCTGACCTGCGGCCGGCCATGGCGGATGAGGGAAGCGTCCAGCAAGTGCTGATGAACCTGGCGGTCAACGCCCGGGACGCGATGCCGGATGGTGGTTCGCTGACGATTCGAACCAGGAACGTGCGGCTCGACGAGACCCACGTCGCGGACGACACGGGGGCCAGGACGGGAGACTTCGTCTGCGTCTCCGTGGAGGACTCCGGTAGCGGCATGGATCAGGATACGATGGGTCGGATATTCGAGCCGTTCTTCAGCACGAAGGGACCCGGCAAGGGAACCGGCCTTGGGCTGTCCGTCGTCTACGGGATAGTCAAGCAGCACAAGGGGTGGATATACACACTTAGCACTCCGAGAATGGGAACCACGTTCGAGGTCTATCTCCCCGCGGCCGGCTCGGCGCCCGCCTCCAGACCGTCGCCGGCTCCGAAGATGCGGCCTGGAGAGCCAGGTTCGGGCGAGCGAATCCTCGTCGTGGAGGACGAAGACTCGGTGCGGGACCTCGCTGCCACGATCCTTCGCAAGAACGGATACGAGGTATTCGAAGCCCCTAACGTCGCGGAGGCCCTGAGGATCTACGAGCAGGAAGAAGGGAGATTCGACCTCGTGTTCAGCGACGTGGTTCTGCCTGACAAGAGTGGTGTTCAGCTCGCGGATGAACTCCTGGGGCGGGCGCCCGGACTCCGCGTGCTCATGAGCAGCGGGCACGCCAGTCACCGCTCGCAGTGGGAAACCATCAAGGACAAGGGCCTGCCGTTCCTTCAGAAACCCTACTCGCTAACGGGCCTTCTCAAGATGGTCAGAGAGACCATCCAGTCGGGCTGATCGCCTCGAAGAGACAAACCGGTCCGGCGGCCTGCCTGCCGGAACCACATCTCAGCCAAACATCCATCTCCCGTCACCGTGCGCGGCGCGCCGGCCGCGCTGCGGTGTCACGTCTCCGTACAAGTGGAAACCCGCCGGCAATGCCGACGGGCTTCCGAAGGGGAGGAGATGTAGTGCCTCGATCTCGGACGGACTACTTGTACATGGCCTTGATGCTGCCCCAGCTCTGCTCCTCGACCGGAGTTCCAGCCAACGGGCCTCTGAAACTCACGTCGTCGATCATGACACCGGCGTCGCCACCAGCGCCCGGACCGCAGCCGTTATCTGTGGTGTACATGATCCACAGGAAGCCACCCATGCCGAACGGCGGGGC
>JBDRFG010000077.1:0-2430 GCA_043819135.1 Candidatus Eiseniibacteriota bacterium | reverse complement strand
GCCTCGCGCGGCTTCAGTTCATTCAGCTCGGCCCGCGCGTATTCCTTCTCCTCGGCATCGTCGCTCGACTCGACGAGCATCTGAGCCTCGGCGATGTCGGCAGTGACCTTCTCGTACTCTTCGTACGCGGTCACAACCTTCTCGATGCTGGCGCGCTCCTTCGAGTACTTCTTGTTGAGGTTGCGGTCGGAGAGCACGGCGGGGTCCATCAGGAGTTCCGCGAGCTCGTCGAACCGCTCCTTTATCTCGTGGAGCTTCTCAAACATCGGCTGACTCCAGAGGCGGCCCCGCGCTGCCCCCGCCACCGGCGGAAGCGCCGGCAGTCGCGGGCTCCCCGGCGGGATGCATCTTCATCGGAGCTTCTTCGATGAGCACGGCCGTTAAGGAAGCGATGGCGATCTCGACCTGGTCGTCGGACGGCTGCTTCGTCGTGATGTTCTGAAGCCAGAGGCCCGGGCCGGACAGCATCCGCGCCCAGCGCTTCGCCGTGTATTTCGCAGAGAGCTTCATGAACTCGTATGAGATGCCGGCGATGACCGGGATCATGCAGATGCGGAGGAGCCTCTGCATGATGTTCGACGGCCTCCCGAAGAGCATGAACACGAGGATCGAGACGACCATCACGATGAGCAGGAAGCTCGTCCCGCACCTCGGGTGCTTGGTCGCGTACTTGCGCGCGTTCTCGGGCGTCAGCTCGTCACCAGCTTCCTGCATGAAGATGGTCTTGTGCTCCGCGCCGTGATATTCGAAGACGCGCCGCATCTCGCCCCAGAGCGAGATACCCCAGATGTAGGCCAGGAAGAAGACGACCCGGATGACACCGTCTATCAGATTAAAGAGGACGCCGCCGTCCGTGCCCGTCTTGTTCATGATGAAGTCGGTGAGCACCAACGGGATCCAGAAGAAGAACACGATGCCCAGAGCGAACGCGAAGACCATCGTGCCGGTCAGAGCGGCCTTGGTCTTCCAGTTGGACGCGCTCGCGGGCGGCGCAATGGCCCTAATCTCCGAGGACGAGGGCGGGTCGGAGGGCTTGGCGGGTTCGTCGGGCGGCGCTGAAGGCTCATGCTCGACAGCGCCGTCGACTCCCTTCGCCAAACCCGCACTCTGCATCTTCGCCTCGGTGGCTTTCGCCGCCAGGGCCGTCTCCTCCGCCGGTGTCATCACCTCGTCCATCGCCACGCCGGCCGAGTAGTTGAGGGCCCTGATGCCCAGCATCAGCGACTCGATGAGCGTCACGCCGCCGCGGATGACCGGCAGTCTCAAGAGCCGATGCTTCCGCGTCGACGGGATGAACTCCTCGGCGTGGATGGCTATCTCACCGCTCGGCAGCCGGACCGCGGTAGCCACCTTCTCCGGCCCGCGCATCATCACGCCCTCGATGACCGCCTGGCCACCGTAGTGGACCCTGCCCCCGTCGGTCGGCTGCTCGCCGAACCCGGAAATGGGGCTGCAGTACTCGCGCTCGGCCTTCTTCTCGGGCGTATCAAGCTCCGGTTCTGTGCACTTCTCTTCCGGCATCGATTCTCCCGCCTGCTATTCGAGCGCCGCCTTGAGCCTCGCCGTCAGCGCCGCCTGTCGCTTGTCATCCGCGGGAACCCGCCCGTGCAGGCCCCGCTTCTGCCCCTCGGTCCTGGGGATGAGGTGCATGTGATAGTGGCAGACGGTCTGTCCCGCCGCCGACCCGTTCAGCTGGTAGACCCCGATGCCGTCCGGCTTGAGTGTCCTCTCGAGAGCCGCCGCGACCCGCTTCGACATCGCCGCGACCGCCGCCAGCGTCTCCGGCGGGATCTCGTGGATGTTCTCGCAATGCTGCTTCGTGATGACGAGCACGTGTCCCTCGGACGCCGGGAACGCGTCCATCAGCGTCACCGTGTGCTCGTCCTCGTGGACCTTGTGCGCCGGAGCCTCGCCCCGGACAATACGGCAGAAGATGCAGTCGTCGTGACTCACGCGCCCGCCTCCACCTTCGCCTCCGCCTCCCGCCCCGACCCCTCGTAGTCACACGGCATCAGCGTCCCAAGCTCCGGGTGCACGCGCGTGATCTCGTCCTTGACGGCCCACGCCACGCGCCGATACGACTCATGTCCCTGCACGCGCGAGCGGAGCCCTACAAACAGATACGCCTCCCGGAAGTTCATCTTCATGAGGAATCGCTTCCTGAACGCCAGCGGGATAACGTACTGCGCGCTGACCGGGTCCTCGGAAGCCAGTTCCCGCCAGGCGGGAACGACCCCCTCGAGGACCTCGGCCATGCGCTCTGCCACGCCCGCCTCGCGCGCGTCCGTGGGTATCCCGAACCCGAGGTCGCACGTCAGGAGCTGCTGCGTCTGCGTCGTCATTCTATGGCGCTGGATATCGCGGTAGGCGCCGAAGTCGCAGGTGATCTCAAAGGTGTAGGCTGTGCTCTCGAACTCCCGAACCGGTGCC
>JBDRFG010000076.1:0-12077 GCA_043819135.1 Candidatus Eiseniibacteriota bacterium | reverse complement strand
AAGGAGGACTGACGATGGAGACCATTAGGCTGAAGCGCGAGTTCCCGATCTGCAAACACATCTGCAAACACGAAACGACGACGAGGACCGTCGATGTCCCGGTCTACCGCTGCAGCGTCTGCAAGGTCGAGCACGTCGTCGAGGAGTCCGAGATCACCCGGACCGGGGGCGGGATGCAGTGGAACCCCCCGAAGGAGTGGGGTAACCTGTCCCGCAACAACCAGCGGTCGGCGGTTCTGTGCCCTGACTGCTGGCCCAAGGTCGTGAACGTGAAGTTGCTGCCGCGTGCGGTGCGATAAGCACAATTAGCACCACCATGGAACCCACGGATAACACCGAAAACGGAGGATCGGCCATGAAGGACGAGTGGGAAGAAATAAACAAGGAGGAGGGGGAGTCGACGGCACGAATGCGCGTCCCTGGGGGATGGATCGTCCGTGCCCAGGAATGGGACAGCGTGGGCGATGGCGAGACCTACGTCGTGGCGCTCACGTTCGTTCCTGACCCGGGCCACGCATGGGGACGGGAACATGGCGATAACAACCGTTAGAGGCACATGAGAAACACCACTAAAACCCTCCTCGGCGCCGCCTTCCTCGCCATCATACTCCCGCTCGCCTACGCCGGCCTCGCGCTTGAGCACGCGATGCGGGTGGTGAAGCGGCTGCGTCGAGGACACTAATGCCACTTAGCGCACGCAAGAAGCGCCGACGCCACGAGCACAACTTCATCGCCGTGCTCAACGCGGCGTGCGAGACGATCGGCCACCGCTGCAGTGTGCCGGGGTGTCGGGCGATGGAATCCAGGGACAGGAGGCTCGTTCGACTCGAGCGCGAGGCCGTGGCCGAAGGGCAGCGCGCGTACCGCACTGACCTCCTCCCATTTTCGTGTCCGTGCGGCGTGAAGGTGCGGCTCCGGCGCGACGCCGTGGAGCGCTTCGGGTCGCGGCGCTCGTGGTGCTGTCGTCCTTGTGGGCGACGGAACTCGCAACGGAAGGGCGACCCCGTGCGGTGCGGGGAATGCGCTGAGGACACTAATACCGCTTAGAGGGAGCACGCTAATGCCAAAACGAACGATGACCGCCGAGGAGTTCAGCGTCGCCGTCGAGGCGATCGTCGCTGGCCGCGACTTCGCTACGGTTCCCCCCGAGGAGCGCGGGCTCGTGGGTGAGAACCTCTGGTGGGCGCGCGTCGGCATCGGAGACGACCGCATCATCGTCGAGGCCGCGGACCCGGAGGCGGTCCTCGCGGGCCTGCGCGCGGCGCTGCTGGTGCGATAAGCCACGTTAGGACCACTTCGGATGCCACGAAACAACTGCACCGGCTGCCCGTGTCTGGAGTCGCGCGACGACAGGCCGTTCTGCTTCTACTACCAGGGGTTCGTCAACGTGGAGGACGGCTGTGGAAACGCCTTCACGGCGCGGCCAGAAAGAACGCAGGACCAGGACGAGAACCTCGTTCGCGCGGGTGTTTCCGAGAGCGACCACGTCTGCGAGTGTTGCCCCGAGGGGATTTTCTGCGGCTACCACCGCGCGCTGTACCACAACGGCATCTCCGTGCGCCCACAGGACGGGATGCGACTTCCGATGTTGCCGCAGCCAGCCCGGCTGTGCTGGTGGTGCGGCGAGCCGATACCCGACGTGCGATAACCATCATTAGAACCACGGTCTAATCACAAGGAGGACCCCATGAAGAGGACACTAATCACCGCGATCGTCGTCGCGTTCGCCGCGCCGGCCGCCGCCCAGGAAGCCCAACCCAGGACCGTTTCCGTCCCGGAATCGATGCTCACGGAGACGCAGAAGGCCGAGATCGGCCGTCGGGACCTCGCCGCGAAGGTTGAGCAGTACGGCGAGTGGGTCGGCCTCGGGGGCGAGATCGGCAAGGCCGTTGACGGCGCGCTCGCGGCGGTGACCGACCGCACCGCCGAGTTCGCCAAGACCGATGTCGGGAAGCTGACGGTCGCTCTCGTCGTCTGGAAGGTCGTCGCGAAAGACATTCTCGCGATCCTGATCTGTACACCGCTTCTCGGTGTCCTCTGGGTGCTGACGTGGAAGTCCTACCGCCGAGCCTGCATGGGCGTCCGTCGGCTCAAGAGCCGCGCTGGGGGCTGGTGGGTCTTCGGAGGCAAGCGGGAGTACGAGTACGAGGAGCCAACGTCCGACAGCGGGGAGGCCAGGGCTGGTGCCGCCGCGCTGCACTTCGTCCTCCTCGCAGCGGCGACAGCCTTGCTGGTTGCCGTCATGCTCGGCTGATGCCGACCGTGCGATAAGGACTGTTAGAGGTACATGACGAAAACCATTAGAGCCTGCCCCCACGAGTGGTGCTTCTTCATCGCGCTCATCGCAGACGTGGAAGAGGACGGGCACACCGGACTCCGCATGGAGAAGCGGCATCCAGAGCAGACCGATGCCGAAGCGGAGCTTGCCTGCGAGGATCTCGTCTGCGACGGGTGCCAACTCGCGATCTGCGAGTACTTCAACATCGCCCAGGAAGAGCTCTCGAAACTGGTCGGGTGCGATAATTGCGATTAGAACCACCGGATAACCACGAAAGGAACGACGATGGAACCCTCGGACGACAGCGACTCGATCATCCTGTTTTTGATCATCATGGCAACCGGCACGATCGCCGGGATCGCGGCGGCGCTGGGGGCGTTCTCCTGGTGACGCCCGTTGGGAATGGACGCGAGGGGCTGGCCGAAGCCGCGCTCGGTTCGTTCTGCGGCGAGGAACGAACCAAGACGTTCAAGTGGCGGGAGGACGTCCTACGGGCCATCGACCGATGGGCGCGGGCACACGCGCAGGGTGCGGGACTCAGGACATCGAAGATCCGCCTCCGGCACACCAAGGAGTACGGGTCCGATGGTTTCTGGACCTGGACGTGGACGAACAAGAAGCAGGACGCCGTCGCCGTCGCTCGCGAGTCGGTGTACGAGTGGACGGTGACGGTCAACAGCTATGGGGAAGCGCTGCACGATCCCGACGACCCGTTCGGACGGGGGGTGCGCTAATGACTGTTAGAACCACGGAGGAACCCATGGATAACACACAGGAGTACGTCTGCAGCCGATGTGGGGGGGAGATGGCCGTGAAGGAGGACCACCACGACCCCCTGGTGTGCATCGCCAACAACCTCGGTCGCGTCGCCGAAGAACTGAACGAGATCAGATGGAAGCTCGACGACGGCTTCGACTCCATTTTCGACGCCGTAAGCAGTCAGTAGACGGTGCGATAACGAGCGTTAGGACCACCACGGACAAGGAGTTAGCGACCGATGCACGAAGCCAACGAAGTTATCGTCCGGGCGAGAATGCCCCACGCGGGTGTGTACGAGCTCCGGACGGAGCAGCCCATCCTGCGTGTGCGCGACTGGGACACGCTCTCAAGGGTGATTGCGATCTGCCGTGAGGTTGCAGAAGAGGACGAAGACATCGCACGGGGTCTCGTCGAGGTATTCCGCGGCCTTCGGATGGTTGCCGAGTGCGATAACCGAGATTAGAGGAACGAGGTAACCCATGAATAACAAACAAACGGTCCTGGACCGGCTGATCAACCGGGCTCCCGGCGACGTGCCCACCTATAGAGACCTCAAGGAGGGGCGGGCGTGGTCGATCTGGACGACCGAACGAGGGCTGTGGAATCTTCGAGTCACCCGGAGTGAGCTCCTAGAGTTGCTCGCCTCCGGGTACGATTTCGATGCCGTGACGACCGCATGGGCGAACGGACACTAATAGGAGTTAGAGGCACATGCCCAAGGACAGCACATGCGGAAACTGCGGGGCGTCGCTGCTTTCGGAAGAGGAGGTCGCGGCGGCTCGGTGCTACGTGTGCCTGGACCGGGCGACCGGGGAGACGGCGACCAGGGGGGCCCGGCGCGAGGGCCGGATACGGGAACGAGAGCGGATCGCGCGAGCACGGTACAGGGCGAACGAGGCCGCCAAGTCGTGCTACCTCTCGTGCGACGAGGCCGCCGCGTACTTGCGCTACAACTCGACGTCGGGTGTGCGCCAGACAGTACGACGCGGCGAACTCCATCCAATCGGGCGGGGGGCTCGAGGGACCCTGATGTTCACGCAGGCCGAGCTCGACCGCTTCATGCGAGAACGGCTCAAAAACCGCCGGCGCCCCCGTCGGGTCACTAACAGTGATTAGAACCACTTCTGGAAAGGAGTTAGTGACACATGGACTTTCACTGTCCGGGATGCAAAAAACCGTACCGCTTCGTTCTGGAGTCCACGGACGACAGGCTCCGCGTCGTTGTCGAGGCGCAGTATGATGGCGACGAGCTTCTGGAGTGCTGTGTCCAGGTGACGGCGCTGTGCCGCTGGGCAACCGCCCCGGCGGGCGCGTGGACCGACATGACCCCGAAGGGATCGGCCTGACCATGGGAGCCAACGACCCCGACAAGCCCAAGGCCGTGTTCATCGATGACCTGTGGGCTCTCATCAGCGAGGGGCCAGAGCTGCGGCACGAGCGGCGCACCGTCGAAGCGCTGTTCGATGAGATTCGGCGGCTGCTCTACGAGCGGGGCGAGGCGCGGGAGGACCTGAAGCACAACGCAGCGATACTCGCCCGGCAGACCGACCTGGCGCGAGAGGCCGAACACGAGCGCGATGAGGTTCGGCGCGAGCTGTTCAACACGCGCGCCGCGCTCGGGATCGAGCAGGTGAGGGCGGGCAAGCTCGACAACCTGTTGGTCCGCCTCGAGGACGCCGAGGAGTGCGCCGACCTCGGCTACATGTTCCGGTTCGGCAAGGGGATGCGTCCCTGCGATATCTGCCGGATTCCCGGCTACGAGACCAGCTACAGGGTCGTGTCCCCGACGTGGAACCAGGGTGCGGTCGGTGGTCGCGAGGTCGCCGTCTGCGGCAACTGCTGGAGCGCGATGGTGTGGCTCTGGCTGCACGGCCCCGAGGGCAAGGGCGGCATCGAAAACAACTCACGCTACCACAAGAAGCCCCCGGACCCACCAAAGGGAGATAACAACGGATGAGCCATCTGGACCTCTTCTTCGACGCCGCCGACCGCTGCCCGGAGTGCGGCAGGACGGACGGCACGCGCCTGCCCTGTGCGTGGCACCCAGACGAGCCGCCGGTCTGCGTCGACTACGGTCGGGGGTGCGTGTGCCCGGCGTGCGTGCAGCGACCCCCCCGACATGATCGGGCCACACGGGAGGACGACATGATCAGCTACGACAAGGATTCTCCACAACTCGACTTTGACACCCTCTTGCTCGTCCGAAGCACGGACCCGTACACGAGCGTCTGGGCAGCCCAGAAGGCGTTGAAGGCGTCCGCGAAGGCTGTTCTCGCCGTCGCCAGCGCCATGTCGGACGGGGAGGAGTACACCGACGAGGAGTTGTGGAGAGCGTGCCGGCAGGCGGGATACATCGCGTCTCTCGACACCGTTCAACACGGCCGCCTGGCCTTGTCGCGCGGGGGGGGGCTGGTTGAGACCGGAGAGACGCGACTCACGACGGACGGGATGCCGTCGCGCGTGTGGAGAAAGGCCGACGGGCTGGACTTGACGAAGATCGAGTCGGCGAGGTTCGACGGCCCCGGGCCTAAAGGACCCTAAAATCCCGATACGCCGCGATCTGGGTTCGCCCAGGCTGCCATCCGGGAGGGGCATCGGGCACGCTCGCGTCCAGCGGAACCCACTGCTTCGGCGCTCCACGCGGAAGCCCGACCAGCAGGTAGATGTGGTTCCAGTCGCGCGCTCCCCGGCCCCGGATCACCCTCATCTTCACGCTGTAGCCGACGGACATCAACATCGACCCGAGGATGATCGTCATGCAGTCGCAGTCCCCGGCCCCGCTCTCCAGGATTCGCATCGGGTGCTGGAAGAGGTCGATGTCCACGGGGTCGGAGGTGTAGCGGACGTTTTCCTTCACCAACTTGAAGATGGCCTTGACCTCTCCCCAGCTGTCACGCTCCTCGATGCACCACTTCTTCCCGCACTTCTTCGAGAGCAGCTTTCCGGTCAGAATCCGAACCTCTGGGTCGGCCCTCCCGTCGAGCATCACCTTCCTGATGTGGGAGACGCGATCCCCGATCGTGTAGACGTTGTACGGCGTGGCCTTCGGCTTTGTGCCAGCCCGCCTGGAGCGCGACACCGCCTGGCGAACGTCGCTGACCCGGCCCACGGAGTCGATACCACCAAGGCTGGACCTCAGGGCTCTGAACCCTGCGACCATCGACCCGATTGCGATGACAACGTCTCCGACGTTCATTCGTGGAGCATTGCGCGGTTCGGCGGTGGCGTCAAGGAAGGGTCAGGGCGGGCTCCCCCTCGGCTTCTTCCTCGTCGCTCTCGCCTTCGTCCTCGGGCTCGTCCCCGGGCTCGTCCCCGCCGCCGTCCCCGTCGCCGTCCCCGTCGTCGCAGTCGCACTGCGTAGCGCCGGCGAGCCCCTCGACCTTCTCCGTGATCCCTTCCCGCCACTCCGCGGCCTCCATCGCCAAGGCGAGCTGCCTCTCGAGCAGTTCGTTTTGGTGTTCGATGGCCACGGCCTGTTTCTCCAGGGCGGTGGCGATGCGGAGGATCACCGCCGTCAGGGCTTTCGTGTCGAACATGGTCTACTCCTCGCTCGGCTGGGTTGCGCCGCGGACCTTCGTCATGATTTCGTCGGCGTGGTCCTCGAAGGCCGCGATGGCCCGGGTCTCCACGTCCTGGCTGATCTTCCCGGCCCCGCGCAGGCCCTGGATGAACGCCTTGGCCCACGCCAAGGCCTCGTCGCGGTTGTTCTCCTGGCACGTCTTGACCATCTGGAGCACGTACCCCTGCCAGGAGGTGAACTTCCCGAGGAACTCCACCGCGCGCATGGTCGCCGTGACGAGGGCGGTGTCGTCGTCGACGTTGTCGATGATGGCCTTGACGTGCGTTGAGAACCCCGCGGGGTAGCGGAGCTTCTTGTTCTCGTCGCGGGGGGGCTTTGGCGAGCCGGCGGCCCCTTCGCGGAAGGCGGCTGCGGTGCGCCCGATGGCCCCGCCCATGGCTTCGAGCCGGTCCGGATCCGTGAACATCTCGATCCCCTGAAGGATCCGGTCCCCAGTCGTCGCGCCGCCGCCTCCGAACTTGGTCGTGATCTTGTCGACCAGGCTCAGGGCGTCGTCGATGCCCTTTGTCGGGCCGCCCCCCGTCTTCATCTCTCGGAGCTCGTCCCGGATGTCCTTCATCTGCTCCGTGCGGAGTCCTTCGAGTTGCGTGCGGAGCGATGAAACCTCGGTCGACGCGCCGGCGGGGGAGATGATGTCCTTCGCCTCTCTGATCAGGTCGATCCAGTCCTTCGGACCCATGCGGTCGGTGTCGGGCGGGGTGGCAGGCTGGACCGGCCTCGTGGCCGCGAGGACGTCCCTGATGATCTCCCCGATGTCCGGCCCCTGGGGAAGCGTGTCGGGGGGCGGCAGCGCCGGCCCCGGGGCGGGCCGGAGTTCGCGGAGTTCCCGGCGAAGCTCATCGAGGTCGGACTTGGCCCCACCCCCGCGCTGCTCGCGCATGAACTCCATCAGCAGACGTCGGTCCTCGGCTTGCTGATTCATGATCATCGTGAACATGGGGTCACCGCCCCCCCCAAGGGTCTTCTTGAGGGCCTCGGCCTCCTCGAGTTGCTCCTTGGCCGTCTTCGGCGGGGGCGGGATGCGTGACGGGTCGTCGAGGCGCTTCTCGAGGTCCCCGATCTTGTCGAACAGGCGGTCAACGATGTTGGCCATCCTCGTGTCCCCGCCCTCGGCCGCTGCAGTCGCCGCGACGCCCAGGACGGAGACCGTCTGCCGGTCGCTGATCTTCCCGTCCTTGTCGATGACCGCGACCTCGTACTCGCCGGCCAGGTACGTCGGGACGAGGTACGTCGCCACGAAGTCCTCGACGTCGTGCGTACGCTCCAGGTCCCTCGGGTAGTAGTTGCGAGCGATCGAGTGAAGCTGCCCCTGCTCGTCCCGCTTCCAGAACTTGATCCGGTGCGCCGTGGGGAACCAGTTGTCGAGCTGGCTCCGGAAGTACCTCTTGGTCTTCTTCGCCGGGGCCTTCGGCTTCTTCGGGATGGGGTCGGGGGGGGTGGCCGTGGCCTCGAACGGGTCTTCTGCGGGCTCCAGGGCGTCGTCAGGGCCGTTCTCTGGGGGGGGGGCTGCTGCTGGTCGGATTCGCTGAGCAGATTCGCGATGTCGCCTGGCATGGGGTCTCCTTGGTGGTGGTCAGATCTTGTCGACGTCGTCGCCGAGGGAGTCGATCGAGCCGTGGGTGTATCCGGACGTCGTCTGCACGCTCCGGTGCCCCATGAGTCGTGCAATCGCCGAAGTCGGGACGCCAGCCTCCTCCAGCCGTGTTCCGAAGGTGTGCCTCAGAACGTGCGGAGTCAAGTGGGTGACGCCGATTCTCTTTCGGATCTTCGCCATCCACTCCCGGACGACCTTGGGTTGGTAGGCGGTCCCGAGCCGGGACGGGAAGAGGAACTGCTGGGCCTCCGGCGCGCCGCCGAGTTTGGGGAGCACGCCCCATGTCTCCTTCAGGTACCTGCGAACGAGCGGAGTCGCGCGTCGGGGCACCGGAACGACGCGATCGTCCCCCTTGCTGTCCCGTACGGTGATGCGGAACCTGTTTCCGGCCCACTTCAGGTCGCGCACCTGGATATTGCACGCTTCCGACACCCTAAATCCGGTTAGGGGGAGGAGAAGAGAGAGCGTCCGCACTGGTTCGGGCATGTTATCGCACGCTCGGTAGTACGACTTGAGATCCTCGCCGCGCAGCACGGGAAGTACCCGCTTCCGGAACCTCGGGAGGGGGGGGCTGTCGAAGTCCGGGAGGTCCTCTCCCTGGCGCCGGCGCCAGCCGAGGTACGCCTTCACGCCCACGACGAGGAGGTGGACGGTGGCCCCGGAGAGCTTCTTCGTGGTGAGCTGGAATGCCGCGAAGTCCTCCAGGGACCGTGGTGTCATGGGCTTGCCCACGACCCACTCCTCGAACTTCTTGGCTGCGGATCTGTAGGCTTCGACGGTCCTGGGACGTCGGAAGGCCCCGAGGTGCTCGGCGAATTGGTCGATGGAGTCGCTCATTTCGTCGCCGCCGTGCTCCCTGAGCCTTCGATGTGGACCCAGATCCGAAGGGGGGGGATATCGAGCGACCGGAAGCCGGCCAGCGGGCCGCGGGTTTCGTCATCGGTGACGCCGGCCTTCAGAAACGTCGCAGCCTGCGCCAAGAGCAAGGCAGCTTCGCCGGGTCGCGCGTGCTGCCGTACGAGGTACTCGTGGAGCCCCGGGGTCGCTTTCTTGCAGACGACTCGGAGATTGAGATCGTGTCGAGCCGTGAGTTCCATGGCCGGAAACGAGCACGGGCTGTGGACGATCCGGAGGAGAGGACCGTTGGCAACGAGTTTCCCGTAAACCGTGAACTCGGCCCAAGCGTTGGCGATGTGATGTCGGACGACCGGAACAAGCGGCTCAGAACACCGCGCGTACCACAACCTGGCCGTCATCTCCTCGCCTTCGCAGAGCTTGTTCGGAGCGCTGAGGTTGGTCCTGTCGATGTCCTTGTCGGCCAACTCTCGGAAGACGTCGTGTCTCTCATTGTCGAAGAAACCGTAGGTGTCGAAGGACCCGTAGCGGTTGAAGTAATCGCAATCATGGTTCATAGCGGCCTCGTGTCCTCCACCCGGAAGAAGCTGACGGTGTGTACCCAGTGGCCGTTTGTCTCCAGCGCAGTGGTTGGGCCGCAGGCCATCCTCCAGAGCGGGTGCCCCGTCTCCCTGCGGAGTCGGTCGATTCCGGCTGCCTCGATGCCCTCCTGGGGTGTTGGGGAATTGTGGTAGAATTTCACAGCGATGGGGGGTGTCCAGGGCTCTTCCCGGTCAACGCATTCGCCCTCGCTCTCGTCCTGCGGGGGGGACTGGAGGCGCTTGAGCAGGCCCGAGCCGCCGACCGTCACGAGGACGAGGACGATGGTTCCGACGACGGGCGCCCAGACCCACCAGGGCGCGCTCGTGGCCGCGCTGACGCTCGTGCGGAACCACAGGTCTGCGATGAGGTTGAGGCCGCCCGCGGCGCCCAGGAGCCAGAGCAAGGTCTTCAGTTTCACGGGGTTTTCTCCTTGGTGGTGAGATCCGGGCCGCTGACGAGCATGGCATCGCAGGTCTCGATTTTCTCCTTCCGCTCGGTGTCCCAGAACATCCCGGGCTTTCCGCGAATCTCAGAGAGAATGGTCGTCATCGAGGAGCGGCTTCTTCGCCACGACGTCGTAGTGCCAGAGATTGTCCGCACGGAGGGATTCGGTCCATTGCCCCGGAAGCCTCCACCCCGTCTCGCCGGCGAGCGTCAGCCGGTCGGTTGCGAGCTTCGCCATCTTCTTCTTCGACGTGATGCGCTTGGACGAGACGACTTCGATTCGAATCAGCGTTTCGATCTGGATTTTCTGCTTCGTCACGTTGTCCCAGAAGGCTCCGGGTTCTCCACTGATTGGCGTTAGCGACATGCAACCTAATTAGTATCCCCATCGGTTGCTGTCAAGGGGGGATACTAATTATTCTGCGGCGCCCTGCAACGCCCGTCGCACAACGCGAAAACGGCCCGAAAAGGCGACCGGGGAAAAGGTCGTCATTTCGGGCCGTAATGCTTGGTGTCCAAAGTTAGGACACCGCCCCTAACATGCGTTAGTGACCTGTACAGAAAAGCGACAGGACACTAATTCGCCCGCGGCGGTCATGGGCGGGGGTTATCGCCCCCCGAACGCCTTCAGGGCCACCCCCGCCATCCCCCCGCCCCGGCGCCGGAGTTCCTCCTTCATTGCAAACAGCAGCGTCGAGTACAGCAGGGCGTTCGACCCGCCCCACTTTCGCCGGTCCTCCTCGAGGTCGTGCTCGGTCTGGGCCGCTTGCTTCCGCAGGTCTTCCGTCGAGACGTTCCGGAACCCGACCGACGGCGGGAGCATCACCGGCTCGACGTTCCGACTCACGAAGATGGCCCGCTCGTAGGTGGCCAACTCCTTGAGCGCGGCCTCGTAGGTGTCGAACTCGGTGTGCCCCGTGAACGGGGTGTGCGCCCACTCGGGGCGCTTGTCGACCCGCGTCAGGCGCCATCCCCCCGGATGGAAGGTCGACGGGTGAAGCCAGATCTCCTGGCTCGGGTCGTCGGGGTCGGGCCGGAAGATCGCAAAGGCGGTCCCCGCGCGGGGGGGGTAGCTCCGCAGCAGGGCCTCGCGCTCGTCGTGGGCCTTCTTCATCCAGTTCGTCTTCGTCACGGTCGCCGTGCTCCCCGCGCGTACATCTTCTCCAGGACCTGCTCACCGTACTCCTTCGGGATCGTCCCCCCGCCGATCTCCCGCCGGATCTGGAAGGCCAGGTCGGTAAGGCTCTCCGGGTTCCGGCGCTCGCCCCGCATCACCTCAGCGGTGTACTGCAGGAGCACGGCGCCGACCCGGTGGGCCATCCCCGCGTCGAC
This sequence comes from Candidatus Eiseniibacteriota bacterium, assembly GCA_043819135.1. Classification (GTDB taxonomy): domain Bacteria; phylum Joyebacterota; class Joyebacteria; order Joyebacterales; family Joyebacteraceae; genus JALGZG01. Next base: position 653 of record JBDRFG010000076.1, on the reverse strand, counting down.
CAGGATCGGCTTGCCCTTGCTTCCCTTCCGCCACATCTTGGCCTTCTCGTCCAACCAGTCCTCCTTCGCCCCCACGTAGATGTAGCTGTCCCCTTTGAACTCGGGCGCGGTCCACCCGTGCGGGATCATGCGCTTCTCGATGTCCTGGTGCAGATCGAACAGGTCCCGCTCGTCGGCCCACGCCCCGGGGCGCCCCCAGACGCACTCGCGCACGACGCAGGGCCACCCCTTCCCGACCCAGCGCCCGAAGCGCGCTACGTGCTGTCGGACACCGGCGACCTTCCCCGCAGCCCGGAGCCATTCGGCTTCTGCTTCAAAGAGCCGGTAGACCGTTTCGGTCGTGTCGCGTGCAACCTTGAACGCCCACCTTCCCGCGGAGTCGCAGAAGACGATCCCGGTCATCCCGATCCCGATGTAGGTCAGCGGTGGCTTCGCCCCGGCACCGACGGCGATCCTCGATAACGTGCCGGCCTGCCGACGGTCGAGCAAGGGAGGCAGATCCTCGGGGTTGCGGATCAGGGTTGTCACTTCCGCAGCCTACCAGCCCTGGGACGACGCCCAAAAGGGGAAACGGATCAAAGTGTCGGGATTGGGGCGCGCCCCCCGCCCGTGGTGGCCCCGACGCGGCGCCACGGCGGCCCGTGTTGCGCCCC
>JBDRFG010000075.1:0-26870 GCA_043819135.1 Candidatus Eiseniibacteriota bacterium | reverse complement strand
CCTGACCCAGATGGCCTACGGATTCAGCCGCGACGACGCCGGTTCGTACATCAAGGACTACCTCAAGAGGGGTATCCTCAGGAAGGACCCCTTCCAGTCGCTCGACAAGCGCGGAGTGGGCGCGCTCGTCAAGATGGCCGTCGACAAGGGCAGGCTGGTCAATCCCGATCTCCATCTCGGCGTCTGCGGCGAGCATGGCGGCGACCCGGAGTCCATCTACTTCTTCCATCAGGTGGGCCTGGACTACGTCAGCTGCTCGCCCTATCGCGTTCCCGTCGCCCGTCTTGCGGCCGCCCACGCGGTTCTCAAGGCCCGCATCAGGGGAATCACGTAGGCTCGGAGGTTCCGACCATCACGCCGCGCGGCCGCAGGGCGGTTCACGAACGACGGATCGGACGGCGCCGAGGGCGGTTAACCGACGGGGAATTCAGGCGTTTACGCTTGACGACGGCGGCGGCATGTCGCTAGAATTCAAGCGTAATCAACACATCTTGAACTCGTGCAGCCGAGGTCCCTTCGGGGGGACGGGTGGTCGTCATGGGCGAGCTGGCCGGTTTCTTCAGAGAGTCGAATCCAGGACGCACGGTCCTGTTCTTCGCCGTCGCTCTGGTCGCGTTCGAGGCGTTTCTCATCTTCGGGATCGTGACCGACCACTTCCGGGAGACGCTCTCTAACGGAGCGATGATCTGCCTGTCCTGCATCGGCGTGGGTTGATCCCATCGATTGAACGCGGCTGCGCACGTTCGGGGTGGCAGGCACCCGCGCCGGGTTTCGTCGTCCAGGGCCGGAGACTCATTTGAAGAGACGCATCGTCCAGTTCATCTCCCTTCTGCTCACCAATTCCTACTTCGCGTCCATCCCGGCGGCGACCTTCTATCAGGGCAGCCTCAAGGGCGTGTGCGTCCCGGTTCTCAACTGCTACGCGTGCCCCCTCGCGTGGGGCTCGTGCCCGATCGGTGCGCTTCAGCACTTCGTGATCGTCAGACAGTTCCCGTTCTACGTGCTGGGCATACTCGGCTTCATAGGTGTGTTCGTCGGGCGGTTCCCGTGCGGGTGGTTCTGCCCGTTCGGGTGGCTGCAGGAGATCGTCTACAAGCTCAAACTGCCCAAGTTCTCCGCGCCCAACTGGCTGAGACACCTGAAGTTCGTCGTGCTCATTGTGGTGTGCGGGCTCATCGCATGGTGGACCTACGAGCCCTGGTTCTGCAAGATATGTCCGGCCGGAACGCTCGAGGGCGGCCTCCCGTGGCTGGCGTGGAAGGCCCGAGGTTCCGACTACGCGGATGGCATGAACTTCCTCACCTCGGTGTTCACGCTCAAGGTCGTGATCCTGGCGGCCCTGGTGCTTCTGATGGGCATGATGAGGCGTCCGTTCTGCCGCTTCATATGTCCCTTGGGCGCGCTTCTCGGGCTGACGAACAAGTTCAGCCTGCTTCAGATGGACACGCATCTTGACGACTGCGCCGTCGCCTTCGCTAGGGGATCCGAGTTCAAGAACTGCGCCTCCTGCAACTACTGCTCCGCCAACTGCCCGATGGGACTCAAGGTGCCCGAGGAGATAGGCAGTGTCGACTGCATCCGCTGCATGAACTGCACGAGCTTCGGCTCGGTCTACTGGAAGATGGACCTCGGACAGGGAGGCAGAGGAACGGCAAGGGGCAGGGCGGAGGCGGCCGCGGCACGCGGAGCCATCCGCGAGGCGGCGATCGAGGATAGAACAGGCAGGAAACCAGAGGTACCGGACACGAGCTGAGTGTTGGATTGCCCTGGAAGGGGGATGCAATGGAACCCGCCAGTGGCGTGACGAAGATGTTGGTGGAGCGGCTGAGCGGCGCCGAGGCGCTGGCCGTCCTCACCGGCGCCGGAGTGTCTCAGGAGAGCGGCGTCCCGACGTTCAGGGGCGAGGAAGGGTTGTGGAAGCAGTACCGGGCCGAGGAACTGGCGACGTGGAGAGCGTTCGAGAGTGACCCCGGGCTCGTTTGGAGTTGGTACGACTACAGGCGTCAGCTGATCTCCGACGCCGAGCCCAACCCGGCACACAGGGCCATCGCCGAGCTGGAGCGGGGCTACCCGCAGTTCTCCCTCATCACTCAGAATACCGACGGACTTCATCAAAGGGCCGGCAGCTCGGCTCCCGTCGAGCTGCACGGCAGTGTCTGGAGGGCGCGCTGCACGGCCGAGCAGACCGTGTGCGATCTGCTCGACAGCCCGCTGAAGGAACTGCCTCCCCTCTGCGAGCGGTGCGGAGCGCTGCTTCGTCCCGATGTTGTGTGGTACGGTGAGCCTCTCCCCATGGAGGCCTACGAGCGTTCTCACGAGATAGCGTCCAGCTGCGACGCCATGCTCGTCGTCGGCACGTCGGCCATGGTGCATCCCGCGGCCTCCCTGCCGCTCGTTGCCAAGCACAACGGGGCTTTCGTGATCGAGGTGAATAGTGCGTTCACGCCGATATCCGCCCTTGTCGACGACACTCTGCTCGGAAGCGCAGGTGATATCCTGCCCGCGATAGCCGATCGCGTGCTGCAGCTCGTGGGCAACCGCGGCGGGGGGGCCGCGAACTCGGTCGCCAGGGCCTCGTCTGCTTGACCGGTCCCTCAAGCTCTGATAACCTCTTGCACACGTCGGGGCCCGTGGGGAACCGGCCGTGGGTGGCTGTATCCAAGCAGAGTATCACCTGGCGTGTCTGACCGGGATGCCGGAACGGGGTTCCGGAGGCATCGCACTGAACACCATTCCCAAGGATACCAACATGCGAAGGTACCTGGTTGCTGCCGTCGTTGTTCTGATGCTTCTGCTGGCGACATCGGCTCTGTCTAACAGCTACAACACGCCCACGATCGACGGGCGCGTGACCACACTGGAGGGTGACTGGGAGAGCGATGAGTGGCCGGGAAACGACCCCAGCAACGACTGCCGCCACTACCCGACCCAGGGAGACCTCAGGGACCTCTGGGTGACCTGGGACGAGACGAACCTTTATTTCGGCGTCAGGACCGTCAACGGTCCGCTCAACAACGGCTACACCCTCTACATCGACAAGGACGCGCAGGACGGGATCACGGGTGCCACCGATTTCACGAGCGCCGCATTCTACCCCAGGCGCGTGACCTTAAGCACCATGGGGGTCGACGCGATATTCGGCGTGTGGAGTCTGCAGGGAGGTAGCGAGGGGATCAGGCACAGCGACGAGCTGGTGGTCATGCCCGCCATCGACGGCGCCTACGCCGCGATCAACCCCGGCGCTAAGCACTACGAGGGCGTCATCCCATGGAACGGGCTCTACGGACTCGGCGCAGGCGTGGTTCCCGAGGGTACCGTGCTCCGGTTCATCGCGGCTGTCGTCGGCGGCGATAACACCGGCGCCTTCGATGCCATGCCTACGTCTTCATCGGGGATGGAGTCCGATCCCGCCACTCCCGACGGAGCCTACACCGACCTGGACCTCTTCTTCGAGATACCGATCGACCAGAATGGAGACGGCGTTCCCGACTTCAACTATCCCCCCGGCGGCAGCATCTCCGGGGCCGTCGCGCTGGGCGACACGACCGACCACGATACCGTGGTCACGGTAACTGCCTATCAGGGCGGCGAGGAAGTGTGGTTCGGCAAGACGGCGGCCGGGGGCGGCGAGTATCTGATCAGGCGGCTCGGTGACGGGGTGTACGACGTAACGGCGGAGGCCTTCTCCTACCTGCCCGTGACGACGGAGGGCGTCGTGGTCGCAGATACCAGCGACACGCCGGGAGTCGACTTCGCGCTGACCAGGGTCACGGGACGCGTCGATGGTGAGGTCGCTCTTACGGGCGGCCCTGCCGTCGATGTGACTATCGGCGTCTACGACCAGGCGACCGGTGCGCTGGTTGGAGACGGCGAGGTCGTGGTAGCGGGAGGTTCCGGCCCGTTCTCAATCGGTCTGGTCGCCGACGGCGACTGGTTCGTTCTGGCCGAAGGAAAGGGCTACGTCGAGGCGGACACGATGGCGACGATCGCAGGCGGCGATACGACCGACGTCGGGCTCCTCGAACTTCCCGCCGTAGTCGCGACCAAGTACGGGTTCTCCGACTCGCTCGGGAACAGCATCTACGGCACGGGCACTACAGTCAGCCTGCCCGCGGATTCCATCTACTACTACGCTCGCGCGTGGCTCGAGCCGCGCGACGCCGGCAATAGGATCGCCTACTGGGACGAGACCGCTCAGACGGACGTTCTGCTGTCCGCGTCCAAGCTCGATCCCGCCTACCCTCCAACCGGCAACATCATCTTCGCGGACCCGACCGGCACGCCTCTGGTTGACTCGACCGTGACCAACGCGATGTTCGACGACGGCAGGGCGCTGTTCCTCGTGAGCGGCGATGCGGTGGAGGTCGTGCGGGTGCTCGCCCAGAAGGTCAACCTCCAGGGTGTCCTCGACGTCGGTATCGACCCGCCGGCTCCCGTGCGTCTCGCGCTCTCAACCGACGCCACGACCATCGCCGCGGGGGATGGAGTCGCTCGCATCACGGGTCAGCTGGTGGACGCGAGCGGCAACAGCTCGCAGATACCGGGCATCGTTGCCGGCATGACTGCCGGAGGCGTCGGCGGCAGCTTCAGCATCTCGTCGCCTGAGACCGAGTCGAACGGCAGGTTCGAAGTGGACTTCTCCGGTGTCGCCGCAGGGACTACCTACGTTTCGGCGACGATCGCCCCGTCGTCCGCGTATCCCAACCTGGCGGTCGATACGCTTGCGATACTCCTTACGGCGGGCGACGCCGCATTCGTAGAGATGTCGGCCAACCCGAGGGCCTTGAGCCCACACCAGTCGTCGACGCTGACCGGGCGCGTGGTGGACGCGTGGGGCAACTCCGTGGCGCTCTCCGGGCTCTCCATCGCTCTCGCGGCTTCACCTGTGGAGCTGATCGAGTCTCTCGACACCCCGATAGTGACCGGAGCGACGGGTGGGGCCACCGGGGTGCTTACGGCCGGCGCGAACTACGGCACCATCCAGATTACGGGCACCGCCGGGAGCCTCCCGGTGGAGACGCTCTACATCCCCATCGATGCGACGATAGCGGCCGTGGACGAGACGGCGCCGGAGACCGACCCCGCGCACAACAGCGACGCGGGCGTGGATCTGACTATTCTCAAGGTCGCCAACGACAGCGAGAACCTGGTCGTCGGTCTGGCCTTCTCCTCGAACTGGGACGGCGTGCACCTCGGCGTCCTCCTCGAGACGCACGACGACGCCGCAGGTGGAGCAGCAGATCCTTTCGAGTTCCCGATTAACTTCGGTCACGCGCTCCTTCCGGACTACGCCCTGACCTACAAGTACACCGCCAACGACTACGGTGACCTCAGGCGGAATCTGGGAGCCGGAGTCGGGTGGGAGCACTACGACTTCGTCGAGGAGGCGTGGCGCATAGGCTACGCCGACGGCGTGAATGTGGTCGCACAGGGATTCACGACCAAGGGCGCGGAGGACGTCGAACTCCGGATCCCGCTCTCGGTCATCGAGACCGCGATAGGTGACACCATTCGCGTTCAGGTCTACCTGATGCAGGAAACGGACGGCGAGAAGCGCACGGCTCTGGACTCCGTTCCCAACGACAGTACGCACGACATGCTGCCCGACGAGGGGGACTGGTGGGAGACCGCTACGACGCCCGTGACGCTCTCGAACTACGCCACCTACGTCGTTCGTGAAGAGGGGTTCGCGCCGATCCTCACGTCAGGGACTGCAAGTCCTCCCGAGGCGGCGCCCGGAGAGCTCGTCACATACAGCGTCAGTGTCGCCGACGCGGGCGGGGGCATCGGTGACGTCTTCATCGATCTCTCGAGCATCGGCGGCAGCATCTTCCTGCGGATGTCGGATGACGGGGCGGCGGCCGACAGAGCGGCTGGCGACGGCGTCTACACGGCGCAGGAGGAGATGCCGTCCGCGGCATCTGACGGCGAGCATACGGTCGTAGTGACCGCGCGCGACGCACAGAACGTGGCAACCTCGACCATCGAGATCACGGTCTCCGCCGACAACCCGGCGACGGCCATCAGGTCGTTCGAGGACCCGGAGTTCGACGACCACGGTCCCAACCAGACCACCTCGGGCGGAAGTCCCATAGAGGGTCTGTACTACCGGTACCCGACGAACCTGGTCTTCCTGCCGGGGTCTTTCGATATCACGGGGGTCGAGATATTCGCGGACGGGAACAAGATTGTCTTCCGCACTCACATCAAGGACCTGGTCTACCATCAGGACCCGTCCGCCGCCGACTGGGGGGCTCCCCAGCCGAGCGAGCAGACCTGCGCCAATCCCAACAGGACCGACCTCAACCTGCAGAAGCTCGATATCTACATCGACGCCAACGAGGGAGAGGGCGCGACGAGCGGGTTCCCGAACCGCTACGTCGACATCGCCAACGTGGACGCGTGGGACTACGGCATTTCAGCGGAGGGCTGGGGGAAGTGGTTCGTCGTCTCGAACGGCTCGAACTCCTCCGCGAGTTGGGGGATCTACAAGAACGACAGCGACATCTCGATGTGCGACGACTACGCAGAGGACTACATCGACGTCAGCGTCAATCGCGCACTGCTGGGGCTGGACCCGAATGACACAACGGACAACGACGCCATCCTCTCGTGGGACATCATCGTCACGCTGGGTTCGCACGACGGCGACACCAACGATCAGAACCTGGGTGGTATTCGCTGGGTCAACGGCACGACGAGCGAGTGGCAGATCGGCGGCGGCAGGGACAGCGAGGGTGGCCGGGACAGGGACGCCAACATCATGGACGTCGCTACCTCGCCCGGCCTGGGACACGAGTCGGGTCGACCGCAGGAGGAGATGCTCGACTACACGACCGGTGACGCGGAACAGAGGTTCAACAGCAACAAGGTTGCGTGTGTGCTCGAGGCGAGCTTCGCCGTGGACACGTCGCCGCCGGTCATCCACGGCTTCCCGGGCGACCCGGACCTCGAGTTCATTCCGTGGGAGGCTCTCGACGGCGCCCCGTCGGTTCTCTGGACGACGATGAGCGACGTGACCGGTGTGCGCGCCGCGACCTTCCATTGGCGTCCCGTGTGGTTGCCGGCGGGCAGCTACACGGCCGACATGGTCAACCTCATCGGGAACATCTGGGCGGCCGACATATCCCGCTCCGACATCGTGGCCGCCACCAACGTAGTAGAGCTGAACAAGATCGGCGACGGCCGCGTGTTCGAGGCATGGATCCAGGCGTCGGATCTGACGGAGGCGCAGAACAGCATAACGACTTCTCCTCTCACGTTCGGCATCCCCGAGCCGTGGTCCTTGAGCCAGACGATATCAGGACCCGATTCGCTCATGCCGAACGCGGAGCAGTTCCTGGTGTTCCAGGACGGCACGGTGCTGTCGGTCGAGGACGTGGAGATAGAGCCGGCGGAGGGTGACACCATCGAGGTGACCGTCACTCCCATACCGTCGAACTTCGTCGACGTCTCCAACATCCGTGATGACATGGAGTTCGTGGGAGTCGCCAGGACCATCGGGGCCGAGTACGCCAGCGGGACGCCCCTCGAGATCGGCGGTCATGCGGGGCTGACGTTGCACTACCCGCAGTACGACGTCGGAGGTCTCGACGAGTCCAGCTTCGGTCTCTTCGAGTGGGTGCCGGAGACCGAGCGCTGGATCCTGAGGGGAGGGGCCAGCAACCCCGGCGGCAACACCGTAACTGCCGAGATCGACAATGCCGGCACTTACGGTCTGTTCTACTGGGAGGTGCTGGACGTGGGCTCGTCCGACGGTCTGTCCGGCGTGCTGGCGCAGCCCAACCCGTTCTCGCCGAACGGTGACGGCATCTACGACGAGACCATCGTCAGCTTCTACCTCGGCCGCGAGGCCGACTACGTCAACGTCGAGTTCTACGACCTGGAAGGAAGACTCGCCAGACGGCTGGTCTTCCAGGGGGCGACCAACTACACGGGGCGGACCCCGAACACCGTGTCCTGGGACGGGACCGACCGGGAGGGCAACGCGGTTCCCTACGGGATCTACGTGATGCGCCTTGAAGCGAAGTTCAAGACCGAACCGACATTCGAGCGAGTGAACAGACCTGTTGTCATCATCAAGTAGCAAGGACCTGTCTATGCTGAAGCTCACTGTAAGCACGGCCGTTGCTCTGCTCCTCCTGGTCGGGGCGGTTCAGGCGAACTTCCTCGAGACCGAGCTTGGGGCGAGGGCGATGGGCATGGGCGGCGCATTCGTGGCCGTCGCCGACGACGTGACGGCGCTGCACTGGAATCCTGCCGGCCTGGCAGGGCTTCAGGGGATCCAGGTCTTCGGCATGCGCACAAGCGTCTACAGCGTTGACGGCCTGTCCGAAGATGCGGCTCTGGTATCGTACGGAACGGGAAACATGGGGTACGGCGTGGGGTGGATGAGAACGGGGGCGGAGGACCTCTACAACGAGGACACGCTCCTGGCGGGTTACGGCACCGAGACGCCGATCGACGGCCTGACCGCGGGTGTGACGCTCAAGCGTTTCTCCGTCGAGGCGCCCGGATACGAGTATTACAACGACCCGTCCTTCGAGTCAGGCGGCGACGACGCGTACTCGGCGGACCTGGGCGCTCTCTACAAGCGCGGGAAGTGGAGCGTTGGCGGGACCTTGAGGAACCTCGGAGAACCTAAGCTCCAGCTGATCTCTTCGACCGACTCCGAAGACCTCGACCCGGTGGTCAGCGAGTTTCGCTTCGGCGGCTCGTATCTCTTCCGCGACGTCATGCTGATGACGGCCGAGTGGCGCGCTCCCAGGGAGGTGCCCGAGTACTACGAAGACCGCTACATCATCAACCTCGGAACCGAGGTCTGGTTCTACGAAGCGTTTGCATTGAGAGCGGGAATGAACCGCGACAGGATCACCGCGGGGTTGGGCATGAGGACCAGGCACGTTCAGATAGACGTCGCTCTGCTCTCTGAGCGGAGGATAGGGAGCCTCTACAGGCTGTCGGCGATCTTCCTGTGGTAGGAGGACCGTGGTAGTTGCCCCGCGCGGGGCGCCACCGCCGAGCACTGACCGTAGCTACAGACTTCTAAGGAGCTTCCGTTGGTTCGAACTAAGAGAAAGAGAAGCCGCCACATCTTCGCTCTCCTCACCGCGGGTCTGACGCTCGCGGCGTGGGTCGTGCCCGCCGCCGGGGTAACGACCCTCGAGGGCTACTCCTCGCTCATGAGCGAGCTTCGGAGCAGCGGCGGCGGAGACCCCAGCTGGGGGCTCGACAATCCCCAACTCTACGCCGAGTTCCGGCTCAAGTCGAGTCCGTGGCAGGACATCGACAGCTTCCTGAAGGTCTCGGCCGAGTCGAACAGGTGGATGGACGATCTGAAGGATACGAAGTTCTTCTTCCGCGAGGCGCACCTTCGGTTTCACGCGAGCAAGTTCGAGACGCACCTGTTCGCGGGACAGGACAGGTTCTGGCTCAACGAACCGCTCCTCCAGATCGTGGACTCGGGACAGGTGAAGCACGACGACTACGGGCCGCGGGCGCAGGGAATCAGGCTGGACTTCTGGGACACGTACGGGTTTTCGGGCGCGGCCTTCATGAGCGAGAGAAGCGACTACGTCTCTTCCGGGTGGTCCGAACTATCCGCGGCCGAGCAGGGTTACTACCCCGGTTCCACCGTGGGAGACACGATCTCAAGCAGCACGGACGACTATCGGGGTTTCAGAATGAACAAGAAGGTCCTCTCCGATCGCGTTCAATTGGGCAGCACCTACGCACGGAAGGACTTCAACGAGACGGCCTACGTAGGCAGGAGCGGTAACTTCGACGAGACGGTGGCGTTCGACGCAGAACTTGCTCTGGGAGATATCGCGCCGGTGATCGGGCAGTTCGGACGCGTCACGTGGGCATCCGAGTACGGGCGAACCACATCCGGACATCTGAGTGACGATGAAGACCCCGGTGTCAACGGATTCAAGACGGAGCTCAGGGACATCCGCGTGGGCCCGATGCAGTTCCTTGGCGCGTGGGAGACCTACGGCAAGGACTTCTACAACCAGGGTCTCGCGCACGGCGACAGGCAGAATCTCAACGGCTACACGCAGTACTACGCTGAGGGGCATTACCGCGTTCCCACGAAGGCCATCAACCTCAAGGGCTGGATCAGGCACGCCGAGCCTGAGGACCCGCTGGTGACGAGCCACGCGCAGTCGGTGGGCAACATCGACGAGTGGGGGAGCGAGGCGTACATCGAGTTTCTGAACGGGTTCACAGGCAAGACCGAGTACAAGGTCTACGAGGACAACAACGGCATCTGGCCCAACCTCTTCTTCGAGCTGACGGGCGAGAACAAACTGGTCAAGCTGCGGACGCAGTTTCGCATCAGGGACATCGACTCCGACTACGAGGTGACCGCATACGGCTTCGAGGCGAACGTCAACCTGAGCGATCTCTGGAAGTTCTACGCGCGCGTGATGAACGTCGACGAGGCCACCGAGTCCCGGCAGACGGCGTTCGCGCAGATCCGGTATCTGGGTTGGAACAGCGCGGAGTTTTTCGTCGAGTTCGGCAACCCGGATCAGAGCAACGACCTTGTCAACGATGGCGACTTCGTGTCGCACGGCGCAAACTCGATAACCGAGCAGGTGTTCAAGGCATTCGTGAGGATCTACTACTAGGGAAGAAACCTGGGGCCGGTGGGTCCCGAGAGCCACTTGTGGGAGGCGCGACAAGCGCCCAGTCTGGAGAAGAACCCATGAAGCACAGAGGCATCGCAGGTGTGGCAGCCGTGACGGCCCTCGCTCTCCTTGTAGCCGGGAGTGCGATCGCGGGCCTGTCCAAGGCGGACGGAGGCGTGGAATTCACCTTCGACGACCCGAGCGCGGGCAGCGTGAGTCTGGCCGGCGACTTCAACAACTGGAACATGAACGCGCAGCCGCTTACTCAGGACGCGGACGGGGTATGGAGGGTGGTCGTCGACCTGGAGCCCGGCGAGTACGAGTACAAGTTCGTCGTGAACGGCTCCGAGTGGATCGCGGACCCGGAGAATCCGAAGGTCGTGGGCGACTACGGCAACTCGGGTGTCACGATCGACGACGATGGTGAGCCTGTGTCCGGTGGGGCCGCGGCCGCCATCTCAAACACGCCGGCGAACTCCAGGGTGCAGCTGACCGGCTGGTATCGAGCGACATACGAGACGCAGACGGAACTGCAGAGCGATCCGCGCTGGCGGCTCACCAGGCCGGCGCACGAGTTCTACATCGGCGTCAATCCGACCGTGACGTCGGTTGCCTCCGGAAGCGCCGTGGTTCGCCTCTCGACCGGGGCCGGAGACATCAAGGAGATCTCGGCTGACATCTACAGCGGCCACGCCGTTCTTGAGGGCGGCCCGTTTACGGTGACGGGGTTCTACAACGAGGAGCTGGTGCAGTACGATAACCCCCTCGAGACCGTCGGTCACATCGACCTGGACTTCACGATCCCTGAAGAGCACATCCCGTTCGGCAGAGGAGCGCAGGGCATCGTCGTCGACACGGAGTTCTGGGACTTCACGCTCAGCGCTACCTACGCGAACGTATACGACTACTTCATCATGAACGACCCGGGTGTGTACGACAACACGGAGACAGACCTCCTTGCCGCGCGTCTGAATCGGGCCGTCGGTCCGGTGACTCTCGGCGCCACCTACACCAGCTGGCGTGACGGTTGGTGGATCGACTGGACCGGAACGAACTCGAGCCCGCACATCGACGAGTTCAAAGAGGAGACCGGATCCACGAGCGACTGGTTCGAGCTGTCCAACACGGAGACGTGGATTGGTTTCGACGTCGCCGCGCCGGTAGCGGACGGATTACTCCACGCCGCGGCCGAGTACTCGTTCTACAGCTACGACAGCCTCTTCGACATGGGCAACAGGGAGAAGGTCGAGGGTGAAGACTACTCGAACGGCGCCATCGAGGTACGCGTCGGCGACATGACCGGCTGGCTCGCCAGGGGTGTCCTGAAGAGCTCGCCGCTTCCGGTCCTTGACCTCCGTCTGGAGCTCACGAAGGCCACGATCGATTCCATGAACTCGGACGACCTCTACGTGACCTACGGTGGTCCTTACTGGGTGTCCCCGTTCGTCGGGCAGTACACCGAGGTCAAGTACGACGGCTCTCCGCTCTCCTTGAACGTCTACGGCCCGTCGCCCCAGCGGGACGAATTCGCAATGGAGTTCGACGCCAACCTAGGGTTCGGTATCTTCGACCTCAAGCTCGAGTACGACCGCGATGACTACGAGTGGAACTACGTTGAGACGATCCATGGCGCCTTTGACGACTTCGACACCTGGAGCCAGCGCAGCACGCGGGTCGCTGCGACCGGCGGAGCCAATCTGACCGATAGGGTTCGCGTCGGGTTTGCGGCAGAACTGCTCAACTTCTACTACGATGGGGACTACCTGGAAGATCCGAGCACTATCGAGTTCATCGGGATGGCGGACGTGGGTCTGTGGCAGGATTGGAGCCTGTTGTTCGACGTCAGGACCATTTCCTACAGGGACATTATCAGGCTGGGGATGTCCACTCAGGATTCGCTCCACTACGCCGACGATTCCTTCACGGCGCCCTACGTCGCCCTGGCCTACAGCCCCAGGGAGAACGTCGAACTCAGAGTGGGCTACGGCGTCAATCCCACCAACTACATGGACACGCCGGTCGAGGGCAGAGGGAACGGTCGCGAGAGGTGGCTCGCTGAGTACGTGTGGGACCACAGCGGCAACGACGCGCTGGACGCCGAAGAGGCGCTGGCCGACGCCAGGGTCATCGGGGTCATGGCGGTCATATCGTTCTAGCGACGGAAGCACGGAACCGCGGATGGAGGAGTTGGGCATCGTGAGGAACACTATCTACAGAAGAAGCACGCCGGCGTCGCTGCTTGTCCTTGCGCTGGCGGTAGCGTTGGCGCTCAGTTCGTGCGCGGGCACGCTGGACTGGATACAGGACCGGCTGCCTCCGCCTTCCGAGGTGGACGACGGGATCATGTTCCGGTACCACGCTCCCTCGGCGCGCCAGGTGACGCTCGCTGGCGGCTTCAACAACTGGGGTGGGACGCAGGGCGGCGGGCGATACGATTCGAGCATCGACCAGATGAGCGACGGCGACGGCGACGGCACCTGGGACATTGTTGTCCCTCTTCCGCCGGGACGCTATCAGTACAAGTACGTCATTGACGGCGGGGTCCGGTGGGAGCAGGACCCCAACAACCCGGACAAGGCCACGGAGGGCGGTATCGAGAACTCCCTTATTGTGGTCCCGTCGACCGTTTCCTACGACTACGAGATCGTCACGGGCACGGTCATCGGTGAAGGCGGCGGGTTCGACAGGGACACCACGACTCCCACGACTCCCACGATCACCGTCACGGCGCAGGGCGTCGCGATGGAGGTCGACTTCCCCGATGCCGGTTCCGTCTACCTCGCCGGCACCTTCAACGACTGGGACCCGACGGTCCAGCCGCTCGTGAAGGGCGACGACGGCCTGTGGCGGACGAGCGTTGAACTCGAGCCGGGGGAGTACTTCTACAAGTTCGTCGTCGACGGCACGTGGATCGAAGATCCTGGCAACCCGGACAGCGTCGATGACGGCTACGGCGGCGTCAATTCGATCCTGACCGTTGAGTGAGATTCCCCGGTAGGAAACGGCCCCGCGATCTCGCGAGGGGGTCGGCTACAGGAGGCCGTGACCGCCGATGCCTAGTCACGACAGTCGGATGCGAAAGCAGGAACAACCTGGATCGGACGGGCCCGGTGTGAACCCGGGCCCGCGCCGCGCTTCCACACGGACGCGCGACTCGGCCACATCCTACGCGTTTCTCGCGCCGTTTCTTGTCATCTTCGCCATCTTCCTGGTCTTCCCGGTCTTCTACTCGCTCTACCTGGCGCTCCACCAGGTGCCCGCTGACTCCTTCGACATATTCGGCGGGCTGGAGTTCGTCGCGTTCAGGAACTTCGCGAAGCTTCTCGCCGACACCAAGTTCTGGTGGTCGGTGCTCATGACGCTCTACTACGCTGCGCTCATCATCCCGTCGGGAATAGCCGCCTCTCTCGTCCTGGCGCTCCTGCTCAACAACCGGCTCAGATTCGTCGCGGCGTATCGAAGCGCGTTCTTCATGCCCTACGTGCTCGACATGCTGGTCGTGGGCATTGTGTGGACGCTGATATACAGCCCGCACGTCGGAGTGCTGACGCGCATCTTCGAGAGCGTGGGCATCACGACGTTCACGGAGCGCGGGTTCCTGGGCATACCCGGCTCGGCGATGCCGTCCGTCGTCTTCGCGAACGTGCTCAAGGGCGCCGGGTTCGGGATGATCCTCTACCTGTCGGCGATCCAGAACATTCCGCAGTCGCTGTACGAGGCCGCCGAGATAGACGGCGCCACGCCGTGGAGGCGCTTCACTGCGATAACGCTCCCGCTGGTGAAACCCATCACCCTCTTCATGGTCATCATCGGGACGATCGGAGCCCTTAACGCGTTCGCGGAGGTCTACGCGATGACGAGCGGTGGGCCGAACATCGACGTCGGAGGTCGCGCGCTCGGAGCGACGTGGGTGACGGGGTACTACGTCTTCGATACGTTCTACACGCAGTTCAAGCTCGGGTACGCCGCGGCCATGTCGTACGTGCTCCTTGCGATCACGCTTATCATTTCCGTTGTCAACCGGCGCTTCCTCAGGGCGGAGGTGTAGACTTGCCACGCACTGGCGCGACGACCGCGAAGAGAACGATCCTCTACGTCGGCCTGACGGTCGCCGCTGTCGTCGTTCTGTTCCCGTTCTTCTGGATGGTCGTGACGGCATTCAAGGAACCGGGACAGGCGTTCAGCCAGGAGATCTTCCCCTCGAAGCCGACGCTCGAGAACTTCAGGCGCGTGCTCACCGACTACGGATTCGCGCGCTACTTCGGAAACAGCGTCATTGTGGCGACGACCGCGGCGCTCTTCGCGACGCTCTTCGCGACGATGGCGGGATACGTATTTGCGAAGAAGCAGTTCATAGGGCGCGACAAATTATTTGGCTTCCTGCTCGCGTCGCTCATGATACCGGGGATGATGTACGTCGTGCCGCAGTTCGCCATCATCAACAAACTGGGATGGATGAACACCTACCAAGCGATGATCGTCCCACACCTCGCCAATGTTTTCGGCCTCTTTCTGATGAGGCAGTACATGATGACGATCCCTTCGGAGCTTCTGGAGGCGGCGAAGATAGACGGGGCGGGAGAGTGGCAGGTCTTCAGGACCGTCATGGTTCCCCTGTCGATCCCGATCATCGCCACGCTCTTCCTCCTGACCTTCCAGTTCCACTGGAACAACTTCCTCTGGCAGCTGATCGTAACGAACGTCGAGCGCCTCTACACCGTTCCGGTGGGGCTCGCGATGTTCAAGAGCGCGCACGAGGAGCTGTACACACTGAAGATGGCGGGCTCGTGCATTTCGGTGCTGCCGATAGCCGCGCTCTTCTTCTTCGCTCAGAGGTACTTCATTGAAGGAATGACGATGGGGGCGCTCAAGGGCTAGACGAGCGGGCGCCTCGCGGAAACACCACGCGAAAGGGACACGGAATGAGACGAGCGGTGATAGCGGCGGTGGTCGTGGGGGTCTGCTCGGTCGCGCTCATGGCCGGATGCGGGGGCGGGCAGGACGACGGCGCCACGCTGACCATCTGGCAGACCTACAACGACGAGGAGTACCCGGTCTTCAAGGAGATCGTGGAGAACTTCAAGGTGACCCATCCGAGTATCACGATCGACGTGGTCCGGCTTCCGTTCGCCGGCGCCGAGCCGAAGATACAGACCGCGCTGACGACGCGGACCGAGCCGGACATCGCCAGGGTCGACGTCTCGTTCCTTTCGAGACTCGCCAGCAAGAACGCGCTCCTGGACCTCGGTCCGTACGTGCCGGTCGAGTTCCGGGAGGAGATCCTGCCCGTCGCGCTCTCGAGCTGCTACTACGACGACAAGCTGTGGGGGCTGCCGGACCAGACGAACGGACTCTGCCTCTTCTATAATAAGGAGCACTTCCGCAGCGCGGGGCTCGACCCGGAACGGCCTCCGACCACGTGGGACGAGCTGATATCGTACGGCAAGAAGCTGACGAACAAGAAAGAGGGCGTCTTCGGTATCGGCCTCAGCAACTCGCTCTGGTGGACGCTTCCGTTCTTCTACACGCACGGCGCGGAGTTCCTCTCAGAGGACGGAACGCGCTGTGTGCTGAACGGTCCCGAGGGCGTCAAGGCGTTCCAGCTCAAGGTAGACCTCTATGAGAAGTACGGCATCGAGGGCGGAGCGTGGCGTGCGGGCGGCATCGTGCACGACCTCGGGTTCCAGAACGGCAGATACTCGATGATCCTGAACGGTCCGTGGGCCGTCGAGAGCATGAAGCGGACGGGCATAGACTTCGGCGTCGGGCTTATTCCGAAAGGACCGGCGGGCACGTCGACCAACGTCGGCGGTAACAACCTGGTCGTGTTCAGGAACTCGAAGCAGCCGGAGCTCGCCGCCGAGTTCCTCAGGTTCGTCGCCGGCGAGGAGACGCAGCGCATGTGGGCGTCCCGGCTCGGTCAGATCCCCGTCAACGTGAAGGCCACGGACGCCATCACGTCGGAGGAGCATCCCTACCTCGTCGTATTCGTCGAACAGATGAAGACCGCTGTTCCACGCCCGCAAGTGACTAACTACCCGGAAATCGAAAATCTGATGAATCCGGAGATGCAGGCCGCTCTGGACGGCACGAAGTCGGTTGAGGCGGCGCTCAACGCGGCAATCGTGGAGATAGACAAACTGCTCGCGGGCGAGTAGATTGTGTCAGAGAGGTTTCGAGGCTTCGGCGTGCGCGGCGGGAGACCGCGCTGGGGCGCGCCTGGTGGACTGGACCTGGAAGATACTCGCGGAGCGCTGCGGTGCTTCGCATGCAAGGGGGCAGACGTGGGACGATTGCGTGGAGCCATTCTCCTCATCGCGCTTCTTGCTCTCGCGATACCGGCGGGAGCGGAGGAGTTGGCGAGATGGGACGACCCGGTCGGTGACGACACCGGTGACGGGGACTATACGTATCCTCTGAACGAGGCGTTCGGAGAGGGAGGCGAGGCGGACCTTCTGTCGTTCGCGATCGAGAAGGAGAACGGGTCGCTCATCTTCGAGTTCAAGATCCGCAATCTCGTCGATCCGTGGAACGTCGGCAACCGGCTGACCATGGTCGCGGTCGCCATCGACACCGAAGAGGGTGGCGACGTCGAGCTAAGGCGCAACGCGAACGCGGGTCTGGCCGAGCCGTCCGAGTATCAAGTGTTCGCGGCGGGTGAGGTCGTCGAGGTGATAGACTCCTCCGCAGAGCCGGTCGACATCGGGGCGAGTATTGAGACGGACATCAAGAACGGCACCATCAGGATACGTGTTCCGATCGATGCCATCGACGGCGCCGCGCCCGACTGGCGGTTCACGCCTGCGGTCGGACTTCAGGACGACTACGGCGCAGGCGGCCTGGGTGACTTCAGAGAAGTGAAGAAGGTCGCCGAAGAGTGGAGCGGTGGCGGTGGTGGCGACCTGTCGATCGACACAAACGTGTACGACATCGTAGTGCCCGTGCCGAGGAAGATCCTCGGGCTCTTCGGTGGAGGGAAGCGCTCGCAGGAGGAGATCCTGGGAAATTGCAGCCTCGAGACGGGTCAGCTCGTGGTCCTTCCGGCTCTGGCTCTGGAGTAGAGCGGTCGTTAGTCGCGTTGCGACATCCATCGGTCGCCCGGCGGTTGAACGGCCGGGCGAGCGGTGCCTCTGGGGGAGCTGGCTCGGGAGCACTGTCAACGCGCTTGACACTTCGGACCGGCCGTAGCGGCGCGGACCCCACGCGCCAGTGGCCGGTGAGCATGGCAGGGAAGTTGCATGGGAGACGACGCGATCAGAAACACCAAAGAGAAATCGGGCTCGCAGAAGCTACCTCTGAAGGGCTGTCGCCAGGGGCTGCAGATAGTCGTCGGCTCCCGGGAGACGCGCGAGTACATCCTGACCAACAAAGAGAAGGCCTACTTCGCCGGTGAGACGGGCACGACGAACACCAGGAGCTACGCGGGCCTGATCGTTGAGCTCCACAAGTTCCTCGAGGGCTGGGACCTGATGCTCGGCGACGTGCCGCTCTCCTCGTGGGGTCTGAGGAGCGCCTGTGTCCTCCCCCAGAGCGTCACGCGCGAGTACGTCATCGAGCAGACGACCGAGACCGTCTTCCTGGCCGACCGTGAGAACATTCTCCTGGTCTCCTACAGCTCCAATCACTCGGGGCGGGCGTCCTTCGAGCCCAGGTTCGACATCAGGAGCATCTGGGAAGAGGGGCAGCCCGAGTACGAGACGCGTTGGGACGAGGACAGGCGCGTGCTCGCCTTGAGACGGACCGACCATCTCGAGCGTACCGATCAACAGGATTATCCCGTGTGGGTGGCCGTCGCGTGCGACCGACCCGCGGAGTTCGTTCCGCACGAGGCGTACAGAAGGACCACGTACACCAAGGACGCCGCCAGAAGGGCCATGGCGTCGGCTGTTCCCTACTCGCCGGGGCGCCTGGAGTTCGCGTTCGAGAGTGACGAGGGCTTCGCGGGGAGCGTCACGTTCTGCGCCGCGGTCGGAGACACGCTGGACGGGGCCGCGGAGCTTGCGCGCAAAGGTCTACACGACGAGTTTGCGCTCTACGACGACAAGATGAGAAGGACCGCGGACCTCCTGGATGGCGCCGGCATCGCCACGCACGACAACGACTACCACTTGGCCCTCCAATGGGCCGCCGCGTCCGTGGACGCTCTCATCATGAACCAGCTCGGCCGTGGCATCTTCGCGGGGCTGCACTGGTTCCCGAACTACTGGGGGCGGGACACGTTCATCGCTCTCCCGGGGGCGTGCCTGGTTCGTGGCGAATTCGACACCGCCAGGGAGATCCTGGAGTCGTTCGCCGTACTCCAGGAGACGGACGAGGACAACCTCCTGTTCGGACGGATACCCAACCTCGCAATGCCGGGCGAGGTCTACTACAACACGGCCGACGGAACCTGGTGGTTCGTCCGCGAGGCGTACGAGTATCTGAGATACACGGGCGACCTGGAATTCGCGGAGCGCTTCATGCCGGTCGTCGAACGGGCGATCGACGGAGCGCTCGCGCGCAGGACGGACGCCGAGGGCTTCCTGCTCCACGGTCAGGCCGAGACATGGATGGACGCGGGTGGAGAGACGAGCCCGTTCTCGCCCCGCGGCAACCGGGCAGTCGAGGTACAGGTCTTGTGGTACACTGCCCTCATCTCGGGGGCGGCCATCGCGGACGCGCTCGGCAGGGAGGAGCAGGCCTCGAGATGGCGTGAGGCCGCGGAACTGGTCGGAGGTGCGTTTCTGCGCGAGTTCCCGGATCCTTCGACTCACGGTCTCTTCGATCACCTCGACCCGGACGGCGTGCCCGACCGTCAGATCCGGCCCAATCAGGTGTTCGCGGCGACAGTGCCCTGGGACGACCTGCTCCCTCGTGAGGCGGAACGGGCGATGCTGGAGCTTGTCCGGGAGAGCTGCGTGCTGAGGCACGGCGTCACGACTCTCTACACGGAGGACCCGGGCTTCCATCCCTGCCACCTCGATCTGGAGAGGTACCACTTCGATGAGGCCTACCACAACGGAGACGTGTGGGTGTGGCTGACCGGCCCCGTGGTCTCCGCGCTGGTGAAGCACGGCCTGGTTGCCGCGGCCTGGGAGCAGACATCCGTGCTCGCGAACATGATGTTCGACGAGGGCGCGGCCGGCACCCTTCCCGAGCTCAGAAACGGCGTTCCTCCCGAGCACGGGGAGAACGTAGCCGGTGCCGTGTCGCAAGCATGGAGTTTGTCCGAGTTCCTGAGAAACTTCTACCAGGACTACCTCGGGGTCCGGCCCAACGTTCTCGATGGGACGGTGGACGTCAGGCCCGCGCTACCGCCGTCCTGTAGCTGGATGGCCGCGCCCGTCCGGGTGGGCGAGGGTTCTCTCTTCGTGCTGCACCGCGTGGACGCCGAAGGCGGACGCGCCTGCACGAGCGTCGTGGCCGACGCGGATGCTCCACCCCTGACCGTTCGATTCACACCCCGCGCGCGCCCCGACGCCGACGTCCAGGAGGAGGGAGAGACGCTCGAGGTGGTCCTCAAGCCCGGCGGCTCCGTGAGGTTCACCTCCGAGAGAAGTGGCGGGGCGTGGACAACCCGGCTGGCCGGCGCTGACGAAGACTCCGCGTGCGCGGGCGAGCTGCCATGACACTACTGTTCAATCAGACACACGCGTGGGTGCTCCTGTTGCTGGGCGCCCTGACTGTTATCTCCGTCATCTGGTTCTACCGCAGGGTGCCAACCTCGGCCGGTCGCCTGCGGCCCCTTCTCGTTGTCCTGCGATCGGCAGGTCTTGTGCTGCTGTTCGTCGCCCTGGTCGAGCCCGTTCTCGCCCTCTCCCGAACGATCACGGAGCGGCCCGTCGTCGCGCTTCTTCTGGATGCGTCCAGAAGCATGTCGGTGCGGGACGGGACCGGGGGCGAGCGGCGCGGCGATGAGGCCGTGTCCCTCCTGAACGAAGTTGTTCTGCCGCGCGTGGCCCGTGACGCGGACCTCGTGGCGTTCGCGTTCTCCGGGGCGTCGCGAGAGCTCACAACCGATGCGGGGGTCCTCGTGGACGCGCCTACGTTCGACGGCGGCGCCACCGATCTTGCACAGGCCTTCGAGGCTCTGGACGACGTGCTCTCCGGCAGGAATCTGGGGGCCGTCGTCGTTGCCACTGACGGCGCGGACAACCGCGGGGCGGGTCCGTACGTCGCCGCCGTCTCGCTGGGCGTCCCGGTGTTCGTGCTTGGGGTGGGCAGTTCACAGGCGGCGACGGACATCGCGATAGAAGACGTCGTGACCAACCGCATCTCGTACACGGGAGAGAGCGTTCCCGTCGAGGTCACGGTCTCGAGCGCAGGGTTCGAGGGCGCCGAGACGGTCGTCGAGCTATCGGAGAACGGAGCGACGCTGGACTCACGGCAGATCGAACTCTCCGGAAGCGGCGAAGAGGTGCGCGTGACGTTTCGCGTGACGCCCTCGACGCCCGGGGTGCATCGCTACTCCGTGTCGGTGCCGGTCGCGGCCGGCGAGCTGTCGACCGCCAACAACTCGCGCATCGTGGTAACGACGGCGATGAAGGGTAAGATCCGCGTGCTGGTTCTGGCCGGACGTCCCGGATGGGACTTCGCCTTCCTCACGCGCGAACTCGAGGCCGACCGCAACGTCGAGGTTGAGTCGGTCGTGGCCAAGCGGGGCTCGCCCGTGTCGGCCACAGACGGGACGCCGCCCCAGTCCAGGGCGGAGCTCTACGAGTACGATCTCGTGATCCTGTTCGAGCCCGACTGGTCCGAACCCCTTGTGTCTCTGGAGTGGCTCCGGGCGTTCGCGCACGACCGGGGAGGCGGCCTGTTGATCGCGGGCATTCCCCGCGAGCGTCCGCCGAACGATGTCCTCGGCATCCTGCCGTACTCGTTCGTCGCCGAGCCGCTCTCCGGTTTCCGGGACGTGCGCGTCCGTCTGACCGATGCGGGAGAATCGGCGCCGGCCACACGGGTGGCCGAGGATCGGTTCGCCAACGTCGAGGTGTGGAGAGAACTCCCTCCGGTGCGCACGTTCACGTCATTGCCATGGTCCGTTCGCGCCGACGCCGACGTGCTCGTGGAAGGATACGGTCCGGGCGGCGACGGCGCGGCGATCGTCGCGGGCAGACGTCTGGGAGCGGGGAGTGTCATGGCCATCATGGCGGACGGGCTGTGGCGGTGGAAGATGGCCGGCGACGACATCGACGTCTACGGTCGGTTCGTGACGAACACGGCGCGCTGGCTGACGGCGCGCGGGGAACTCGAGCGCGTCGTGGTGGCCGCGGACAAGGACGTCTACCAGGCGGGCGAGGACATCGGTCTCTCCGCCCAGGTCTACAGGGCCGACTATCGACTCGCGCACGATGCCGTTGTGCGCGTGTCCGCCGCGAGTGGCGAGGGCGCGGCCCCCGTGGCCACCGTCGACCTTGAGGCCGCGGGCGACCACTACCGCGGTTCGATCGGCCACCTTCCGCCCGGTCCCTACGTGCTGCGCGCTACGGCCTCAGTGGGTGGCGAGGAAGTGGGCACGGCGTCCGGCGAGTTCGTGGTCGAGCGATTCAGTCTCGAGGACTCCGAGACCCGACGAAGGTCCGCGATCCTCAGGAGGATAGCCGAGGAGAGCGGAGGAGGGTACTACATGCCGGAGACCCTGGACGACCTTCCCGATGACGTGCCTCTGGCCTGGGCCGAGCGCACGGCGAAGAGCGAGTTCGAGTTGTGGAACTCGCCGTGGCTGCTTCTTGGTTTCGTCGGACTGATGTCGGCCGAGTGGGCGCTGAGAAGGAAGCAGGGGCTGCCGTAGCGCGGCGCGCGACCCTCAGTCTCCAGTCTTCAGAACCCGATCCACGATCCCCAGTTCACAACCCCCAATTCGCAATCCCCAGTGCACTACCCCACATCGCAGTATTCCTTGCCAGCATGTTCACGACACCCCGGCTCCCCTGAGGGAGTTGTCCAAATGCGACAGCACTGTCTTCGCATCCTGTGGGCCGTGGCGTGCGCGCTGCTCGCCGGTCCCGCTACTGCGCAGGTGGTTATCAACGAGGTGCTGTACGACCCGGAAGGTCCGGACACCGGCCTTGAGTTCGTGGAGCTCCTGAACTGCGGGCGGCTCGGCGTGTCCCTGACCGGATGGGTGCTCGAGACCGGGAACGGCGCGAACCCCGATGACTGGACGGTCGAGTGGATCGGCGGCGATCTCGACTACGTCGAGCCTGGACAGATGTTCGTCATCGGGGAGGTCGATGTCCTGCCTCCACCCGATTACACGACGCCCCTGGATCTTCAGAACGGCCCGGACGGGGTACGGCTGACCAATGGCGTCGATCCGGTCGACGTCGTGGGGTGGGGAGAGCCGCTCTTCCAGGAGTACTATGAGGGCCGACCTGCCGCCGACGCGCAGTCGGGCCTGTCACTCGCGCGCTCTCCCGATTGCTTCGATCACGGGGACAACGCTCTCGATCTCGTCGCGGGACCGCCCACGCCCGGGGCGGCCAACGCGCTCTCCTACGACCTCTGCCTCGAGGTTCACCATCCCGGCCGGGCGATCTTCGACCACGGCAAGCCGGCGGAACTCTCGTGCGTGGTCAGGAACGTCGGTGCGCTTCCTACCGGCGGACAGTCGCTGCTCGTTGAGCTTTTTCTGTACGGGTCCGAGACTCCCGCGTGTTCTTCCGTACTTACGGACGACCTGGCGCCGCGGGACTCGGTCGAGGTCTCGCTTAGGTGGATGGATCCGGCGGACGGATATCACCGCGGGAACGTGACCCTCACGTTCGGAGCGGACTGCGAGCCGTCCAACAACACCGCTCACACGTCTTTCACCGTCGGCGGGGTGGGTGGTCTCATCGCGGTCAACGAGGTCATGCACTCACCCGATGACGGCGGGACCGAGTGGGTGGAGCTTCTCAACATCCCTGGCGATGGTGTCGAGTTGAGTGGATGGGCGCTCGGAGATGACGCGGGCGCCGGTCGAATCGATTCCGATTCGCTGGCTCTCTTCGCCACCGGCGCGTTCCTGCTGGTGGCGAGAGACACGGAACTCATGGAGGGGCTGGCGTCGTGCCCGGTCGTCGAGACCGACGACTGGGAGGCTCTTTCGGCCGACGACACGGTGGTGTTGCTGGACGAGTTCGGTACTCCAATGGACCACTTCACGTACGAGAGGGACTGGGGTGGTGAGAGGGGCGTGTCGCTCGAGCGCGTCCGGCCCGACATGCCCTCGCAGAACGCGGGGAACTGGGGCGGCTCGGTGGCTCCCGAGGGAAGCACGCCCGGCCGTACCAACAGCATCCATCTTGATGCCGCGCCGGCAGCCGGCCGACTGACGGTCGCTCCGAATCCCTTCACGCCGAACGGCGACGGTAGCGCCGACCGTACCCTGTTCCGGGTGGAACTGCCCGTGGCGCGGGCGACGGCGAGGCTGACCGTGTTCGATATGGAGGGACGCGTGCGTGCGGTGCTTGCAGACCACGCGGCGCTTCCCTCGGTGAGCGAATTCCTGTGGGACGGAACGGGCTCGGACGGCGCCCCGCTTCCATCGGGGCTCTACGTCGCCTATCTCGAGGCGATCGACGCCCGTGCCGGCATCTTCGTCACGGCCAAGACGGCCGTCGGGATCGTGAGATAGGAGCCCCGCGATGGGAACAACGACAGGCGCCGCGCGGCTCGCGGGGCACCTCTGCGCTGCCGTACTGCTCGCTCTTCTTCTGCCCGCCTGTTTCGCGCGGGCCGCGTTCGAGTTCTCGTGGCCCGACGCCCGGTCGGCGGGATTGTTGACGCCCGGCCTGCTGCTCGTGACCTCACCCGGTCTCGAGCCCACCCAAGCCTCCCCGGACTCGGCGACGTCCCGCGCACTGCCCGGCCTCCGCGTGACGGTCTCCGCCGGCGAGTTCTACGGTGTTCGGGAGGCCGCGGGATGGGGAGCGCGCGGCTCGACCGGGTTCGGTGCGGTCTCAGTCGGCATCGAGCTGTCCCGGCTCGGGGGCGAGCTCTACGAGGAGCGCTCCCTCTCCGTGCGCGTCGGGCTCGACGCCGATCCGGATCTCGGCCTGAGCGTTCGGGTGCGAGGTCTTGGCATCGCCGCCAGGGGTATCGACGACCGCTGGACGGCGGCGGTGGACGCGAGCGTGACAAGGCGCCTGATCGGTCGCGTTCTGCTGGGCGCCGCGTGCGAGAACCTGACGCGCTCGTGGATCGGGGACTCGCCCGTTGCGGCTCGCGCCGGTTTCGGAGCGGCGCTGGTTCTGCCGTCGGTGTCGATCCGGTGGACGCTTCTGTTCGAAGAGACGTTCGCCCCCTCGACCGTACTGGCTTTCGAGGCCGCTCTGACCGATTGGCTTCGCGTCAGGGCCGGCGCGAGGGACGCGCCCGGACGGCTCGGTTTCGGGTTCGGCGTGGGCCGCGGCCGCGGCGGCCCGTGGCCGATTGTGGATATCGCAGTTCAATGGCACCCCGAGTTGGGAGTGAGCTCATTTGTGTCGGTCACCATCGAGCCGTGACGCAACGGCTCTTCTGTTGGCGGTTGCCCTCTCCGTGCTCCCCGCGCGGTGCGTCGCCGACGACGTCGCATCGGGCGTGGACGACATCTCACCTGACGACTCCATCATGCGCGAGGTTCTGGCGGGGCTGGAAGACGAGGGCGCTGCGCTCGACGGGCTGGATGAGCTTCTGCGCGAGGCGGCGGCCTTCAGGGAGAACCCCGTCGACGTCAATGCCGCCGGGCTGTCCGATCTTCTGCGCGTGCCGTTCCTCGACCCGGCGGCCGCCGTTCGCATTGTCGCGCGGCGTGACGTCCTGGGACCGGTGGCGTCCTTGGACGAACTCGTTGTGAGGGGATGTATCAACCGCGAGGCACTGCCGGCCGTGCGGCCCTACCTTGTCGTGCGTCATGTCGTGCATCCGCCGGTTCCCGAGACGGCAGCGCCGGAGGTCGAGGACACGATGGCCCCGGTGCCACAGACGGCCCCGTCGCAGGTCGCCTGGGAGCTGCGTCTGCGCGCGACGGCGCAGGAGCGCTGGGACGCCGCGTGGGGCGCGCGGGGCGTAGTGAACGGCACGGGGACCTTCGCCAGACTGCGCGTGTCGTACGGGGACAGGCTGGACCTGTCGGTCGCGTGCGAGAAGGATGCGGGGGAGTCCGGGCTGGCGGACCACTCGGTGGTCTCACTTGTCTGGCGCGACGTCACCGACGCGGCGGAGGACGGACCGGCGTTCGTTGTGGGTGTAGGCGACTTCGTTGGAAGCTGGGGACAGGGGTTGCTCCTCCGTAGCGGAGGGTTCCCGTCGGAAGCTGCCTACCCGCGGCGGCGCGATTCCGTCAGGCGCTACGACGGCGCCGGCGAGGGTTCCGCAAGGCGGGGCGTGTTCGTGACCGCATCGAGAGGAAAGGCGTGCGTCCGGGCCATCCTCGCCAGAAGCGCGCTGGACGCCGCGGTCGGCGAGGACGGACTGGCCACCTCGATCAGGACGACCGGGTATCATCGCACGGAGGGGGAAAGGGAGGGCGCATCTTACCTCGACGAGTCGTTGGCCGGCGCCCGCGTGACCTTCGAGCAGCCGGCTGGACTCGAGCTTTCCGCCTCGGTCCTCCGTCTCGGTTACTCCCCGGGGCTCATGCCCGGGGACCCGGTGAGGCAGCGCTTTGGGTTTCGCGGTGAGGACCTGACGGCGGGCGGGCTCGACGTTCGGACATCGAGAGGCGAGCTCATGGCCGGGTGCGAGGTAGCGGCGACCTCCGCGCGTGGCGTTGCCGCTCTCGCCGCCGCCCGACTGGGTCGCGGCAGTTCCCGCGTGAACGCCGGAGCGGGATACCTGTCCAGGGACTACTGGGCGCCCCTGGGGGGAGGTGTTCCGGGCTTCTCCGGCGGATCGAACGGCGCCGTCGGGTGGGTGGGCGCCGAGTACCGCTCGGGCGCCGACTGGAAGATCTGGGCCGCGACGCGTATCGCACGAAGGCCCTGGCGGTCCTACTACTCCGAGCTGCCGAACGGTTCGTCCTCCGTGACCGTCGGCGGCGAGTTTCGTAGCAAGAGAGACTGGCGGATAGCCGTGGAGTCCAGAGTGCGCTCCCGCACAGACAGCGAAGGCGACCCGCCGGCGACCGCCGATGGCATCGTGCGCCGCACGAGCGTATCTCTTCGGACCATGGGGTCGGTGCCTGTAGTGGTCTCCGCGTGGAGGGTCACGTCACTCTCCGACGGACTGGAGGAGGGGTCGTTCCTGGCCGTCGCGCTCCGGGTGAGCGGCAGCATCACGGGCACGAGTTCC
>JBDRFG010000074.1:0-48371 GCA_043819135.1 Candidatus Eiseniibacteriota bacterium | reverse complement strand
GACGTCCCGTGCCCGACGTGCGCCGTCTGGCCCGGCTCGCCCTTGCCGCAGCTCGGGATGCCCCAGATGTGCCACTCGTCCTTGCCCGCTATCGCGTCACACGAGCCCCAGAACTCCGGCGTGATGCCGGTGTAGACAGGGTTCTTCAGCATGCGGCCGATGCGGCCCTTCTTGATCTCCCGCGCGATCTCGCAGCCGAACTGGAAGTTCAGGCGCTGCTGGTCGATGCTCCAGCTTTTGTTGGAGTCGACGAAGATGCCGTCCTCCGTGTCCGCGATGATGTCCTCGAGCGTCCCACGACCGGGCAGCAGGTTGATGTTGGTCATCCGCACCAGGGGGATGCGGTTCCAGCCGTCCGCGCGCATCGTTCCGTTGCTGCGAAGGCCGATCCTCGGCGCGGTCTCGCGGCTCATGAGATACCCCGAGAACACGCCTCCCCGCACGATGTCGGTCCGGCTCGCCGGCACACCCTCGTCGTCGTAACCGAACGAGCCCAGTCCTCCGGGCGCGGTCGCGTCGGCGACTATGTTGACGATGTCGGACCCGTAGCGGAACTCGCCGAGCTTGTCGACGCCAAGAAAGCTCGTCCCGGCGTACGACGCCTCGGTCCCGAACACACGGTCGAGTTCGATCGGATGTCCACACGACTCGTGCACCTGCAGCGCAAGCTGGGTCCCACCGATGATCAGAGTAGTTTTCCTCGAGGGGCACTCGTCGGCGCGGAGAAGCTCCACGGCCTCGCGCCCCGTCTTCTCGGCGTGCCCCGAAAGGTCGAGTGAACGCGTGAACTCGAACCCCGACGTGGCGTAGTCCCCGCGGAAACTCGCCGGATACGAGCGCGTCTGCCTCTCGCCGCCTTCCATCGCCGTCGCGGCGATACCGCCGCCGGTTTCTATGATGGTCTGCTCGATATCGCTGCCCTCGGTATTGACGAAGAGCTTGTCGTTCCGGAAGCTCATCATCGAGGCGGTCGCGAACTTGACCTCGGGCGCCTTCGACATCCCCTCGCAAGACCTCGCGAGGATATTCAGCTTCTCAGAGAGCGGGACGTCGAACGGGTTCTCCGCGACCTCGTTCCTGTAGACGTCGACAACGGCCTCCTGGCCATCGAGAACCACCTTGGAATCGCCGACGCGCCCGCTCGCCCTGGCGATGGCCAGCGCCTGCTCGGCGACCTCAACGACGGCCGAAGGCGTTGTGTCCGAACTCGAGGAGAAACCCCAGGCTCCTCCGTCCAGCACGCGTATGCCGAACCCCTCGGACTCGGTGACGGAACCGGTCTCCATCGCGCCGTTCTTCATGACGAGGAGCTCCGTCGCCGTGCGGACCCGCCTGGCGTCGGCGTAATTGACGCCCTTCTTCCGAAGCGCGTTCAGCGCTTCCTTGAGCAACTCCTTCACAGAACACCTCCTACATTGCGGTCGTGCAGGACTTGAGCAAGGTCCTACCACTCGTCATCCTCGACGAGGCGTTGCGCGGCGAAGGCCGCCGTCGCGCCGTCACCCACGGCTGTGGCGATCTGTCTCAGTAGCTTCGCGCGGCAATCGCCCGCCGCCAGAATCCCCCTCACGTTCGTCTTCATGTCGTCGTTCGTCAGTATGAACCCGTCCGGCGCCGCGTCGACGACGCCACCCAGGAACTCCGTCCTGGGCACGAGCCCGACGAAGAGAAAGACACCCGCAACAGGATGCGTCGCCTGCTCTCCCGTCTTGACGTTCTTGATCTCGATGGCGTCGACGCCGTTCGCGCCCGTGATGCGCTCCACCACACAACTGCAGAAGCACTCTATCTTGTCGTTGTCCCGAACCCGTTCCTGGAGAATGGGCACGGCCCTGAACTCGTCTCGCCGGTGTATCAGATAGACCTTCCTCGCGAAGGTCGTGAGATAGAGAGCCTCCTGCAGCGCGCTGTCGCCGCCGCCCACCACGGCGATCTCCAGATCCTTGTAGAGCGGTCCGTCGCACGTTGCGCAGTAGGACACACCGCGCCCGAGGAACTCCGCCTCGCCCGGCACGCCCAGCTTCTTGTACGCGGTCCCGCTCGCCGCGATCACCGTGCGGGTCTCGAACGTGCCGGAGCCCGCCGTGACGACGAACCCGTCACCCTTCACCTCGATGGACGACGCTTCCGCGGTCTTCAGCTCGGCCCCGAAGCTCGACATCTGCTCCGTCATTGCGGCGATCAGCTCGGTGCCGGTGGTCGGGCCTATTCCGGGGTAGTTCTCTATGTGCGAGGTCACGACGACCTGGCCGCCCGGCATCAGGCCCTCGAGAACCAGGGTCTTGAGCCTCGCCCGGCCGGCGTAGATGCCGGCCGTGAGGCCGGCGGGACCGGCTCCTATCACGATGACGTCGTACCCCTCCATGTCCGACTCCCGTATCTGGGTCGTGGAATCAATCGAACTAACATCATAGCTGAAAGGCGAATGGCGCGCCAGCCGGTAGTGGGACGCCGCTGGGCCCCCAGGGCGCGGTCGCCCGGCAGCGCGCGCACCACTCTTGCGTGGGGCGCTCTGCAGCGCGCGCCCCCTGGCACGGGCGCACGAAGAAGGGGGCCCGCACAGCGAGCCCCCTGTCGATCTGCCAGTGCCGGCAACGCCGGCCAAACACCGCACGCGGCTACGGAATGATGCGCGGCGTGATCTTGATAAGAAGGTCGGACTTTTTGAGCTGCGTGGCAGTATGCCTGAAGAGATAGCCGATGACAGGAAGATCGCCAAGGAACGGCACCTTCGTGATCGTCTCGGTCTCGTCCTCACTGAGGAGACCTGCGATCATGAACGTCTGCCCGTCCATAACGCGAACCTGCGTCTTCGCCATCCGCTCTTTCGTCCAGGGGATCTCGTCGTTCGGGCCCCTGAACGCGACGATCGTGCTGACGCTCGGCTCAACCATGACCGTGATGTGGCCGTCGCCGGCCGCCCGCGGCGTCACCTCGACCTTGACGCCAACGCGCTCCTTCTCCACCTGGAGCTGCAGGGCGCCGCCGCTCGTCAGGTTTGAGACAGTGTACGGAATGACGTCGCCGATGTGGATCTTGGCCGTCCGGTTGTTGAGGGTCGCGAGCTTGGAATTGCTCAGGACCTTCGCGCCGCCGTTCTGCTCGAGTATGTCCAGCGCGACCTCTAGGGCCTTGGCCTGGCGGTAGACGTTGTCCAGGTCCATACCGCGCCCCACGAAGGGCATGTTGTCCGGCATCTCGTCGGTCTGCGAGTCCTCTGGGGGAGCGCCCCCGAGGCCGGGCTCGGCGAAGATGACGGACTGGCGCATGATCTTGCTCCAGTCGATGCCAAGCTCGACCATTCTGTCCGTCGCAATCTCGATGACCTCGGTCTCGAGCATTATCTGCACCGGAGGCACGTCCAGGTCCTTGATGATGTCCCGGATCTGGCCGATCATCCCGGGAGTCGCCACGACGACCAGCCGATTGCCGCCGGGGTCCGCGGCGACCTTGTCGGCAACCTTCTCAATGAGCGGAACGAGCTCGAAAGCATCCGCATACTGGACTTCGATGACGTAGGACGAGAAACCCGTGTCCTGCGTCAGCTGCGCCTGCGGAGCGACGAGTACCGAGTCGCCGATCCGCTCGTAGCCGAGCCCTGCCGCACGCACGATGAGGTTCAGAGCCTCCTCGGCAGGCGTGTTGGTCAGGTGGATCGAGATCTCCCTCGTCTCGACGTCGGTGCTCGCCACGATGTTGAGCCCGCTCTTCTCCGACAACACGCTCAGAATGTCCATGAGCGGCGTGCCGGTGGCGTGCAACGTTATCGGCGTGTCCCCGATGTCGGTCGCGGCCATCGTCGGGACGACGCCGGCCAGCAGCAGGGCCACGGCAACTACAACAATCGGAATCTTCACAACAGCATCCTCCGGTTATGCCCGGGGCTAGAACGGGAACTTCTTCGTCCCGATCTTACCCTCTATCGTTACTCCGTCTGGTTCGATCGCTGTCACACGGCCACCGCTGATCTCGGTGCCGATCTTCACGCTGATGCTCTCGCTGCCGAGCCTGAGAAACGCCCTCGGATCGTCGTCGCCGAGCAGAACCGCGGTCACCTTGTACGACGGCCACGTTGGTGCGCTTGGCGCAGCCGGAGCCGTAGCGGGCTGCGGCTTCGGCTCGGCCTTGTACGTCACCATCGGGTCTCTGTCATCGCTCGTCACCGCGTCCGCAGCACTTGATTCATCGATGTCGTCCACGAGCTTCGCGACCTCGGTGCCCTTGCTCTGTATCTCACCGGGGCCGGCATCGGCGGAGGCTGAGGAAACGCGGCCTTCCGTGACCGTGCCCGTGATAGCACGGGTGGCCAAGAACGTAGACGCCGCGGTCGCCAGAACCGCCACCAGCACGATCAGTACCGTCTTCCCTCTCATAGAACCTCCGTAGCTGTCGGGACCCGGACCCGGGCCGGACCGTTCTAGTATCCTATGACCGTGACCTTCAACGTTGCTGCATGGTTGGCTCGCCGGCCGGCCTGTTTCGAGTGAAGCTCGAACGAGTTGACCATGACGACCTCGGGCATCAACTCCAGGTACCTGAGGAAGTTCGCAAACTCTTTGTAGCCACCCTCGACTTCGAGCTTGAACCCCCTGCGGGTGTACGACCCGTCCTGCTGCACGCGCTGCGGCTCCACGCGCGTCAGGACCATACCGGAATCCTGAAGCTCTCCACTGATCCTCGACAGAAACTGCTGCTCGCCCTCGTTCACTCCCTCCCCCTCCATCTGCTTCGGAAGGAAGTCGAGGATGCGCACCAGATGTGCCGCGTGCCCGGCTACGTACGCGCGCTCGGTCTCCGCGATGGCCAGCTCCTGGTTCAGCTCCTCGAGCTTCGCCCTGCGGGGTCGGTAGACGGTCATGTCCGCCACGAAGAGAAGCGCGCAGATGACCAAGATGACCGCGATGCCTATCCAGCTACGGGTTACCATTGCCTGTCTTTGCCCCTCACTCATCGCCCAGCGGGCAGAATATCTCGAATTCCAGGTACTCGTCGTCCGTCGTCTGCTTCCATCTGGAGTTGACCAGATTGACCTCCGAGAAGCTCTCCGCGAAGGTGGGCTCGTCCCGCACCTCCGCGAGGAACTCCATCAGCTTGGCCAGGCTCTCTTCCTTCCGCCCCGCCTTCAGGCGCCCCTCGAGATGGAACCCCGGGGTCCTGCCGCGGGCCCCGACGAGGGATCCTTCACTCAGCCTGAGCTGCGTGAACCAGAGCTCGGGTATTGCGAGCTTCGATGAAGCAGCCAATACGTTGCTCCACCGAATCTCGAGAGCGCGCGTCCTGATGAGGCGCAGTTCCTCATCGGAGATCGCGTCCGTCCCCCCGCCGAGCGTGCTCAGCAGCTCCGCGTTGGCCACCCCTATGCGCTCCGTCTTGCGCTCTATCTCCTGTTCGGTCATGACGACCGCGAAGATGAAAAGTCCGGAGACGACGATACTGACGCCGACCATGAAGACCACCAGCGCGAGGTAGCGTAGCTTCCGCTTGACCTCGACCGCCCTCTCGCCGCGAAGGCGATACATGTTGATCTTGAAGAGCACCTGGCTATCTCCTCCTCGCCAGACTCATCGCAAGGGCGAATCTCGGACCCTGTGCCCTCAGACTCTCGATGTCTATGTCGGCATCCGCGATACCTTCAAGCGGATTCAGAACCTCGGTAGCTACCTTCAGTGAGTTCCTGAAAGCATCCACCACACCATCGGCCAGGGCGCGCCCGCCGCTCAGGTAGATCCTGTCGATGCCGCGCCTGCCCGTCTCACTGTTGTAGAAGGCCAGTGAGCGCTGCACTTCCTTGAGCACGAACGTCTGCCACTCACTGCCGGTCGTCCTTCTCTCGCCGCCCTCCCCGGATACGGCTCCGTGACCGCCGGCGCTGGTGGGCATGCGGACCGAGCGGACGAGCAGAAGACCTCCCGCCCGGTATATGGACACGCTCAACGTGTCGGCGCCTATCTCCACGGCGGCGACGGTGCTGTCGTCGATCAGGCCCTCCGCGAAAAGCTCATTCACGAGAGCGAGCGGTACGAGGTCGACCGTGTCGGGCTCCACGCCGGCCTCACAAACGAGTCCAACGTGATCGTCTATGAGGCGCTGCTCGACCGCGGCAAGAACGACGTGCATGTCGTCCGTATCTTCCGGCGTCACGCGCGCGAGGAGCTGAAAGTCCAGAACGAACTCGGAAGCTCCGAACGGCACGTGCTTCTTCGCCTCCCAGCCGATGGACTCCGCCAGACTCGGACTCGGCATCTTCGGGAACGTCACGTGCTTGACGCTGATGCTCGGCCCCTCGACGGCCGTAACGACCTGGCAAGACGACGAGATGTCGGTACCGGAGGCCTTCAGGGCTTTCCTGATGGCCTCCACCCGCGCCGTGCGTGCCCCCGCGTCGGTCTCGTTCCTGTTCCCGGTCGGGTAGTCGATCTCTGCGAGCGCGATGCCCACGAGCCTGACCCTCTCGCCCGCGTGCTGCAGCCTGACGGCCTTCACGCTCTCGGTGCCGACGTCCAGACCTGTGATGAATCTTCGGGACCCGCCAAACACACCCGTCCTCCTGACCCTACCGCTACGACGGCTCGTTGCGACACACCGCCACGGAGTTGATCTCCACCCGCTGATCGTCGAAGGGCAAAGCGCTCGTCCCCATGTCGTCAGTGAGCGTGATGCTAATCCAGACCTTCACTCCGTTTCCAGAGGAGAATCGCATGCCGGTGACATTGTTCGTCAAGACCGTTCCAAACTTGTTGACCACCTCATCGCCGGAGAGCGCGTACGCCTGAAGCGTGTCGGTCGCGCCCGCTATCGTTCTCGTGATGTCGATCGAGGTCGAGTCCGCACCGACGACCACCATGTCGCCGTGCCTGATGTCGGACGCGATCTGCTTGACAGTGCGGTCTCCATTGCGCTGCAGCGCAAGCCTCGCGCCGGAGACGTCCCATGTATCCATGGAAGTCAGATACATCGTGAACGCCGCGATGAGGACGATGGCGCTTATGAATCCGGCG
Organism: Candidatus Eiseniibacteriota bacterium; assembly: GCA_043819135.1. Classification (GTDB taxonomy): domain Bacteria; phylum Joyebacterota; class Joyebacteria; order Joyebacterales; family Joyebacteraceae; genus JALGZG01. The sequence goes on along the minus strand of JBDRFG010000074.1, from coordinate 41,373 downwards.
ATCATAAGCTCGACCGTCGTTATGCCCGCGTTGGTCACAGGACGCCCGCTCGATATGAGATCGTGTCTTCTCGAGATCTTCATCATTTCGCCACCGCGGTCACGACCCGAACCTCGTCGCGCACCCAGCTCTCGGGCCACTGAAGTGTCAGATCGATGACCTTCGCATCGGTCGTAATGCCGGCATCGGACCACGACGTGTCCCTGACGGTCCAGCTGACCAGCCCGACCAGGTCGTCCTGCGTGTCGGCCGTGCCTCTGTCATCAAGCACGATGCGCGGGTCGCTGGGATGCGTTCCAAAGTCCAGCGTCAGGCTCGTCCAGTCCGCACCGGAATCCGTAGAGCCATAGCCCGCGTACTTGAGTTCCTCGACCTTGAGCTCGGCCGCCTTCGAAGCCACCCTCCTCTCTCCCTCGAACTCAACCTGCATGCGTCCGCTGAAGAGCATCTGGTACAGAAAGACGATGGCTATGGAGAACACGACCACAGAGACCATGACCTCCATCAGGCTTATGCCGCTCTCGTTTCGCAGTTTCAAGCTCACCTTCTTGCCTTCCCTGATTCCGCCCGCGGAGGCGTTGGGCCGGGACTCCGAGGAGCCCCGGCCCCGAAGCCGCTACCAACCGTCCTCAGTAAACTCGCCTGAACCAGCACTGCCGGCGCTTGCGTCGGCGCCCTCGTGAGTCCACACGATAGTAGCTCCATCAGGCAGACCTTCAGCAGCAACGGCCGTAGCCGTCGCGACGAAGCCTACGCCGTCTTCGTCGCTGATCGCGTAGGTGAAGTACCGTGCGTTGGCGACGTCATCAGCAGCCAGCCAGAGGGCGATGGTACCATCCTCGTACGTGTTGTGCTTCTGGAAGTACACGAGCGCTCCGCTGACTATCGAGTCGATGACCGCGTACGCCTCGCTCTTCTTGCCTTCCTGGATGTAGTGGATGTAGACAGGAACGGCGATACCCGCGAGCACGAGCACGATGATGACGACTACCATGAGCTCCACGAGCGTGAAGCCCTTGCGATTCCTCAGCATACTCATTCTTTTCTCACCTCCTTTCAAAGTCTGAATTCCCGTACAACCCTTGGTTTTATGAACGCCATAAGCTAGCACATTGCGTGCCGACGACCTAAGAGAACACTCCTCCCGTCCTCCTGCGAACCCTACGACCTCCTCATGCCTTGGCGGATGGCTCCGCCGAGGTGGAACACCGGCAGGAACATCGCAACCAGCATAAGGGCGATGACTCCGCCGATCAGAACGATGAGAAGCGGCTCTATGATCGAGGACAGCCCCTCTATCGACGCGCCGACCTGCTCATCGTAATAATCTGACAGGTTGGCAAGCATCTCCCCCAGCGTGCCCGTCTCCTCGCCGGTTGATACCATCTGCACGACGATCTCCGGAAATGTCCCGGTGCTGGCGAAGCTCTTGGAGAGACTCGAGCCGTGCGAGACCATGTTGCCTATCTTGGTTGCGGCCTGGAACACAACCTCGTTCCCGGACGATCCTCCTGCCAACTCGAGCGAGTCCATCACGGGGAGTCCACTCTCGACGAGGACACCCAGCGTCCGCAGGAACTTGGCAATGACGACCTTCTTCACGATGCGTCCGAAGATGGGTATCCGCAGCTTGAACGAGTCGAGAATGTATCTGCCCGCGGAGTTCCTCATCATCATTCGCCACGCCACTATCAGCAAGATGAGCAGCAGTATCGGAACCCAGATGTAGCGCCCGACGATTTCGCTCGCCGAGATGACGATCTGAGTGGGCATCGGAAGGTCGGCCTCCAGCTTGTCGTAGATCCCCGCCATCATCGGGACGATCTTGAGGAAAAGCACAGAGCTCGCCACAACCGAGAAACCAACCACGAAGGCAGGGTAGGTCATCGCCGACCGCACCTTGCGCTTCACCGCCTCGGTCCTGTCCATGTAGCGGGCGAGATGCCGCATGATGGTGACGAGCTTGCCGCTCTGCTCGCCCGACCTGACCATGCTGATGTACAGCCTCGAGAACACGCCCGGGTGCTTCGACATCGCCGACGACAGCGTGCCCCCACCCTCGATGTCCGACGCCACCCGGACCACGACATCGCTCAGCGTCCCGTTGGCCTCGTCGCGCGCGAGGCTGTAGAGCGCCCGCGTCAGCGGCAGTCCGGCGTGCAGCATGGACGTGAGCTGCTTTGTGAAAAGCGCGACCGCCCCCGGGGGAACCCGCCCCACGAACATGCGCCTGACTGGCGCCTCCGACTTCTCACGGACGGAACCCTTCGCCTCCCTGATCGAGAGCACCACCAACCCGTCCCTGTGAAGGATGTCGGCCGCGGCCGTAGCAGACTCCGCGTAGAGGAAGCTGTTCCTCTCCGCACCGGAGGTGCTCTTGGCTACGTACTCGAATCGTGTCAAAACTGTTCCTCCCGCATGCCTGCTTCGTCGTTACATCGCTTCGGTGGAGACGCCGAGCGCCTCCTCTGCAGTAGTAGTCCCGTCAAGAGCCCTCCTGGCGGCGTTCTCTTTGAGCGTCACGAATCCCTCCTCCAGCGCCTTCTGCCTGAGCGCAGCAGCCGACGCACCCTTCAATATGAGCTCGGAGAGACCAGGCGTCACCTCGAGCATCTCGAAGATCGCCGTCCTGCCGAGGAAGCCTCGCCCCTTGCACTGCTTGCACCCCTTGCCCTTGTAGAAGGTCGTGTCCTCGTGCCCGCGGCCCAGGAGCGCCATCACGGCCTTAGGGTCGGGATCATAGGGCTCCTTGCAGTACGTGCACGTCCGCCTTACGAGCCGCTGCGCCATGACGAGATGCACCGCGCTCGTGACCAGGTACGGCTCGATGCCGATGTCGACCAGCCTCGTGGCCGTCGCGGGCGCGTCGTTCGCGTGAACAGTGCTGAGCACGAGATGACCGGTCAGCGCGCTCCTGATGGCCAGCTCGGCCGTTTCCATGTCGCGAATCTCGCCCACCATGATGATGTCCGGGTCCTGCCTCAGTATGGACCTCAGGCCGGAGCTGAACGTCATTCCGGCCTTTCTGTTGACGTTCACCTGGTTGACGCGGTCCAGATGATACTCGACCGGGTCCTCCAGGGTCGTGATGTTCCTTCCGACGCGGTCCAGTTCGCCCATGCCGGCGTAGAGCGTCGTGCTCTTGCCCGAACCGGTCGGCCCGCTGATCAGCACCATGCCGTATGGGCGCTTGAGCGCCCTGCGGAATATGGCCTGCGCGTCCTCCTCGAAGCCGAGTTCCGCAAGACTGACGATCGTCCCGGACTTGTGCAGGAGCCTCATCGCCACCTTCTCACCGTAGATGGTTGGAAGGGTGGAGACTCTGATGTCGACATCTTGGTCCTCGAACCTCGCAGTGAAGCGGCCGTCCAGCGGTACCCGCCGCTCTGCTATGTCCATCTCGGAGAGGATCTTGATCCTGACGACGATGGCCTCGTGGAAGCGCTTGGGAGGCGTCGTGGTGTCGTAGAGGACGCCGTCCACTCTGTAGCGCACAACGACCTTCTTCTCGAGCGGCTCGATGTGAATGTCCGTCGCACGCTCGGCGATGGCCTGCCCGAGTATCAGATTGACCAGCTTGACGATGGGGGCGTCCTCGGCCCTGTCCCTCAGCTCCTGTTCGGTGAGTTCCTCGAGCCCGGTCGAATCCTGAATGCCCAGTTCGACCCTCGCGCCCTCAATGACGTCCTCGAGGTTCTGGTCCGCCGTCGCGTTGCGGTAGGCCGTGGTTATCGCGGCTTCGATGTCGCTCGCGAGACCCACCTGAATCGACAGCTCGCATTTCGTGGCGACTCTCAGATCGTCGATGGCAACGATGTCGAGCGGGTCCGACATCGCGACTATCAGTTCGTCGTCCCTGCGGGCGATCGCCAGCGCGTGGTGATGTCTGGCCATGTGCTCCGGGATGGTCAGCACGACGTCCGACTCTATCGTCCCCGCCATCGTCGGATCGAAGACGCCGATGCCGAGCTGCCCCGCCAGCGCTGTGACGATGTCCTCTTCGGTCGCCAGCTCCAGCTTGACCAGGGCCTCACCAAGCCGCTCGCCTGTCTCTCGCTGGGTCTTGAGCGCGGTCCCAAGGTCGCCGGCCGCTATCACCCCTGCCTCAATAAGAAGCTCACCGAACCGCTTCCCGTTGAAGGACAGATCGGCCCGACTTCCCTCGCTGCGGCTCTCTCGCTCGTCTCGGGGTTTCTGACGTCTCTTGCTCAAAGCCCTCTCCCTGTACACCTCATGCCTCCGGAGGATCCATCTCCTCCCACGAGTGAACGATGTACCTGCCGGTCATCGGGAAGAACGGTGGAGGCATCCGCGGAAGCCTCGGGTCGAGCCGGTAGTGTCTCTCATACCCGTTCACGCAGTAGCCGTCATCGTACTTCCCAAGATATATGCTGTGCTCGGCCATCAAGCCGCCGTAGACGACAAGGTCGCCCCTCGGCGCGTAGCTGTTGTAGTTCTCAGCCTGCAGCTTCTTGTTGAGCGCCATCAGAACACCGTGGATCTCACAGTCGTTCCTGTTGGCCGTCGTGTAGGAGATCACGATGTCGCCGTTGGCAATGAGCCCGAGCACGTCATCGCACCCGGAGTCCGGCCCGGCGCCGGGCGTGGACGCGTCGTAGAGGAGGTCGTCCCAGATCTCCATGTCGCCGTCGGCCACGATGGTCAGCTGCCCATCGAGCGTCCCCTCTATGGCGACGGGGTCCCCGAACCACACGGCCCCGTTCAGCGACGCGATGTCAACGGTCCGCGGAGAGAGGATGGTCTTGTAGCCGCTTCCCTTGGGCCGCAGTCCCTCGTATGTCAGTTCCCCGACGGAGGGGTGGCCCAACCGAACGTGATAGAAACCCTTGTTGTGTGGAAGCACCCCCGAGTGCAGCCCGCCGTTCAGCGCCGCCGTCTTGACGACCGCGTCGATGTCGGAGATATCAGGTAGGAGGATGTCACCGACATTGAGTTCGTAGCCTTGCTCGAAGGTGGGGTAGCTGTCGTCCCTCAAGCTGATCCCGGCCCCCGCCGTCACGCGGCCGCCGAACCAGGGGTCGCCGTCGATCCGGAGGTCCTCGTTGATGTGGACGGGTCCCTCGAACCTCTCGCCCGACAGGAACCACCTCCACCCCCCCCGCTCGACGAACCACTGGTACTTCGCGAAGGTCTCGGGTACCATCACCGCGCGCACGCTTCGCACCACCCCGTCGACGTCCGCCTCGCAAACGACCTCGTAGGCCGGCAGCCAGCTGCCTCCGCTCAGATCGGCAATGACCGATATGGCGTAGGTGCCGCCCCCCAGCGTTTGATTCTCGAAGCTCATGCCGACGGGGTTCGCGTTCGGATCGTCCTCCTGTAGACTCCCCAGCCACGCCCGGGCCCGTTCGAGCCCGCCCTCGGCGACGTAGAACGCCCGCGCGTCGTCGACGGCGTACTCCACCAGGTCCCCCTCGGCATGGCCTAGCGTGAATATCGCAACGCCTACGAGGAGCACCGACGTGATGGTCGCGATGACAGCGACGATCGTGGACCCACGATCGTCCGTCATTCCGTGCGGCCGTCGGGCCGCCGCTCGTTTCCTGATCTCACCCATTTCGTGCCTCAACCGGTGCACCGTTGATGCCCCCACTCTGTCACGCCTCAGGACGCTTGATCTCTGCCCAGTCCACCGGCGAGAAGCGTCCGATCACACTTCCGGCGGTACCACTTCTTCCCAGGAGTAGATGAAGTAGCGTCCCGTCAGCGGGAAGAACGGCGGCGGCATCGCGATCATACGGGAGTCCCAGTTGTAGTCGCGAGCGTACCCCGAGAGCAGATTGCCGTCGTTGTCGTACTGCGCCATGTGAATGCTGTAGTCGGCGATGAGACCGCCGTACATCTCGAACACTCCACGAGGAGCGTAGTGCTGGTATTCCTGAGCCTCGACGCTCTTCTCGAGGGCCATCGCCACCCCGTAGAACATGCAGTCGTTCCAGTTCGGAGGCGTATACGCGATGATGACGTCTCCGTCCGCAATGAGACCGAGCACGTCGTCGCAGTCAGGGGGCGGAGTGCTGCCGGGCGCTACCCCGTCGTAGAGAATATCGCCCCAGACCTCGACGTTGCCCTCGACCCCGATGGTCAGCTGCCCGTCAAGTGTCCCCTCGAGCCGGATCGGTTCCGGGCTCCAGATGGCGCCGTTGAGCGTCGCGAGGTCGACCTGCACCCAGTCAGACCAGGTGTATACGCCGCCGACCTTCCCGTAGCTCTTGTAGCCCATCAGCCCGGGACCGAAATGGCCCAGGTCGATATGGTACTTCGCGTCCTGCCCCACCAGCACCGGTAAGGGGAGACCGCCCGACTCCGCCGCGGGCTTGACCCTGTCCGTAGCGTAGCTGTCGTCCGGGAGGGGGATGTTCTCGACGCCCAGCTCGTATCCCATCTCGAACACGGGATTGCTCCCGGTCTTCAGTGTGAGTCCGCCCCCCGCCGTGACGGGACCGCCGAACCAGGGGTCGCCGTCTATCTGCAGGTCGTGGTTGACGTGCACCGGCCCTTCGAACCGATCGCCCGTCCTGAACCACACCCATCCGGCGTTCTCCACGAAGACCTGGTACCTGGCGAACGTCTCGGCGATCATCACCGCCTGGACCTGCCGCACCACGCCGTCGATCACACCGGTCGAGACGACCTTGTAGGCACCCAACCAGCTTCCTCCGCTCACGTCCTCGGTGATCTCCACGGTGTACGTCCCGCCGCCCAGGAGCTGGTTCTCGAATTTCTTGCCGAGCGGGTCGCCGTCCGGGTCGTCCGAGTGGAAATCGCCCAACCATCCACGCATTCGCTCGAGTCCGCCCTCCGCGATGTAGAACGCGCGGCTGTCGTCCACGCTGTTCTCGACGATGTCGCCCTCGGAATGCCCGAGGACGAAGATGGCCACGCCGATCAGGAGGACGGCCGCCGCGATCGCTATGACCGCCACGAGCGTGGAGCCACCGCAGCGCTCGCACTTCGCGGCTCGCGGCTCCCGCTCCGACATCCGCACTACGTCCTTCGCTCGACGTCTCAACGACACGCTCCCTATGATTCCACCACCGGAGGACTGACTTCCTCCCAGTTGACAACGCGGTACTTCCCCGTCAGCGGGAAGAAGGGTGGAGGCAGCACCAGAAGTCTGCTGTCGTAGTGGTAGTCCCGGTAGTACCCGGACCTGAGAACATCATTGGCGTACGTCGCCAGGTGTATGCTCTGGTCCACGAGGATCCCCCCGTAGATGATCATGTCACCGCGCGGCGGATAGTGCATGTACCCCTCGGCCTCGAAGTTCTTGTGCAGAGACATCATGACCCCATGGACCTCGCAGTCGTCCATATTCGGAGCCGTGTACTTGATTATGATGTCGTCCGTCGTAATGAGGCCCAGCACGTCGTCGCAGCCCGGGTCAGGCCCGCTGCCGGGCGTCGACGCGTCGTAGAGGATGTCTCCCATCACGTCGATGTCACCCTCGACCGCGATGGTCAGACGACCATCCAGCACTCCCTCGATCGTGATCCTCTCCTCGGACCAGGCGGCGCCGTTCCCGACCGACAGGTCGTACACGGTGGGAAGCGTCAGTTCGATGGGGCCGTGGTGGGCGTCGAAACCCTGCACCGTCATCTCACCGACAGACGGCTGGCCAAGCTCGATCTGGTAGTAGACATCGTGACCGCTCAGCGACGGGAGATAGATCCCACCGGCCACCGCGGCTACCTTGATGCGGTCCTCCAGTTCCGGCTCCGTCGGAAGGGAGATGCCCTCGACATAGAGTTCATAACCGTCCTCGAAGATCGGATTGCTACCCTGCTTCATCGTTATGCCGCGGCCGGCAGTGACCGGACCTCCGAACCACGGATCGCCGTCGATCTGAAGCTGGCGATTCACGTGCACCGGTCCCTCAAACCTCTCACCTGTGTGGAACCACTTCCATCCTCCGTACTCGACGAACCACTGGTACCTGGCGAACGTCTCGGCTATGATGACGCTCTTGACCTGCCGGTCCACTCCATCGATCGTGCCCGTGCTGACGACCTCGTAGGCGTCCATCCATTCATCGCCCACGTTCGCCACGACCTCGACCGTGTAGACACCGCCCCCGAGGGGCTGGTCTTCGAACTTCGTTCCCACTGGATCGGCCCCTGGAGAGTCAGCCTCCAGCTCAGCCAGGTATCCTCTCGCCCGCTCCAGTCCGCCCTCCGCGATGTAGAACGCCCTGCTGTCATCGACGGCGTACTCCACGATGTCGCCCTCGGAATGGCCCAGGATGAAGATTGCTATCCCGACCAGCAGGACCGCCGTGATGACGGCCATCACTCCCACCAGCGCAGAACCGCGGATCGACAGCACGAACGGACCCATCACAAGAGCCCGCCGCGACGTGCTCCGCACGCGGCGCTTCCTCAGAAAGCCCCAGTATGTGGACATAAAACTCTCCTCAGTTACACAGGACGTTTCCCTTGGATCTCCGATCCAGGGAAGTTCGACCCGTCGAACTGCAAGTTCCATGCCACGCAAGGAAGGCGGGCAGACCTCCAAATCGCCTATAGACCGCAGGTTGCCCCATGCGCGGGTAGCAGCACTGCACGTCACCCACCTCCCTCCGCGAATCGCCGGAGTCCGCCCGCGGACCGGGCACGTGTCAGTGCCGAATTCCATGCCAAGGCCGGGTTTACGCTCGGTGCTGGACGGCGTTCAGTGCCGCCGGCCCTGACGCCCGCCGCGGCTCCCGGCCGCCCCGAACAGAACCAGAACCAGCATCAGACCGCCCGCGATCGAAGCGCCCCACGGGAGGACATCCCCATACCTCGTGTAGAAGGTCGTCCGGCTCACCACGGGAAGACCCTCCACCAGAAACCCCTCCTCGAAGATCCCCGTACGCGCCAGCACTCGGCCGTAGGGGTCCACCAGCATCGACACTCCGCTGTTGGCGCTCCGCGCGAGGCTGCGCCTGTTCTCGACGGCGCGCATGACCGCCATGGACGCGTGCTGGAAGGGCATCGACGTCTCCCCGTACCACACGTCATTCGTGATGTTGACCAGGAGCTCCGCGCCGTCGGCGACGAAACGTCGCGCGAGCCGAGGGAAGGTCGACTCGTAGCAGATGAGCGTCGCGAAACGCCCCCTGGGATGTTCGAAGACCGTGCGCTCGCTGCCGGGCCAGAAGTCCGCCTCGCCGAAGTCGACCTCTTTCAGGAACGGGATGACGGTCTCGAACGGAATGACCTCTCCGAACGGGACGAGCTTCATCTTGCTGTAGGACGCCCGCGGGATCCCGTCGGCGTCTATCAGCAGGACGCTGTTGAGGGGCCTCCCCGCGCCCTCGTCCGCGTCACCCGGAACGAGATGGGGACAGCCCGTGAGTATGGGCGCGTCCGCGGCGCGGGCGATCCCGGCGACGCGCGCCAGGTCGTCAGGTTCGAGCAGGAGGTAGCTGGGCGCCGCCGTCTCCGGCCAGATGATAAGGTCGGGCTTCCTGTCGGCGGCCTCGAGCGACAACCTGCCAAGAGCCTCGAAGCTCTCGTTCTTGTAGCGCGAATCCCACTTGGTCTCCCCCGAGATGTTGGGCTGGATCACGGCCACCCTCATCCTCCTGGCGCCGCCGGCCGCATCCTTCCCCGCACCGCCCTCCCGCAGCGCATCGGCACCTCGCAGCACCATCGTGCCGTGCGCGACGGGCAGCAGCAGCGCCAGCAGCAGGCCGACCGCGAGCGCGCCCCTCCGCCTCCGCGCGGACGCGACCTCGAGAACAAGCGCGTTCGAGAGCGCGATCCAGAGCGAGACGCCGAAGACACCGGTGACCGATGCGAACTGGATGGCCCGTGGCACGTTGACGGCCGCGTATCCCAACGCGCCCCACGTGAAGCCGATGACACCCAGCGACCTCAGCTGCTCGAACGCCACCCAGAGCACGGGCAGGATCACGAACCATGGAATGCGCGTTCTGTGTCCGACGAACGATGCGGCGGCCGAGAAGAGCCCCCAGTAGAACGACTGCAGGAGGACCAGCAGGAAGAGCGGCCCGCTCATCACGACGGGATTGTCCATTTGATCCGACGATAGGAGCGCGAGCCAGTAGAGGAGCAGCAGGAAGAAGGAGATGCCGGCGACGAAGCCCGGTCTGAAACCGCTCCAGAAGCCGCCCCGCTTCACGTTCCGTACTGCGTGAAAGAGCGGGACGAGCGCGATGAAGGCGGCGGGCCAGAGGTCGATAGGAGGAAACGCCAGTACAAGACACGCCCCGCTCAGGATCGCGAGCAGTAGTTCCCTGGAACGCGGCATCTCGTCGTGTGTTGTCATGTCGTTCCTCGCCCTGGCCCCCGGTGGGAATCCCCAGCGGCCGCGGTGACCCCGTGCTCGCGCGAATGCGCTACGCCCCGAACTTCTTCAGACGGCCGGCGTGCGCCAGCATGAGCGGCATCAGATCGACCGCGTGAACGATCCCCAGCGACCCGCGCAGGCAAGCCGACTCGCCGAATGCCGCGACCTCGTCCACCCGCGCGGTCGCGGCGCGCACTAGCACCGGCACCGGGTGCCAGCTGTGCATCGCCATCGCGGAGGGGGTCGAGTGGTCGCCCGTAACCAGCAACACGTCCGGACCGATGTCACGAATACGCGCTGCGACCTCGTCCAGCGCCTCGGTGGCCGCGACCTTCGCTTCGAACGAGCCGTCTTCCCCGGCCGAATCGGTCTTCTTGAAGTGAACGAACATGAAATCGTAGTCCCTGTAGGCCGACCGCAGGGCCTCCTCCACCTCATCCGCGGTCTGGGCGACGGGGAGAACGTCCATGCCAACGAGCCCGGCGACTCCTCGGTACATCGGGTATCCGGCGATGGCGGCCGCGCGGATCCTGAACCGCTCGCGCACCGACGGTATCTCCTCGAGCGCCGCTATGCCGCGCATCGTGATGGCGTTTGCCTTGGGCTCGTCCTTCAGGAGCTCCGCCGCCGCGCCGAGGAAGGCCCTCAAGAGCTCTGCGGTCTTCTCCTGTACCCCGTCAGTGATCTCGACCGGAAGCGGCGGCACACCGATAGCCTGCGGGTCGGTGTCCCTGAGACCGCCCGCCAGCCCCGCGCCCCTCAGCACGATGACCGCCCTGTGCTCCTTCACGGGCCGCACGAACACCTCGACCAGGGGCAACTGGATCCGGTCCAACCGGGCGGTCAGCTCCTCGCACTTCTCCGTGGGAATTCTCCCCGCTCGCCTGTCCGTTATCCGCCCATGATCGTCCACGGTCGCGAAGTTGACGCGTATCGCGACGTCCCCGGGCCTGAGATCGAATCCGATCCCGAGAGCCTCCAGAACACCTCGGCCTATGTCGTACAGCACGGGGTCGTAGCCGAAGAGCGCCATGTGAGCTGGACCACTGCCCGGCGTTATCCCGGGCGCTATGGGTATGTGAAGTCCACACGACCCCTCCCGCGCCAGCTCGTCCAGGACGGGCGTCCGCGCGGTCTCCAGTTCGGTGAGCCCGGTCTCCGGATGCGGCAGGCCGCCGATCCCGTCCGCGACGAGCAGCACGATCTTCCCGCCCGACTCCGTCGCTACGCTGTCCACCAGATTGGCCGTGTTTCTCTGCATATTGCCTCCGCCTGTCAGTTCTCCTCCACCCCACTGCCACCGCACTGGTCGAATTTGGATTGGAAAGCGCGCCTCCAGTCCCCGAAACTGCCGTCGACTATCGCGGCGCGCATCTCCCGCATCATCGTCACGTAGAACGTCAGGCTGTGAAGGGACGCGAGCCTCCCCGCCAGCAACTCGTCGGCGGCGAAGAGATGTCTGATGTAGCCTCTCGAGAAGTTCCGGCACGCGTAGCAGCCGCACTCCGGGTCCATCGGCCCGTGGTCGTTCGCGTAGCTCGCGTTCTTGACGACCAGCTTGCCGCGGGACGTGAACACGTAGCCCTTCCGGGCGTTTCGTGTCGGCATGACGCAATCGAACATGTCTATGCCCTGCACCACGGAGCCGATTATGTCCTCGGGGAATCCCTGCCCCATGAAATAGCGCGGCGCAGCCTCCGGAAGCTCCTCGACCGTCGCATCGACCATCTCCCTCATGGCCCCCTTGGGTTCGCCGACCGCCAGGCCGCCTATCGCATAGCCGGGAAAGCCCATGGCGGCGAGCGCGGCCGCCGACTCACGGCGGAGGTCCGCGTAGGTCGCGCCTTGAACGATGCCGAACAGGGACTGGTCCCCGGGCTCCTCCTGCCAGGCCGCGAGCGCTCTCTGCGCCCACCTGAGGGTGAGCTCGTGAGAGCGGGCCGCATAGCTTCTCTCGGCAGGGTATGCGATGCACTCGTCCAGCGCCATGATGATGTCGGCGCCTATGTCGCGCTGGATGGCGACGTTCTGCTCGGGAGACATGAAATGGCGGGAGCCGTCGAGGTGGGACTGGAATTCCAGCCCGTCGTCGGTGATGCGATTCAGACGCGCCAGGCTGAACACCTGGAAACCGCCGCTGTCCGTCAGGATCGCGCGGTCCCATCCCATGAAGCGATGGAGTCCGCCCGCCTCTCTTATCAGCTCGGTGCCCGGGCGTAGGTACAGATGATACGCATTGGACAGAATGATCCGCGCGCCGATGTCCTCGAGATCGCAAGGGGCAAGCGTCTTCACCGTCGCCTGAGTGCCAACCGGCATGAAGACAGGTGTCTCAACGACACCATGGGGCGTCACGAGTTCCCCGGCCCGCGCCTTCGTCTCCGCATCGACAGCGACGATCCGGAATTCGATCAACGCAACCTCCGGCTGTTCGCACGCCCGACGGGGCCCGCGTACTGTATGCGTGGGCTCTGCGGCTGTCAAGCGGATTGAGGAAAGGGCGCCTGTATGGGGAAAACGTGTCGGACGGGCGGGAGAAGATCCTGCGGGCGCGAGATAGGTCGCCGCACGTGGGGTCGATGCGAGTCGGTCGGGCCACGCGTGGCACGTTGCGCGATTCGGCTAGAGCAGCAGCATCGCGTCACCGTAGCTGTAGAACCGGTATCCCTCCCTCACGGCCTCGGCGTATGCGGCGAGAACGCGCTCGCGCCCCGCAAACGCTGACACGAGCATCAGGAGAGTCGATTTCGGCAGGTGGAAGTTGGTGATGAGGGCGTCGACGCACTTGAAGCTGTAGGGCGATCTGATGAAGACGTCGGTCGAGCCCGACCCCGGCGAGACGCGCCCGCCATCGCCGGCGACCGATTCCAGCGTGCGGACGGACGTGGTGCCGACCGCAACCACCCTGCCGCCGGCGTCCCGCGCGGAATTGATGGCGTCCGCGGCGGACTCGGATACCTCGTACCGCTCGCTCTCCATCACGTGCTCGCCCGGATCCTCGACAGCGACCGGACGGAACGTACCGATCCCGACATGGAGCGTGAGGCGCGCCATCGGCACGCCGGATGCGTCCAGTCCGGCCAGGAGTTCGTCGGTGAAGTGCAGGCCCGCGGTGGGAGCGGCCACTGCCCCGGGCACACGCGCGTAAACCGTCTGGTAGCGTTTGCCGTCAAGCGGCTCGGGCTCTCTGTCGATGTAGGGAGGCAGAGGGACGGCCCCGAGCTCAGCCATGGCCTCGCTGACGCCGCCTTGTGCGGAAAGCGAAGCCACGCGCTTCCCGTCCTGGAGGACACCCTCCACCCGCGCCGTCAGACGCCCGTCGCCGAAGGACAGCTCCGCCCCCACACGGATCCTGGCTCCCGGACGCACGAGTACCTCCCAGCGGTCGGCTCCCAGACTCCGAAGAACGAACATCTCGGCTCGGCCGCCCGTGCTCCTTCGCCCCACGAAGCGGGCCGGTATGACCTCACTATCGTTGACGACCAGAAGATCTCCGGGCTCGAGGTAGTCCCCTATGTCACGGAAGAGCCTGTGCTCGGTAGTGCCCGCGTCACGCCTGATCACCAGGAGTCGCGATTCGTCGCGCCTCTCGGCTGGATACTGAGCGATGAGTTCGCTGGGGAGCTCGTAGTCGAAATCGGATGTCTTCACTGGATTCCCGTTGGGGCCGCATTCCGGTCGTCGTCCGGCACAGGCCGCGCCGGGTCCGCCGGCCGTCACGCGCTCTTCCGGTACCGTTCCCACTCGCTGTAGATGCAGCCGCAGTACTGTTGCCGGTAAAGCCCCATCTCCTTCGAAGCCCGCACGCCCTCCATCACCTTCGGCCGGAAGTCGCGCGAGACAAACTCGACTCCGTGCGCCGCCCCCACCGCCTCCCCCGCCCGTCGGATGGCGTCGTGATCCTGCTGCGTTGACACGAGCATCGAGGTCGAGAATCCATCGAAACCGAGCGAGACCGCCAGCTCCGCGACGCGGTCGAGCCTCATCGCGTAGCAGATCGGGCAACGCGTCTCCTCGTGACCCACGACCGCCCGCAGGAACTCGGTCAGCCCGTAGCCATCCTCATGGACCATCTCGACGCCCAGCGCCTCGGCGGCCTGCCTGGCGGCTTCGAGCCTCAGCTCGAACTCGCGGTAAGGATGGATGTTGGGATTGACGAACGCGCCCGCCACCTCGTGCCCCTCGGCGAGAAGCTCGCGCATCGGGACGAGAGCGCACGGCCCGCAGCATATGTGTAGAAGGGTTTTCATGGTGAGTGCTCGCGGTGTGGTGTAGCTGTTGCCGTTGCTGTAGCCGGCGGTTCAGGCGGCCCGTAGCCGCCGTTGCGAAGCAGTCGGAGCCCGGCGGCCAAGGGCCGCCTGAACCGCCGGCCGCTCCCGCTACAACAGCTTCTCCTGCTCTCCGGGCGCGGCGCCCTCCCCGAAGTACTCGTATGCGGTGGGCGTCGCCTCTCTTCCCCGAGACGTGCGCTTGAGAAACCCCTCCTGGATCAGGAACGGCTCGTATATCTCCTCGATGGTCTCTGCCTCTTCCCCCACGGCCACGGCGAGGCTCTTGACCCCGACCGGTCCGCCGCTGAAGCGTCTGATGACGGCCTCCATGATGCGCCGGTCCATCTCGTCGAGCCCACGCTCGTCCACCTGGAGCTTCAGAAGCGACCAATGAGCGACCTCCGCCGTGACGCGCCCGTCTCCTTCGACCTCGGCGAAGTCCCGGACGCGGCGCAGAAGCCGGTTGGCGATCCTGGGCGTACCACGGGCCCGCCTGGCTATCTCGACCGCGCCGTCCTCCGTGATGGGCACGCCTAGGATGCCGGCCGACCGTGTGACGATGCGCGCAAGCTCCGCGGGGTCGTAGTAGTTGAGCCTGAGCGCCACGCCGAAGCGTGACCTGAGAGGTGAGGTGAGGAGTCCGGCCCTCGTCGTCGCGCCCACGAGCGTGAAGTGCTCGAGGTTGAGCTTCACGCTTCTGGCCGACGGCCCCTTGTCCAGGACAATGTCCACGGAGAACTGCTCCATCGCGGGATACATGTACTCCTCGACCACGTGCTGGAGCCGGTGGATCTCGTCGATGAAGAGAACGTCGCCGCGCTTGAGGTTGGTGAGGACGCCCGTCAGGTCGTAGGGGCGTTCGATGACGGGGCCCGACGTCGAGACCAGTTCGCTCCCCATTTCCGTGGCGATGATGTGCGCGAGCGTGGTCTTGCCCAGACCGGGAGGCCCGTAGAACAGGCAGTGGTCCAGCGGCTCCCCACGCTTCTTCGCCGCCTGAATGAAGACCCGCAGGTTCCGCTTCAGAGTCTCCTGCCCGACGAACTCGCTGAAGTCGGTGGGCCTGAGCTTCGTGTCGAACTTGACGTCGTCGCTGGAAAGGGCCGGCATTGTCACGCGTCCGGTCGTCTCGCTCATAAGCTCAGGCTCCCCTCCTGAGCGCACGCCGGACCAGTTCCTCGAGCGACAGCTCGCATCCGGCCTCGCCCTGCACGCGCAGCACGGCCTCGCGCGCGGAGTTCCGGTTCATGCCCAGAGACATCAGCGCAAGAACCGCGTCGCCGGTGTCCTCCTTGCCGCTACCCGAGCCGCCTATCGAGGATACGTCGAGGCCTGACAGGCGCTCTTTGAGCTCGATGATCATCCTCTGGGCTGTCTTCTTCCCAATACCTGTGACGCTCGTGAGAAGCCCGATATCCTCCTCGATCACGGCCCGATGAAAGACGTCGGGTGACAGGCCCGAAAGCACCGCAAGCCCGAGCTTCGGACCGATGCCCGATACCGATATCAGCGCGCGGAAGATGGAGCGCTCGGCCACCGTGTTGAAAGCATATAGATCCAGAGCATCCTCTCTGACGTGAAGGTACGTGAAGAGATGGACTTCCGAACCCTCGTCGCCAAGCTCGCGGAACGTCGAGAGAGGAACCAGCATGCTGAACCCGATGCCACCGACGTCCACGACGACGCCCGCCGGGCTTCTCCTGAGAAGGGTCCCTTTGAGCTCTGCGATCATGCGGGCGTGATCCTGTTTCTCTTGTGGAAGTGGCAGATCGCGACAGCCACCGCGTCGGACTCGTCCTCGAGGAGCTTCTGCCCCGAGAGCCCCAGAAGCCTGTCGACCATGGATGCGACCTGGAGCTTCGTCGCCGATCCGGTGCCGACGACCGACTGCTTCACCTCGCGCGGTGCGTATTCGAAGATGGGAAGCTCCGCCTGAGCGGCGGCGAGCAACGTCACCCCGCGCGCGTGGCCGAGCTTGAGCGCGGACATAACGTTCTTGGACTGGAAGACGTTCTCGACGGCGACCTCGTCCGGCCGATGCGCATCGATCAGGCGTGCGGTCTCCGCGTGGATCGCGCGGAGCCGCTCCGCCAGCGGCGCCCGGGACGAGGTCCTGACACTGCTCCAGGCCAGGAGCTTCATCCCACTCTCGTCCTGTTCGACCAGACCGAACCCCGTCACGATGCTGCCGGGGTCGATTCCGAGCACTAGCACCTTGCCGGGCACGGCGCTACCCCTCGTCCCTGAGAACCTCCAAGACCTCATCGGAAATATCGAAGTTCGCGGAGACGTTCTGGACGTCGTCCTGATCGTCGAGAACATCCATGAGCCTCAGGACCTTCCGGGCCACATCCTCCTCGAGCTGGACTGTGGTTCCCGGGATACGCGTGACCTCGGCGTGGGTGATCGCGATATCCGCGGCGTTCAGAGCGTTGCGGACTGCCGCGAAGTCCTTCGGAGCGGTCGTTATCTCGAAGCTGTCGCCCTCGGTCGTCAGGTCCTCGGCCCCGGCCTCCAGCACGACCTCGAGCACCGCGTCCTCCTCGTTCCCCTCAACCGGGACCGCGATCACACCCTTCTGCGTGAAGTTCCACGCCACGCTCCCGCCCTCACCCAGGTGCCCGTTGTGCTTCGTGAGGATGTTCCTCAACTCGCCGACGGTCCTGTTCTTGTTGTCCGTCAGCGTGTCTATCATCAGCGCCACGCCCTCGGGACCGTAGGCCTCGTAAACGGCTTCCTCGTAGATCACGCCCTTGATGAGACCCGCGCCCTTCGCTATGGCCTTGTCGATCTTGTCGTTGGGCATGTTCGCGGACTTCGCCGCCTGCACCTCTGCCCTTAACCTGACGTTGATGTTAACGTCACCGCCGCCCGCGCGCGCCGCCACCTCGATGAGCCGGGCGTGCCTGTTGAAAAGCTTGCCCCGCTTGGCATCCAGGGCGCCCTTCTTGTGCTTGATACTGGCCCACTTGGAGTGTCCTGACATCCCCGTCCTCCCTGTCCGGGCGCCGGATCGTCACGGAGCGCCGGGGGAAATTGTTGCTCGCCCGCGGACGGTGCGTAGCACCGCTCGCAGCGCGGAGAACAGCTCTACTCGTCCTCTTCCGGCCTATCGGACTCAGCCACGACCTTCGCCTGGACGTCGCCCGGAACGTCCTCGTAGTGCGAGAACTCCTGCTCGTGGAAGCCTCGACCCTGAGTGATGGAGCGAAGGTGCGTCGAGTACTTGTAGAGCTCGGAAAGCGGCACCTGGGCGGTCACCACCTGGTAGCGCCCCTGCCGTCCTGTCTCGCGGATCTTGCCGCGGCGCGACGACACATCGCTCATGACGTCGCCGAGGTACTCGTCGGGGACCGTGACCGTGATGTTGTAGACGGGTTCCAGGAGCACGGGCTTCGCTTCCGCCGCGGCCAAACGGAAACCGATGGAACCGGCCATCTTGAACGCGTTCTCCGAAGAGTCGACTGGATGAAACTTGCCGTCGTAGACCGCGACCCTGACGTCGACGACCGGGTAGCCGGCCAGGACGCCCTTCTCCATGCGCTCCTTCACACCCTTCTCAACCGCGGGAATGAACTTGGATGGAATCGAGCCGCCGACAACCTCGTTGGCGAACTCGAAGCCCGACCCACGCTCGACCGGATCGAGCCTGAGCCACGCGACCCCGAACTGCCCGCGTCCGCCGGTCTGTTTCTTGTATTTGCCCTCGGCCGAAGCCGTCGCCCGGATGGTCTCGCGATACGGGATGCGCGGCTTCTCGCGCTCGAGCTGAACCCCAAACCTGTCCTTGAGCTTCTCGACCATGACGTCGAGGTGAAGAACACCCAGCCCCGAGATGATGGTCTGCCTGATGACGCGGTCGTAGCCGGCAGTGAAAGTCGGGTCCTCCTCGTGGAGCTTGGCGAGGCCCGTCGATATCTTCTCCTCGTCGCCCTTGGTCGTCGACTTGACCGCCTCGGACAGCACCGGCTTCGGAAGCACAACCGGACGGATCACGATGGGGTTGCTCTTGGCGCAGAGCGTGTCGCCGGTCGACGTGTTCTTCAGCTTGACGACGCCTGCGATGTCGCCCGCCGAGACCGATTCCATCTCCTTGCGGTCTCGACCGATGAGAGCATAGACGCCGCCCATGCGTTCGCTCTCTCTTCTGGTCGAGTTCAGAACATCGTCGCCAGAACTGACGGTACCGGAATAGACGCGGAAGAACGAGAGCTCACCTACGTGCTGCTCGGAGACGGTCTTGAACACCAGAGCGGAAAACGGCGCGTCGGGTGTGGCATCAAGAGTCACCTCGTCCTCTCCACCGGGCCTCGTCCCGGTCACCTTGCCCGAGCCCACCGGCGAGGGCAGGACGCCCGTCACCAGGCCCAGGAGCGGCTCCACTCCCGCGACCGAAGACGCGACGGTGGCTACGGCCGGGACTATCGAAGCCGAGGCAACACCTGCCCTGAGTCCACCTCGGATCTCGTCGGGAGTCAGCTCTGTGTCGCCGAAGAACTTCTCCATCAGTTCCTCGTCCGACTCGGCGGCGGCTTCGATCAGCTGAGTTCTGAGTTCGGCCACCTCGTCCGCCATGTCGGCCGGGATGTCTTCCTGCTTGGCCTTGCCCGAACCATCGGTGATGTACGCCTTCTGTTCTATGAGGTCGATGACGCCCTTGAAGCTGTCGCCGGCGCCGATCGGGATCACGACCGGGACGACGCGAGCGCCCAGAACGCTGGCGGCGCTGTCCATGCACTTCCGGAAGTCGGCGTGTTCCTTGTCCATCTTGTTGACGCAGATCATGCGCGGCTGGCCGGCGGACTCGATGAACTGCCAGACCAGTTCCGTCCCCACTTCAACCCCGGAAGGGCCGGCGAGGACCACGATCGCTGCGTCGGCCACGCGGAGCCCGGCCTTGACGTCGCCGTAGAAGTCGGCGTAGCCGGGACAATCGAGGATGTTCACCTTGGTCCCGTTCCACGTACAGTGCCCCAGCCCCAGGTTGATGGTGATCTGCCGCTTCTTCTCGTTCTCGGCGAAATCGAGCGCCGCGGATCCGTCGTCGACCTTGCCCATCCGAGCCACTGACCCTCCAACGAACAACATCGCCTCGGCGAGGCTCGTTTTGCCCGCGTCGCCGTGAGCGACCAGGGCGATATTGCGAATCTTGTCTGGTGACGGCGACTTCATGTTGCTTCCTTCCGACGGATTCCCGCGAGTTCCACCTGTGATTCGATTCCGGACTGTATCAAACGATAGAAGATACCAGCTGTGTAGGCCACAGTCAACCTGAAACTCCTACATTCGGCTTGCCTGGCCCCTCTCCCCGTGGTATCTTCGTCAGGTTGTGGCGGTCCGTCGGTTCCGGGCCGCGGCGAGTCCCCGCGCGGGGCTCGGTCCAGTTCAGACGTTGAGAGACTCATTAATGAGAGCGACCACGCACGGAGGCAAAACTCAATGCTAGAGATACTCCGCTCACGAACAAAGGTCTTCCTCTGGATAGTGGCCGCCGCCTTCATCGTCAGTATCGGCGCCGGCTCCATGTTCGGCAGCCGTCGCAGGGATCAGAGCACGACGCCTGAGCAAGGTCTCATCGGCGTCGTCGACGGCGCGCCCATTCTGTATCGTGACTTCTCCGAGGAGTTCAGGCAGAGGATGGTCAACTACGCGCAGCAGAGCGGCACCGAGATATCGGATGCCACGCGCGACGCCATCCGGGAGGAGACCTGGAATTCCATGGTCACGGACATCCTCGTCACCAAGCAGATCGAGAAGCTGGGCATCGACGTGCCCGACCAGGTCGTTCTCGATGTCCTTTGGAACAACCCTCCGCAGTCCGTGTATCAATCCCCGGCCTTCCAGGATGCCAACGGCAACTTCAGCTTCGACGCGTATCACCGCGAGATCCAGCTGCACCCCGAGCGCTGGGACGCCGTTGCCGACTACTACAGAAGCTCCCTTCAGAGACAGATACTCCAGCGTGAGATCCAGTCGGCGGCGATGGTCAGCGACAACGAGCTGTGGGACGAGTTCGTCGCGATGAACGAGAAGGTCCGCGTCTCCTTCGTGAGCATCGACCCGCGCAGGCTCCCGCGCGAGCCGCTGATACCCAGCGAGGCGGAGGCCCGCGAGTACTTCCAGGCGCACAGGGCCGACTACGAACGCCCCGCCATGGTGATCATGAGCTTCGTCGATCTGCCGAAGTTGGCAACTGCTGAGGACGAGGAGGACATCGTCCTGAGGCTCGAGGAACTCGCGGCCGCCGTCCGCGACGGCGAGGACTTCGCGGAGCTTGCGCGCGTGTACTCGGAGGGCCCGAGCGGACCGCAGGGCGGCGATCTCGGCTACTTCGGGCGCGGCTCCATGGTCGAGGCATTCGAGGACGTGGCGTTCGGACTCGAGGTCGGCGAGGTCAGCGACCCCGTGAAGACCGAGTTCGGCTACCACATCATCAAGCTTGAGGACCGCAGGACGGAGAACGGCGAGCTTCAGGTCCACGTGCGCCACATACTGATCGAGGTCAAGGCCAGCGAGCAGACGCTCGTCGAGCTGGAGAGCGAGCTGCGCGAACTGGAGGATCTGACAGAGAAGGACGGGCTCGCTGCCGCCGCGGAGGCGCTGGGCTACGAGATGAAGGCGACGCGTCCGTTCCCCGACGGCCGCTACATATCGGGCATCGGGAACCTGAGGCCCGCCGTCAGTTCGGCATTCGGAAGCGAGGTGGGCGCACCCGTCGGGCCGTATGTCACGGCCGATGCCTACTACATGTTCGAGGTGGCCGAGAAGCTGCCCAGCGTCCTTCCTACCTACGACGATCTCGCCGCAGAACTCAGAGGAGAGAATCCGGAGCAGCACCCCGCGGCGACGGCCCTGATAGTCGAGCGGCAGAGCGACCGTGCCAGGGCCATTGCAGAGGAGATCGCGGCGGCCGTTCGTTCCGGTCAGCACCTGGAGGAGGCGGCCGCGGGGCGCGGCTACGAGGTGACGCAGTCGCGGCCTTTCTCGCGGAAGGACTACGTTCCGGGAGTCGGCAGTGGGAACGCGTTCGTCGGCGTCAGCTTCGGGCTTCGCACGTCGCAGACGAGCGGAGCGGTCCACGTGGAGAACCCCGATCGCTACTACGTCCTGCGTGTCGAGGAGAGAACAGCCGCCAGCCAGCAGGAGTTCACCGAGCAGGAGGCGCAGCTCAGAACTCAACTCCTGCAGCGCGAGCAGATGCAGGTGTTCTCCGCCTGGCTTGAGGACCTGATGTCGGACGCCAAGATCAACGACTACCGCGACTCGTTCTTCTAGACGAACCAGCGCGCTGCCCGAGCACTCCGGTCGGCGCTAGGACAAGAGGAGAGACCTGCCGCCCGAAGGTGGCAGGTCTCTTTCGTTTGCGGGTTGCCCGGACGTCTGCGTGGCCCCGCGGGGCCGGACGTGTGTCACGGAAACCGGGTGTCTCAGCTCCCGAGGAGCCAGGAGTGGTCGGCGCCTACGATGATGATAATGTCGACCAGAGGGGTCTCAGGCACCTGCTGTATGACATTCGGGACGCGCAACAAGCGGGCGACCTGCACGGCCGCGCCCATGTCCCCCGCCCGGTCCACAACGATGGTCTCCTCGTAATCGAAACTGTCCGCGTTCCGGAAGTCCACCACGTCCAGGCCGCGCTCGCGCAGGTAGCGGGCAGTCTTGAGTCCGATACCCTTGACACCGCAGCCGTTCAGCACGAGCACCGCTGACTCCACCTCCCTGCTGGGTCGTTGCGCAACGAGCCCGTAGACCGAGACCGCGACGTAAACGACGGCCGCCAGCAGGATGACCACGCCGAGGCTGTACAGCACCGATGACGGTGTTGCCTTACGCGACCGCCTCTTCCTGGTGGTCTTCTTCTTCGTCGCAGACTTCCGTTTCGTGGCCAATCAGGGTTCCTCGTGTCTGTGTTGCAGTTGCCAGTTGCGAGGGAGCGGGGTTCCCCCGCAGGCGGGCTCAGAACCGAGTCGCGCCAATCCGGCGCGACGAAGGTGATGGAGCGGAGCGCCCCGCCCAAGGGGGAGCCCCGCACCCTCGCAAGCAGGCTACGTGTCCAGGAAGGCCTTCAGACGCTCGTAGGTCTGCTGCAGCGCCTCCGGAAGCACGCGCGTCTCGCCGACCACCGACATGAAGTTCGTGTCGCCCTCCCAGCGCGGCACGATGTGAACGTGAACGTGTCCCGGAACACCCGCGCCGGCGCTGTGCCCCATGTTGGCGCCGACGTTCATGCCCTGTGGAGAGAACGCGCGCTCCAGTATCCGCTCCGCATGAGCTATCGTATCCATGAGGTCGGCCCGTTCGTCAGACGTCAGTTCCGTGAAGCTGCCGACGTGCCTGAACGGCGCGACCATCAGGTGGCCGTTGTTGTAGGGGTAGGCGTTCAGCATGATGAACGCACGCTCGGTACGCAGGAGGATCAGATTGCGCTCGTCTTCGTCCTGCGGAGGCTTGACGCAGAAGATACAGCCCTCGGAACTTCCCGACATCAGGTACTCCATTCTCCAGGGCGCCCACAGTCTGTTCATCCCTCTCCCCCAACATCCCCGAGCACCAGGTTGTCGATGAGCCTCGTACGACCGAAAAAGACCGCCAGCGCGAGCATCGTTCCCGCCCTGAGTTCCCTCACGTCGTCGAGCGATTTCCAGTCGACCGCCGAGATGTACTGCACTTCGGCGTGCTGCTTCGACTCGATCAACGCGCGAACCTCTCCGAGCACCTTCTCGGCGTCGGTCTCGCCGCCATCGAAGAGAGCCCGCGCGTGTCCCAGCGCCTCGTGGAGCACCGGGGCCTCCGAGCGCTCCGCCTCGCTCAGGTAGCTATTACGTGAGCTCATCGCGAGACCGTCGGGTTCGCGGACGATGGGCCCTCTGACGATCTGAACGTCCAGCCCTAAGTCCTCGACCATCCGCTCGATGACGGCAACCTGCTGCCCGTCCTTCTGGCCGAAGACGGACAGATTGGGTCGGACGATCTCAAAAAGCTTGGCGACGATGGTGCAGACACCGTCGAAATGCCCCGGACGGAACGCGCCACAGAGCTTCTCGCCCAGGCGCTGCACGTGCACCACCGTGGCGTAGCCTCTCGGGTACACGTCGGCAGCTTCAGGCACGAAGACGATGTCGGCGCCGGCCTCTTCAAGCAGCGCGACGTCACGGTCGAGGTCGCGCGGATATGTATCGAGGTCCTCGCTGGGGCCGAACTGTGTCGGGTTCACGAAGATGCTGACGACGACGCTGTCGGCGAGCTCGCAAGCCATCCGTACGAGCGTCAGGTGTCCCTCGTGGAGGTAGCCCATCGTGGGGACGAACCCGACGACCGCCCCGCCGCTTCTGAGCTCACGCGCCAGTCTCTTCATCTCCGCCACTGTGCGGATGATCTCCACTGCCGTAGCTCCGTTCCGTCCGGCCGCCGTGCCGCGGCCATCTCGTTCGACCGTCGCGCCTCTAGTAGCTCTCGTCGAGGTCCGGATACGCGCCGGACTTCACGTCCCTGACGAACCCAAGGGCGGCCTCTGAGACGACCTTGCCGGCGTCCCCGTAGCGGCGGACGAACCTGGCGGCCGGCCCGTCGGTGTACCCGATGATGTCGTTGATGACGAGCACCTGGCCGTCGCAGTGAGGCCCCGCCCCGATCCCGATGGTCGGGATCGACACGGCCTCGGTTATGTCCTTCCCAAGCTGCCAGGGGATGGCCTCGAGCACCATCGAGAAGCAGCCGGTCTCCTCCAGCGCGCGCGCGTCGTCGAGCAGTCGTGCGCGAGTCTCGTCGCTCTTGCCCTGCACGCGGTACCCGCCCAGTTCGTGAATCGACTGCGGGGTCAGGCCGATGTGCCCCATCACGGGAATCCCCGCGTCGAGCACACCCTCGATCTTCGTGAGTACCTTCCTGCCCCCCTCCAGCTTTACGGCCCCGGAGCCGCCCTCCTTGACCATTCGTCCGGCAGCGCGCACCGCATCGGAGACGGACGCCTGATACGACATGAACGGCATGTCGCCGACGACCAGCGCGGCAGTGCGCGCGCGGGCGACGGCGGCCGTCAGCATTACCATCTCGTCGAGGGTAACGGGCAGCGTGTTCTCGTGGCCCAGCACGACCATTGCGGCGGAATCACCGACGAGGATCATGTCGACGCCTGCCGCGTCGACCAGCTTCGCGGTCATGTAATCGTAGGCCGTGAGCACTGCGACCTTCTCGCCCGCCTTCTTCATGGCCGCTATCGAAGGGGCCGTGCGCTTCTTGCGTTCCATGTCTGCTCTCGCTGTGGGGTGGTTCGCCGTAGCCGGGTCGGAGCTCCCGGCGCCCGTCCCGGCAAGGTGAGGCGGCCTGCACGTTCAGCCGCGTCAGGTTCGAGTTCCTATGGGAACGTAGTAGGTGGTCCCCGTGTCGTGTTCCTCGATCTCCCGCGCCAGTTCTTCGAAGTCTGCGGTGCTCTCCACGAAGTTGATGTCGTCGGTGTTGACGACGATCAGGGGTGTTTCCGTGTAGTGGAAGAAGAAGTAGTTGTATGCCTCGTTGAGCGTCTCGACATACTCGGTCGACATGTCGCGCTCGAACTCGCGCCCTCGCTTCCGAATGCGCCCCATCAGACACTCGACAGAGGCCTGGAGATACACGACGATGTCGGGCTTCGGCACCTCGCGTTCCAGGAGGTCGGCCAGGCGTTTGTAGAGCGCCAGCTCGTTGTCGTCGAGCGTGATGTTGGCGAAGATGCGGTCCTTCGCAAAGAGGTAGTCCGAGACCACGCGCTCCATGAAGAGGTCGTACTGCTTGAGCTCGGACTGCTGGCGGTGACGCGACAGCAGGAAGAAGAGCTGCGTCTGGAAGGCGAACCCGCGCATGTCCTGGTAGAACTGCACGAGGAAAGGATTCTCCTCCACGACCTCGAGCTTGAGGTGCGCACCCCACTCCTTGGCGAGAAGCGTCGCCAGGGTCGTCTTCCCAGCCCCGATGACGCCTTCGATGGCCACGTAGTTCTTCCTGGGCACGTTCCCCCTCCGCTGCTGTCGAGTAGTGTTCCGTTACGCCGGCGTCGGCGGGCCTCCCACGCACCGGACGCCGCCGGCGACGTCGCCGAGCGCAGCGACAAGTTCCGACACGCTCTCGGTCCCGCCCGGTAGAACGAGGTCGGGCGCGAGTTCCGCAAGAGGGACGAGCACGAACGCTCTCCCGCGGGCGCGCGGGTGCGGAAGCGTCAGCTCCGCGGTCTTCATCACGACCTCATCGTAGAGAAGCACGTCAAGATCGAGCGTCCGCGGATCACACACACCTTGCCTGACCCTGCCACACTCCCTCTCGATCGCGAGGAGTCCTCTCAGAAGCTCCTCGGGCTCGATCTCGGTCGAAAGCTCGGCCACCGCATTGAGAAAGCGCAGCTGACCGGTGACGCCGACAGGAAGTGTATCGTAGACAGACGAGACGGCCACGAGTTCGGTGCCGGGCAGCCTGCCCATCGAATTGAGCGCCCGCCGGATGTAGCCCAGCCGGTCGCCGATGTTGGAGCCTATGCCGATCCACGCTCTGGGCAACGCTCTCCCTCCGGCGCGGCGCCCTCGCCAGGCGGCGACCCGCGAACCGGGCGCGGCTCTAGCGCGAGTGGACCACCTCAACCTCTACGTGGTCTATCGAGCCGGCTATTGGAACGCTCGGTTTCCGTATCCTCACGACCACCTCAAGCGCCCCGAAGTCTCTCAGCACGTCGCGCGCGATCTTGTCTGCCATGGTCTCCAGGAGGTGGTACTTCTGATTGACGACCTCAGATTCCACGAGCCTGTAGACCTTCTCGTAGTCGACGGTCTTCTTCATGTCGTCGGTGGCGACCGCCTCTGAGAGGTCCGCGATTATCTCGACGTCGATCTCGAACCGCTGTCCCAACTCGCGCTCGTTCTCGGACGCGCCGTGATAACCGTAGAGCCTTATGTTCTCGAGCGAAATCCTATACTCGGACATGGTTCACGCTCCTGGTTCCTGACATTCGGTTCCGCGCCAACGCGGGGCGCACCTGCGTGTCCGCTGCGCCGGTGTGCTCCGGCACGACGCGCCCAGACCCTACAGCATTCTCGTAATCCTGGCAACCGCCTCGGCGATGCGGTCCTCGGTTGTCGTGAGCGCCATGCGGATGTAGCGGTCTCCACCCTCACCGAACCCTACACCGGGCGTCGTCACCACTTGTCCACGCTCGAGCAGCCTCCCCGAGAACTCCTGAGAACGCTCGGCCGTCGGGATGCGCGCCCAGACGTAGAAGGTGGCCTCTGGCCTCGGTACGTTCCAGCCGACCTTGCGCAGGCCGTCGACCAGCACGTCGCGGCGGCGGCGGTAGATCTCGACCTGCTCCGCGAGCCGGCTCTCGGGGAGCGCAAGCGCCGCCTCCCCCGCGCGCTGGATGGCCGTGAAGACGCACGAGTCGATGTTGTCCTTGACGGTGGCGAGCGCCTCAAGCACGTCCGGATTGCCGATGGCGAAGCCCAGCCGCCAGCCGGTCATGTTGAACGTTTTCGAGAAGGAGTGGAACTCTATGCCCACGTCCTTCGCTCCCTCGGCCTGGAGCATGGACACGCGCGGGCCGTCGTAGACGACCTCGGAGTAGGCGGCGTCGTTGAGCACGATGAGCCCGTTGTCGCGGGCGAAGTCGACGGCGCCCTGGAAGAACGCGACGTCAGCCACTGCGCCGGTCGGGTTGTTCGGGTAGTTGAGGAAGAGCAGGCGGGCGCGGTCCAGTTCGCTCGCGCGGAGCGACTTGAGGTCGGGCAGGAAGCCGCTCTCAGACTCGAGTGGGATGCGACGCACTTCGGCGCCGGCCAGCCAGGTGGCGGCAGGATATATGGGGAACGCAGGGTCCGGGATGAGCGCGATGTCGTCCGCGTCCATCACGGCCAGCGGCAGGTGGCCTATCCCCTCCTTTGTCCCGATAAGCGGCAGGACCTCGCGCGCGGGATCGAGCGACACGCCGTAGCGCGCCTCATACCACCGCGCGATGGCCGCCTTGAAGGATGGCAGCCCGCGCTGAAGCGGGTACCGGTGCGTCGCGGGGTCCGCGGCTGCCTCCTGGAGCGCCGACACGATCTCCGGGAAGGTCGGGAGGTCCGGGTCACCGATGCCCAGGTCGACGACGTCCTTGCCCGCCGCCGCAAGCTCGTTCTTGACGCGGTCTATCTCGACGAACAGGTACGGCGGGAGCTTGTCCAGCCGCTTCGAACGTTCGATTCGGTTCATCGTCCCGGTTTCCATAAGGGGTTATCCACAGGGGAAAAGGCGCCTCTGGCGCGACGCGAGCGTATCCTGCGAATTCGCGGAGTGTCAAGCGGAAAGGGGCCACTCGGGCATCCCGGGGCGCGCAGCGCCAATGGCCATCCCGCCAGACAGAAGCCCGGCCGGCAACTGGTGCCGGCCGGGCTCGGAGTGGCTCCCCGTGCAGCGTGGCGAGTCAACTGAACTGCACTAGTGAGGCGCCGCGTCACCAGTCGTCGGGAACCCCGTCCCGCCGTCGGACGCCGCCCGTGTAATGATCGGGTAGGGGTAGTAGGTGCCCGTCGTCTGTGCGTAGGGTATGCCGTCATCGACGCTGGCTCCCGATGTCATCTGTGCGACCAGGTAGTAGGTGTACGTCCCACTGCTCGTTATCTCGTAGGTGTTGGACACGTGAACCGTCCGGTCGAGGTCGGTCGTGGTACCGAGAATCGCTGGATCCTCCCAGAAGAACATGTCGGAGTTCAACCCCGAGAAGCTGCTGGGGGACGTCGAGTGCATCATACGGAGCTTGTCCGCCGTGCCGGCCACGTGATCGAGAGCGAACCACACGCGCGACTCGACGATGATATAGCCGGGACCCGGCACCGCTAGCGACACCTGTGCGCCAGTCGGATTCACGTATCCCCCTCCTGAGAGATCCGCGTAACCCGTCGACTTGTTCGAGTCCATGACGTTCGGCGGACCCCACTCCGCGTTGCCCCACGAGTCGGCACACCTGAGCACGTAGCCTTCAACGGGGTTCTTCGCGAACCAGAAGCCCTCACCAACCATGAGCGTGTCCGGCACGATAGCGTTGTTCCTCGCGTAGAGCATGCCGTTGACGGTCAGGCTGTCGCCGACGCTCACCGCGCCGTCGAACAGGCCGGCGTAACCCGAGCCGTTAGCCACGCCTTTGATGGCGGGGCCGGTCCCGGTGTGCCACCCGAGGACCGCGGACCCCGGCCCGTTGTGCGCGCCGTAGAGCGAGGCCGCCGTGCTGCCGGCGTTGTTGGTGAGGAAGTAGCCGCAGATGTTGGGTCCAGTGTTCGTGATCTGGAATGCGTTGCCGCTGGTCCCATGGGTCCCGCTGTACGGCAGGTTGAGCCCGTTGTCGGCACCAAGCGACTGGAACGCCGACGGCACACTCGCGAGCTTGAGCCTCGGTGAGAGCAACTCCCCATCGATCGTCAGCTGAAGATAGTAGGGCGGCGTGTCGAACGCGGGAAGGCCGCCGATCACGTTGCCCAGTTCGATGTTGAACCAGCCGTCCGTGATTGTCGTGGCCACGTGCGTTTCCGGGCCCCAGACGGACGCACCTCCGGACTCGGCGTCGTACATCCTGGCGGTGACGGTGTAGGTCGCGTTGACCGGTTCCCCGGTGCCGGCGTCCCCCACGAAGCCCTGGAACCAGATGGTCTCCTGTATGTCCCGCAGAGTGCTCTCGTCCCCGAACATGGCTCCATCACCGAGTTCCATCGAACGCGCTCCCGCGGTCCCGGCAAGACCCAGCGCCAGAGCAAGAACCGCAATCGCCGCTGCACTGATGACAGTCTTCGTTGACATCCCCGTGCCCTCCTTGGTTGCTTCAACCCTTGCGTTCGAACGCTCCGGACGAACACTACCTCAGGTAGACCAGCCTGCCGGTCTCGCGCACACCCGCTGCCTCCAGCGACAAGAAGTACACGCCCGACGCCACTCGCTGGCCGCGGTCGTTCGTGCCGTCCCAGGTCACCTGGTAGCGACCCGACCGCACGTTGTCCGTGTCGAGCGCCCTCACGACGCGCCCGGTGATATCGTAGATCCTGAGACTGACGCCCCGTGACGCCGATGCGACGTCAAGCTGAATCACCGTACCGTCACGGAACGGATTCGGACTGGCGTTGTACAGCCGCGTGACGAGCGTGCCGCCCGTGAGCAGCATGATCGGCTCGCCGACGATGTCCTCGTAATCGTCTCCGTGGACTCCGCGGAGTTCATACCAGAACGCCGAGCCCGGCCACACCGTGGTGTCCTCGTAGACGCCCGGTGAGAGCGGCGGGAGAAGGTCCTCGTTCAACCGCTCGTAAGGACCCTCCTCGGTCAGCGCCCTGTAGACGTTGAAGCCCGAGATGCCCCCAAGCGACTCTACGGTCCATCTCAGAGTCACAGTGAGCGGGTCGGTCTCAGTGGCCACGAACGCCCCTTCGACCGGAGTGACGCTGCAACCCCAGAGCGAGAACGAAGCGCTCTGTGCGGTGCCCACGAACGGCCCGCCCAGCCGGGAGACCATCTCGAAGCTGGCCGAGGTCGTGTGAGACCCGCCGTCCGCAGGTGCCGCGGCTGTCGTGGCCCACGTCCGAAGCTCGAACGCGGCGCCCGCCGACAGTGCGAACACGAGAAGAACGGCCAGCGCCATCAAGACGCATTTCACCTTCACGGCTTCCCCCTTCCGCATGTGCGGTATCAGATGCAGACGACTCGATTGTTCACGGAGCCTGATCCGCCACATCCCAGGTACCGCCACTCAGTGCAAACCCACGACACGAGGCACGATAGGCGCACACGGGACGGGCTGTCAAGCTTCGATTCCGTGCAGGGCGGTGTGGACGTCGCCGGCGTTGCTGGTATAATGGCCTGCAGTGCCGTGCAGTCGCGGGACTTCGCAGCGGCTACCCCGTACACCGGAGCGCCCGAGCGTGACGAGAAACCTGACCGGCATCATCGAGGACGCCGAGCGTTCGCCACTGCCGTGGGGATACGTCGCCGCGACGTTCCTCGCGATGGTCCTTGCGCGCAACCTTCTGGAAGGCGCGCTCGGGCCGAACGGTGCCATAGGCTTCGTCTACTTCACCTCCCCGTCCTCCCTGATGGTGCTCGACCACTTCGCGCTCTTCTACACAAGCCTGTTCCTCTCCTTCGCACTGATACTCTCCGCGCTCACCCGGGAGCGTGTCGGGGCGGTCATTAGGGTCATGACCCCGGCGTGGGCGCTCCTGCTGCTGCCGCCCGTGCTCGACTACATGCTCACCTCGGGTGAGGGCATGAAGATCACC
The DNA here is from genome assembly GCA_043819135.1 of Candidatus Eiseniibacteriota bacterium. Taxonomy (GTDB): domain Bacteria; phylum Joyebacterota; class Joyebacteria; order Joyebacterales; family Joyebacteraceae; genus JALGZG01. Next base: position 10,529 of record JBDRFG010000074.1, on the reverse strand, counting down.
TACGTGCTCGACCTGAGACCGGTCGTGCTGCGCTTCTTCGACCCGCGGGCCTCCTTCGAGAGCATCTCGCCCGGACAGCGAGTGGAGATACTGGGCGCGTGCCTGCTGGCAGCCGCCTACGTAAGGCTCAAGACGAGAAGCTGGGCGAAGGCGACGGTGGGATTTCTCGCCATCTACGTTGCGCTGGCGCTGCACGGCGTTCTGCCCAGCCTGTTCGCCCGAGGCTCGCTCGCGTTCGCCCGGGCCGCCGCCTCCGCGGAATTCGCGTACTTCTCGGCCTTCAAGGCGGGCGGGATCGTCGCGGACGAGAGCAGGAAGCTCGCGCTCCTGTTCCTGCTGACTTCATCCGTGCTCGGGTGGTTCGCATACAGGCGACACGCGCCCGAGAAATCTGTGGCCCTGTGGCGGAGTATCCGACCGCTCCGGGCGCTCCACTACCTGGGACTTGTGTCCTTCGGCATCGCGTTCGGCTGGACGCTCTTCTCGCGGTACGGCGTGGAGTTCGCGGGGGCCGGTGACATGCTGGGTATGCTCGCCGCATGCCTCGCCACGTTCTGCGCGTTCCAGGCGTCGGTCGCTGTCAACGACCTGTTCGACGAGGAGGGCGACCGCGTCGCCGGTGAGAGACGTCCGCTCGTCGAGGGCACGCTGACGCGGCGCGACCTCACCGGACAGGCGCTCGTGTTCTCGGCGGCCGCGCTGCTCTATGCGCTCAACGTCAAGTACTCGACCTTCCTCTTCATGGCGCTCGCGCTGATAGTGTCGTTCGTGTACTCGGCGCCGCCGCTGCGGCTCAAGCGCTTCCCGCTAGTGTCGAGCCTGGCCCTGGGCCTCGTGTCGCTCACGGCGTGCCTCGTCGGCTTCTCGGTCTACGCGGAGGAGCGCGCGCTTGCGCTCTTCCCCTCCCCGCTCGCCTGGGTCATCGTGCTGTCGTTCGGTCTCGGGTTTGCCGCGAAGGACCTCAAAGACGTCGACGGCGACGAAGCCACGGGGGTGTGGACGCTGCCCGTGCTCCTCGGGCCCGCGGCGGGCAGGGTCGGCGTCGCGGTGCTCGTGTTCCTCGGGTACCTCTCTGTCGCGGTGCTCATGCCGTATCGAGTACTCACCGTCCCCTCAATTCTCCTGGGGCTCGCGAGCGCCGCGATGGTGTTCGTCTGGAGGAGGCCGCGGCTGGCCGAGCTTCTGCTCGCGCTTTGCCTCATCTTCACCGCGGCCGTGGCGTTCGTCGCGCTCTCCAACATAGAACCTCTGCTGGAGCGGACAACTAGCTCCGGCAGCGCCCTTGAGGCCAGGGCGTCCGAGTTCAGGGCGAGCACGGCCGAGGCGTGGGGCGACTGGGCGAGCGCGTCCGTCGGGTTCACCGAGGCCGCTCGCGTGTTCGAGGATGACCCCGACGTGCAGCTGCGCGCGGGCGCCACGCTCTTCGAGCAGGGACGCTACCGGGAGGCCCTGCCCTACCTCGCGCACGCGGCGGACCTCGACCGGTCGTCTCCCATCGCGCTCGAGTACCTAACCAGGGCGGAATCCAGGGCGGGACGCGTCGACTCGGCGGAGTGGCTGATGCGGGAGGCCGTACGCGAGGGCGTGAGATCGGGGGTCTTCCACTCCGTGCTGGGCGAGCACTATCTGGACAAGGGGGACCCACAGTCGGCGGCTCGCGCGTTCGAGAGCGCGCTGATGCTGGGGCGGCCAGACGTCCCCGTGCGCCTGCGACTCGGGGACGCGCTCATGGCTGCGGGACGCACGCCCGAAGCGCGAGCGCACTATGAGACGGCCGTCATGCGCCGGCCCTCGTCCGCGGAGGCGCGCGACGCCCTGGGCCGGTTTCACGCCGCGGTGAGGGAGGCGGACCCCGCCGTGCGGCAGCTCGAAGAAGCGGTACGGCTCGACCCAGAGAGCGCGGTCTACTGGAACAACCTGGGCGCGGCTCTTCGCTTGGCGGGTCGCCACCGGGAATCGCTCGACGCCATCGATGAGGCGCTTCGCCAGAACCCGAGAGCCCCGGAGCCGCACTACAATCGCGGCCTCACCCTCGATGCCCTGGGCCGTACAAACGAAGCGAGGAGGCAGTACCTCCTCGCGCTCGAGATCGATCCGGGTCACTCGCCCGCGCGCGCCGCCCTCGATCGCGGTGCGCCCTGACGTCAACCGCCGCAAAGACGCGCTCGACCGTCCCACTCCATAGAAGACCCAGCCTTGTGAGCATCAGACCGCGGGACGGGCGTCCTTGAGAGCCTGCAGAAGGCTGTATCTCGCGTCGACCTCTCCCACTTCAATCTGGGGCTTGGTGGCGCCGTGGAAGTCGGTGCCGCCCGTCTTGAGCATGCCGTGACCATCAGCCAGCGAGGCGTAGTGCCCCACGAGCTCGGCCAGCTCGTCCTGCGAGATGAGCGGCCCTCCGTTGTGGAAGGGACGGTTCTTGTCGTAGGTGTAGTAGACCTCGAGGCCCCTTACGCCGGCGCCGGCGCAGGTGGCGACGATCTCGTCGACGATGGGGTCCTTCATGCCGCCGCCCTTGGCGAACGTCGTGTTGTAGGCCCCGGGGTGCGCGAGCACCGGGACACCGCCTGCGCGTTCGATGAGTTCGACGCTCTCCTCGAGCTGGAGGCTGAAGTCCTTGCTCACGTGCCACTCACCGCCGAATGACGTCCGGTCGAAGAACTCCTGGGACGAAAAGTCCGGGTGGTGGCGATGGAGCACCTTCCAGATGTGCGGACGGCGCACCGTGTCACCCGCGGCCGCCTCGAGCACTTCGTGCACCTCTATCGGAAGCCCGTTCTCCGCGAGCACGGCGATCTGCTTCAGGAGCTTGCCGTTCTTCGCGTGCTGAAGCCGCTGGAGCACGCCCTCGAGTTCGGCGAAGTCGGGGTCTATGAAGTAGCCCAGGATGTCTATCTCGATCAGGTGCCTCTCGGGGTCATGAGCGATGCCGATCTCTACGCCGGGGATGACCTCGATGCCGTGCTTCTCCCCCGCCGCGAGCGCCTCGCGCACTGAACCGACGGTATCGTGGTCGGTGATGGCGATGGCGGCGAGTCCGAGCGACTTGGCCTTGAGCACGAGGGTCTCTGCGGTCTCCGAGCCGTCGGAGGCAATCGTGTGCAGATGCAGGTCGATCCTGGGGTCGTCTCGTGCGGTCACGCTGACCTCCGTGCTAGACCTCTATTCCGAAGACGCCCTTCAGCGCGAAGCCGGCTGCGACCGAGATGACAAAGAAGGCAACGAGCCAGTTGACCGTGAGCCCGAAGAACCTGAGTTCGCGATGGGGATACGTTACATGGATCGACTCGATGACGGAGTCTGAAGGCACGGGCGGTTCCGAGGGGTACAGGAACGCGCCCCACGAGTTGGCCCGCGCCTTGACGGCTCCTATCGCGCCCAGCTGCCGCCGCGGCCCGACGTCGAGCGATTTGTGTACCGTGCCGCCGGGCGTCTCGAGCGCGAGCTGGTACTGTCCCGGATGTTCCACCCTTATCTCCCAGTCCACCTCGCTCTCCGAGTCGATGCGTAGAGCAGGCGATACGACGCGGACGCCCTTCGGCGCGACGAGGGCGAGCGGGGTCTGGGACGGGACCGTCCCCTCACTGAGCTTGACGGACACCACGGCCTTGTCCCCCGGCATCAGCGGTTCGTCCGCGTAGCGGATGCCCAGCTGCACCATGATGATGAGCACCGGTATGAACAGGAACACTAGCGGCCGCAGCGAATGACGCAGGTACTGCAGGTTGCTTCTGAGCACCCTGCCGATGGCCGAGAACATGACGAGCGTGTCGTTCCGGAAGATCCACATCTCCATGACGTAGGCCTTGAGCTTGTCCTTCGTCTCAGAGATCTTCTTCTGGTCCGACGTCTTGCCGAATATCAGAAGCATGACAACGCCCGTCACGGCGGACACAACGGCCAGCCCCACCCACGGGTGAAGCTCCGCGAACGGTGTCAGGATCGCGTCGAACGCACTGGTTATCGTTCTCAGAATCGGCCACATATTATGAGATGTACCCCAGCCCCTTCAGCTTGTCCTTGATCTCGTCCTCGGAGTCGGACTCCTCGAGCTTCGCTATCTCCTTTTCGAGGGCGTGCGTCACGAACTCCTCGGGCGACGAGTAACCTGCGAGCTTCGCGAACTTCTTCACCTTCTCGAGAAGTTCCTTGTCTATCTTGATATTCCCTCCGCCGAACATATCGTCCTCCTCTACTCGAACACCGACGTTCCGACCATCCAGCTCCGCTTCGCGATGCCGAACTCCGCCAGAATGGTCGGAGCCATGTCGCAGAGCGACGGGGCTTCGTGCGTGATCGGCTTGTTCGTGAACAGCACGCCCGGCACGTGGTGATAGTCCGCGCAGTGGTCGCCGCTCCACTTGTCAAGGTTGTCGCTGACGAGTTCGCCCGGAACTTCCCCGGTCGCCGTCTTGTCCGACCCGCGGTAGCCCCAGCCGTATCCGACAACGATGTCGGGGGCCGTGCTCTGATAAGGCCCGTGATAGGACTCGCTGGCCTTGTAGGCCTTCACGACCACCAGCTGGTCCGTCTTGGGGTCGCGCACCGTCTCGAGCTTAGCCGCTATCTCATCGACGAGTTCGCTCGCCTCGCGCCCGGCCGGGACGATGCCCTGTCCCTCGCGGTTCGCCGTGTTGACGTAGAGCGCGTTGATGCCGAGCCCGTATGCCGTCGTCCGCGACCAGTCGACGCCGAACAGCCACTCGACCTGGTCGGGCCGTACGCCCGGCTTGAGAACGAGGTAGCCCTCATCGTAGAGCCAGCGATTCAGATGGAACTGACGGTAGTAGGGCGCGAACCCGTGGTCGGACAGCACGATGAGCGTCGTGTTCTCGTCCAGGTTGCGCATGACCTCACCGAGCACACCGTCGAACTTCACGTAGAGGTTCTCGAGGAAGTCCGAGAACTCCGCGTCCTCCGCGGGGTTGTAGGCCGGGTGCCCGACGTCCATGCAACGCCACATCATGTGCGTCGACTGGTCCAGCGAGCCGAAGTAGAAGTAGAGCAGCCCCTCGTCAAACTGGGCCAGCTCGTATCTGAAACACCTGAGCCGCTCGTCGAACACAAGGGTCGACTGCTGCGTGAATATCGCGTTGTCGAACACGCCGTGCTCGAGCGCCTTCGTGTCCTCGGGCATGTTCTGTGTGTAGAAATACCCGACGGCATCGACCAGCTCCTGGCCGTACTCAGGCGGGTCCGTGATGGGCAGAACCTGGTTGACCGGGTTTATCTGAACCGGTGTTACGTAGAGCTCGAACTCCGGGTGCGCGGACTTCAGGTAGAAGCGCGCCAGCCCGCTGACCGTCACGAGGTTCGGAACCATCACGAACTCGACCTCGACCCACTCGCTGAACTCACCCTCGGTGAGGACGACCCTGGCGTCGCCAATGTCCAATCGGGCCACCGGGTTCGCAGGATCAACGTAGACCTCGAAGTCGATGCCCACCTTCTTTTCGCTGTAGGAAACAGGAGCGCCCTGTCTCTCCCCTATCTTCTCGTAGTCCTTGAAGTCGTTCGGCGGCCCCAGGAGCGTCGCGTGCACGACTCCCGCCTCGACCCTGACCGGGTAGACGTAGCCACCGGAGATGTCTTCCGAGCCGGGCCACGGGTCGGTGGTGTAGAAGGAGAACGTCCCGTATGTCCCGAGGATGTCCGGCGTGCCCATGCCGGACATGCTCTTGACGAGCCCACGTTCGCTCGTCACCGGCGGGAAGTTCGACGGGATCTTGAAGACGGTGCACGGTACGTCGGCCGCCTCCAGCACCTGCCAGAACGCGACCCCCTTCCTCAGGTTGAGGGTCGCACCCCCGGCCAGCGGGAACACGTAGTCGGTGAACGGCATCGCGAACTGGTTCGTGACCGGTATGCCCAGAATCCGCGCCTTCTCGGGCGCCGGCTCTACCTTCGACGTGGAAAGGTACGGCATGTACGTCTGCCTGTTGCGATGCACGAAGTCGAATATGCCGTGGCCACCCGGGTCCGCGCCCGTGATGAAGTTCGACCAGGCCACGGGGCTCTGCGGCGGGATGCTCGAAAGGAGCGGGCTGAAGCCACCCTTGCCCGCGAGTGCCCGGAAGTGAGGTAGCTTGCCCTCGTCCAGGAGCCGCGAGGTGATGAGCCAGTCCATCCCGTCGATTCCGAGCACCAGCACCTTCTTCTCGGTGCGCGCGCCTCCGCTCTCCCGGAGCTCGTTCGCGACGTAACCGAGCGACGCGAGCGCCGCCCTGTCTTCCTCCGCAAGTTCGACCTCGGGTGTCTCCGCCGTACATCCCGGCAAAACCAGCGCGGCCACGAGCACCGTCAATAGAAGAGCCGCGCCCCACGGGACCGCTATGCCCCACGGGACTGCCACGCCCTGCATGACCGCGCCGCTCCGGAAACTTCCGTGTGTGAACCTCTGCCGCATGCTATTCGTCCTCTCGGGCGCTGAAGATGGGCCTCCCCATCATGAACTCCGGGATCTTCACTCCGAAGAGGTCGAGAATGGACGGACCCATGTCTATCAGCCCGGGCCTGTCGGCCACGACCTTACGGTTTGTGAAGAGGACTCCCGGTGCAAGCTTGTAGTCGATGCAGTGGTCCCCGCTCCAGGACTTGAGGTTGTCTTCGATGACAGTCTCGCTGGACTTCCCGACGGCCGCGTCCCAGGACGCCCTGTAGCCGACGTTGTAGCCGATAATGAGGTCAGGCGCCCCATCGGTGTACGGCCCGCTCATGATCTCCTCGGTGTCGTAGACCGACGTGATGGCGATCTCTCCCGTGTCGGGGTCTTTGAGCCCCTCGAGCTTCTCCTTGATCTCTCTCTTGAAGGCCTTGTAGTCGGACGACTTGACCAGCCCCTGTGCCTCGCGGCCCTTCTTGTTGATGTAGATACCGGAGAGTCCCAGCTGGTAGACCTTCGTCTGCGACCAGTCGACGCCGCGCAGGTATTCCCCGATGGCGCTGCTCTCGCCCGGGACGCCGCCCTCCGCCTTCATGTAGCCGTTCTCGAGCGCCCACGTGTTGATGTTGACGCCCCGCTTGAACTGCTTGAAACCGTGGTCGGAGATGACACACAGGAGCGTCTTATCGTCGACGTGCTCCATCACTCGCGCCAGGAGCCCGTCCATCTTCACGTAGAGTTCCTCGATGGCCCCGGCGTGCAAGTCAGTGTCCTTGTCGCGGTTCGCGGGGTTCCCGGGATCGAGATAACGCATGAACATGTGCTGGATGCGGTCGGTCGCGTCGAACACGACCGCCGTCAGCCCGTTCCGGTTCTTCTTGAGCGAGTTGAAGAACATCTTCTCGCGCTCCTCATGGATCGCATACGTCTGCTCGAGGAACGCGGACTCGTCTATCATCCTCTCGTTCAGCGCCCACGTGTCCTCGGCGAGACCGAGCGTCGCGTAGCTGCCCTGGAGCTTTGCCAGGTACTGCGCGAACATCGACGGGTCGCTGATGGGCATCGCCGGGTTGTCGGGATCGATGTTGATGGGCGTGACGTAGAGCTCGAAGTGCGGGCTAATAGACGTGACGTACAGTTTGACTATGCCCTTCACCTTCACACCGAGCCCCGCGTTGAACTCGATGGTCAGCCACTCGGAGTATTCCCTCGCGGACAGCGTGACCTCGTTCCCGCCGAAGTCGAAGCTGACGGCCTCGCTGAACTCGTCGATCGTCGCGGTGAACGGGACGGTCATCTCGGCGGCGTCAGGGTTGAACGGCGACGGCGGGCCAGGTAGCTCTCCCCTGACGGTGTTGCCGTCACGCCCAACGAGAAGCAGCGTGCCGCCGGTGTAGGCGCCCGCCTTCTCGCTGTCGGTCGTGAACATCGTGAAACTGCCCTGGCTCCCGCGGAGGTCCGGCACGCACATCGCGGAGAGGATGACGCCATTCTTCATCTTCTCGGGCGGGAACGTAATGGGAACACGCAAGACGTGACACGGCACATAGCAGTCGTCCAGCACGCTCCAGAACGTCTTGCTCTTCCGCATGAGCCGGATCGACGGCTTGCCGATCGGGATGGTGAATTTGCCCAGCTTGATGCTCTTCTCGGGATTGCTGATGCGGGTCGACGAGAGTATGGGGAAGTACGTCTTCTCGTCGCGCGCGAGGAAGTCGAATATGTTGTGCCGCGACGCATCGACGCCGGTGGCGAACGTTGACCACGCTACCGGCGACATCGACGGACACGAGGTCTGCAGGGGCTTGAACGTGCCCTCGTCCGCGAGCTTCTTGAAGTTGGGAAGCAAGCCCTTGTCCATGAAGCGTGTCGTGAGCACGGGGTCGAGTCCGTCGAGCCCGAGAACTATCGCGCGCTTGATCTCGGCGGGACCGCGCAGATGCCGCGACCTGACGGCGCGCCGGAGCGCGCGGAACGGCCAGGAGATGAGAGAGCCCATTGCCAGAAAGAACGTGATGAAGACGACGGCGAGCGAACCGACCACGGCGAAGCCCGCCCCCGGCCCAACGTAGGCCTGGGCGGTCGACGGGTACAGGACGGCCGCGGCTAGCGCGGCCGTGATGAGTGCGAGTGTCCTGCGGTGGCTCGGCATTTCTCTCCTGACGCCTGGTCTCACGCGCGCGCTACTCATGCGCGCACTATATATAATAGACACGGGCCGCCCCGCTTTCAAGCTCGGGACCGCCCTCGGGGCGTGGGCGTGATCGTGGCCGCTCACGGGGCATGGCCTTCACTCAGGAATGCGGCCCCGGCGGTCAGACGACGCCTACGGGCTTCGCGAGCCGACTGATACCGGTTCCCAGGCCGCGGGCGCCCGCGTATAATCGCTGCCTCATGCAAGATGGATGCCCAAAGGCGGGCCGGGTTGCCCCGACGCAAACAGAACACGGGAAGAGGCAGCGCTCTTGAACGAGTCGACACGCCGGAACGGACACGAAGCGCCGGGAGAGCAGGAGAGACCGCTCGTCTCCGAGTCGCTCCTCTTGCTCGCTTCCGCCATCTGGGGATTCGCGTTCGTGGCGCAGCGCGTCGCGATGGACCACATCGGCCCCTTCACGTTCAACGCCGTGCGGTTCGCGTTGGGAAGCCTGCCCATGCTGCCGCTCATCGCGCTCGCGCGGCGGCGGGAAGACGGAGGGTATCCGGCCTCAAGGCAGGCGCGGCCGTCCGCCTGGTCCCCCGCGACCGCTTCACCCGAGCGCCCTCCCCTGCGCGAGTTGCTCCTGAGCGGCCTCGCTGCCGGTGCGCTTCTCTACGGAGGCGCGTCCCTGCAGCAGTTCGGCATCGTGTATACGACCGCGGGCAAGGCCGGGTTCATCACGGGACTCTACGTGATCATCGTTCCCATACTGGGACTCCTCTGGAAGATGCGCCCCGGAGCGACCGCCTGGGCAGGCGCGGCACTGGGGATAGTGGGGCTGTTCCTTCTCAGCGTGACGGAGCGCTTCACCATCGGCCTGGGCGACTCGCTCGTTCTCGCCGGAGCGTTCTTCTGGGCCGGACACGTCATCCTCGTCGGATGGCTCATCAAGCGGATCGACGTCGGCACCCTCGCGTTCATGCAGTTCGCCACCTGCGCCATCCTGAGCTTCGTGACGGCTCTCGTGACCGAGGACATTCGCATGGACGGCATCATTGCCGCCGCCGGACCGATCCTCTACGGCGGGTTCATCTCCGTCGGCATCGCCTACACGCTCCAGCTTGTCGGGCAGCGCAAGACGCCTCCCTCGCACGCGGCCATCATCCTGGGACTCGAGGCGGTCTTCGCGGCCGTCGGCGGGTGGGCCGTCCTGGACGAGACGTACTCGTCCAGAGCTCTCGTGGGTTGCGCGCTCATGCTGGCCGGCGTCGTCGTCTCGCAACTCAGGCGCCGAAGAAGCGCCGTCGCGGGCTGAACACGCCGCACGACGCCTCCGTCCGGACCCGCGGTGCAGGCGCCGCGCAGAGCACCGATTAAAGCGACCGCAGGCAGGTCTCCCCCTCCTGAAGGGGCTTCTTGACGTGTGTGCTTTCCCGTGATAAACTGACCTGCCTTCATTGATATGTCGCTTTCGGAGCTATCGTGGGTAGGACGTGTCTCCTAGGACTGCCCCGCCAGATCGGAGTTCCTCGCACACTCCGCAACCAGTGAGGAGGACGTGACGATGACTCGGAATCGAGAGGTACGTACGGGAATGATCGGGCTTGCCGGAATCGTGGCCGCGGCATTACTCGTGGCGATGCTGGCTCTGCCGGCTGCAACTGCGAATGCGGCGGACTACCCGTTCTTCGACGACATGGAGAACCAGGCCTCGGGCAACTGGACCTTCGGCGGCGCGTGGGGCTACACGACTGAAGCTGCTTACAGCGGCTCGACCTCCTTCACAGACAGTCCGGGCACGACGTACGAGAACAGCGTCGATGTCAAGGCCACGTTGGCATCCGGAATCGACCTGAGTTCCGCCGCGATGCCTGTGTTGAGCTTCTGGGAGCGGTACGTTCTGGAGACGAACGCTGACTTCGGTTACGTGGATGTTTCGACGGACGGTGGTTCGAGCTGGAGCACGATCTATTTCGTGAACGGTACGGAGCTTGGGTGGGTGGAGGA
>JBDRFG010000073.1:0-2429 GCA_043819135.1 Candidatus Eiseniibacteriota bacterium | reverse complement strand
TATGCCCCACGCGGGGAGACTGGTCCCGAACTCGACTCCCTCGTTGGAGGGGCGGGATTCGGAGACGAGGACACGACACTCGGTGCCGCTTCGGACCGCGGCGGCCAGGACCGCCCGTACGCTCTCGCTCGTGCTCACCGTAGCGACCGTGCCGCCCGCGGGCACCAACCCCGCTCCTTCCAGGCCGAGTTCCTCGAGCAACGTCTCGCTCGACTCCCAGATCCTGTTGCACTCCATGTAGACGATTCGCCTGGCCGTGTCGGGAGAGACTCCCGACAGAACGCATCTCTCCGTGGTGCTGAGCACCTGGCTCACCAGGTTTATGATGGACGCCATCTCGCGCTTCGCTCTGACGAGTTCCATGCACGCGCTGTGCAGTTCCTCCCAGAACGCCCCGGATTCGGAGGCGTCGGAGGCCTCCGCCATCTCGGCCAGTTCCCTGGCCGCCAGTCTCGTGAGCACGGACGCGCTCGACGTGGAGTCCTTTGCTATGCTCTCAAACACGGTGATTCCCTTCGTTTTCACGTCATGCGTATCTGGACATTGCCTCGATGGGGTCGAGCTTCGATGCCTTGATGGCAGGATAGAGGCCGAACAGGAATCCGACCGCCACTGCGAACGACATCCCGAGCGCGACGCCGGTCATCGAGACCGGTATGACGAAGTCCTGGCCCATCGCGTTGGCTGCGACGGTGATGAGCGCGCAGAGCCCGGCCCCGAGGGCCACTCCGATCAGGCCTCCGACGACGCTGATGGTCACGGACTCCACGATGAACTGCTGGAATATCGCCCGGTCCTCGGCGCCGACGGCCTTCCTGATGCCGATCTCACGCAGGCGCTCGTTGACCGAGATGATGAGAACCGACAGCAGCCCGATCCCTCCCACCAGAAGTGAGACCGTGGCGATGCTGGAGAGGATCATGTTCCATGTACTCGTGATCTGCTCCACTCCTGCGATGGCCTCCGCTATCTGCTCGGCGACGTTCTGTATCTGGAAGTCCTCTACCTGACGATGCTCGCGGACGAGCGTCGTGTGTATCTTGTCGTAGGCAGCACCGATGTCCGAGCCCTCGCGTATCCTGATGGCGAAGTAGTCGATGTTCTTCGAGCCGGTCAGATAGTGCATGCTGGTCGTGACCGGTATGTAGACGCGCTCCTGGTCTTCATTCTGGCCGTCGTTGCCGAACATCTGGCTGAATTCCTTCATGCGGAGCACGCCCACTACGCGGAACCTGTGCCTGCCGATGAGCATGTCCTCGCCGACGGCGTTGGCTTCGCCGAAGAGGTCCTCCTTGATGACCTGACCGAGGACGACCACGCGCGTGTGGTTCTCGACATCCATCCAGGTAAACTCCCGGCCCTCGCCGATCTCGAGCTTGAGTATCTGGAACCCGTCCGGCGTCGCGCCGTAGACTTCGAAATGCCTCGCCTCGCTCCCGGCCCGTCCGACGACGCGCGAGTCGACCGCGGGGGAGATCCACTCGATCTCGGGGACCTCTCTTCGGAGCACCTCGGTGTCCTCGAGCGTCAGCCCCTTCGAGACCCTGAGGCTCGCCAGGTCGTCGGGATTGTCGGGCGGTCTGGACCCTACGAAGAAGACGTTGTCGTAGCCCAGCTGTTCGAAGTCCTCCATGATTCGCGTGCTGATGCCGCCGACGAACGAGAACATGGCGATGACGGACGCCACGCCGACGACGATGCCGAACAGCGTCAGCGCCGAGCGCAGCTTGTGCGACCAGATCGAGGCGAGTCCTCCGCCGATGCTCTCGAGGACGTTCACGGTGTGCGTGTTCTCCTATTCGTAGCGGAGCGCTTCGATCGGGCTCAGCCTGCCCGCCTTCATGGCGGGGAAGAGCCCGAACACGAGCCCTACGCCGACGGCGCACAGGAAAGCGGCTATCATTATGCCGGGCGAGAGAGACGTGGGCATGCCAAGCACGTTGTCGACGACGGCGACGAGGCCGAGACCCACGATCAGCCCGACGACGCCCCCGGCGGCCGTGACGACCACCGCCTCCGCGAGGAACTGGGTGAACATGTCGCGGTCAGACGCACCTATGGCCTTCCTGACGCCAATCTCACGGATGCGTTCCGTGATGGACGCGAGCATGATGTTCGCGATGACCACCCCGCCGACGAAGAGCGAGACGAAGGCTATGGCCCAGAAGATGATGTTGAAGAAGCCCTCCTGCTCGTTGCGCTGCTGCATCTGCTCCGACTTGGCCTCGAGGTTGAAGTCCTCTACACCGTGGCGCCGCGTCAGCAGGGTCCTGGTCTCTTCCATGAGTGCCGGGACGAGGTCGACCGTCTTTGCGGCTATCTCGAGTCCGCCCAGGCGGTCGCTGACGGTGAACCGCTTGATCATCGTTGTTATCGGTATGTAGTGTGAGCGGTTGAACCACTCGAGGACGTTCCGGTCGCTTCCGCCG
>JBDRFG010000072.1:0-72543 GCA_043819135.1 Candidatus Eiseniibacteriota bacterium | reverse complement strand
GTGCGCCGCGTGACCGACCGCGACCTCGTGACCTCCGTCCCCGCTCTGGAGGGCGAGCTCAGGGATATCCTCAAGGAGCGCGACGACATCATCGAGGACCGCTTCGACTGCATGATCCACGAGTGCACGATCCTCGACAGGGAGGAACCGGAGTCGGTCTGGGACTTCTTCCGTGGGATCGCGGGCACGCTCGCCGGCGAACTCGGCATGAGCGAGGACCGCGTCTACGACCTCCTTGTTGAGCGTGAGAACGAGTCGACCACCGCGCTGAGAGCCGGACTCGCGATCCCACATATCGTCGTGGAGGGAGAGGGCGTCTTCCGGCTGCTGCTCGCCCGTTCGAGGCAGGGCATCAAGTTCGGCGAGGGTGTGCCGCCCGTGCACGCGGTGTTCGTGCTCATGGGTTCGGCCGACGAACGCAACTACCACCTCAGGGCGCTCATGCACGTCGCGCAGATCACGCAGGAACCGGGATTCGACGTCAAGTGGATGGCGGCGGCGGGTCCGGAGCAGCTTCGCAATACCGTTCTTCTGGGAGAGCGCAGGCGAGACGTCGGGGAGCGGAGTCGGTAAGCTCTTCGGGCGTCCGCTGAATGCTACGTCCCGGACAACGAGGAGGGACCCTTGGAGGGCAAGGAGATAGTCGTCTACACGGTGACGGGATGCCAGCACTGCGCCGGGGTGAAGGCCTACCTGAACGAGAAGGGCATCGAGTTCACTGAGCGAAACGTCCTCGAGGACGAGCAGGCGATGGCAGACTTCAAGGAACTGGGATTCAGGGGCACTCCGGTGACGCTTGTCGGAGAAGAGGCGATCGTAGGATTCGACAGAAAGAGATTCGAGGAGTTGCTCCCCGATTCAGACGCCGGAGAATCGTAGGCCACGAAGGAACGGCGCGCGTCAAAGGCGCCGGGGAGGTCCTCGTGAGGGTGCGGACGGCGCGGGCCGCGGATCTCGCAGCCATGAACGAGATCTACAATAATGAGGTGGCGAGCGGCACGAGCACCTTCGACACGGAGCCTCGAAACGGTGAGCGTGGGCGAGAGTGGTTCGATTCCCACGGGGACGACGCGTACCCGATCCTGGTCGCCGAAAGCGACTCGGAGATAGTGGGCTGGGCATCGCTGACTCCGTGGTCCGAGAGAGGCGCCTACGCCCGTACTGTAGAAGGGTCGCTCTTTGTGCGGGCCACGCACAGGCGGAGGGGCATTGGACACGCGCTTCATGAGGCCATCGTGGAGCGCGCGCGGACGGCGGGCCACGGTGTGCTCATTGCGCGTGTCGAGAGTGGCAACGTGGCCAGTCGGGAGCTGCTGCTGTCCAGCGGCTTCTCCTCCGTTGGAGTGATGCACAGGGTGGGAAAGAAGTTCGACCGGCTGCTGGACGTGGAGCTGTTCGAGATGGCGCTCGACTAGCGCTTCTTGCGCCGGGGGTCGCATGCGGGTTGACTCAGGGTTGGTGACGCGCGGACGGGTTTGGGTCGCGGTCGTCGTCGCGACCATGCTTCTTAGGGCGTGCGGTAGCACCGTGCCCACTCCGGTGGAGTACGCCGGGCTCGACGGAGAGTACGTGAGCGTCGCGAGCGGCGACACGTGCATGGTGCTTGTGCTAGAGAACGACGGCAGCTTCCTGGTTGTGGAGGAGGAACGGGACCGGCGGTTTGAGCGGCAGATGCGACCGGAGGCCACACCCGTGGCGACGGGCACGTGGGCCTTTGCCGCCGGCCGACTCGCCCTTGAGGGAGACGGGTGGAAGGTGCTGTTCGAGGCCGATTCGACCAGAGTGGAGATCCCCGCCAGGGCCGACACGCTCAGCAGTCTGCGATGGCTCACGAGCACGGAGGGTTCACCGTTCAGCGCCTGCGATCTTGTCTCGGCATCTGAGTTCAACGAATTCCTGAACCCCACTGAAGGGAGCGGCAGCAGCACGGGGTGGTAGGCGTTCCCTCGCCACCGCGCATGCGCCATGGCTACCATACGACTGATCCACGCGAAACCGGGCCTCGTGGACTGCAAGGTCTACGCCATAGACGACACGTGGTCCGCACTCCGGTTCACGCGGAGCGAAAGGGGGAGACGCCGGTGATCATCGGGCGATACGTGGGCGTCGCGCTCATCGTCTTCGGTCTGCTGTGCGGAGCCGCCATTCTCTACGGTTCCTACGAAGGGCGCTACGAGGCGGGATTGCTTCGCACCTGGGCCTGCTTCGGTGCGACCTATCTCGTTGGACTGCTGGTGGCTTCCATGTTCTCGGGCGTGTCCGATTCGGAGCGGGTGGTGAGACACGCGGGCGGCGCCCTCTTCGGACTCGGCGTGCTGTCGGGCGCGACCCTTGTGCTCAGCGCCGCGCAGGTCCTGCCGCTCGCCGGCACGATGCAGCCGTGGGCGCTCTTCGCCACATGCGTTGTCGTAGGCGGTGTGATCCTCTTCGGGAGCGCGTCGTAGCGGTGGGGCGCACGGGCGAGGGTCAAGGGCGGACACACAACGCCGGGAGGACGCGGTGGGCGGCAGCCACGCATCGCTGGACAGACTGAACATCGAACGGCCGACCCTCGTCCTCGACCGGGACAGGGTCCTCCGCAACGTCGAGCGTATGGCGGAGCGCGCGGCTTCGACGGGCGTCGCGTTTCGCCCTCACTTCAAGACGCACCAGTCCCTGGGCGTGGGGCGATGGTTCAGGGACTTCGGTGTCAATGGGATAACGGTCTCATCGGTCGAGATGGCCCGGTACTTCGCGGGCGACGGGTGGACGGACGTGACGGTCGCGTCGCCCGTGAACCTCCGGGAACTCGAAGCGGTCGCGGAGCTGGCCGAACGCGTGCGGCTGGGCGTCGTCGTCGACTCCACGGAGGCGGTGGAGGCTCTGGCTCGGAGGGTGACGGCGAAGCTCCGCGTCTGGATGAAGGTCGACGTGGGCTACGGGCGAGCGGGCGTCTCGTGGGACGACGAGGCGCTGTTGTCTGCCGTGTTCGGCGCAGTGCTGGGAGCCGCCGGCCTGGAATTCGTCGGTGTGCTGACGCACAACGGGCTCGTGTACCACGAGAGGACGAGCGAGGGCGTTGTCCGTGCTCACGCGCAGGCGATGCAGAGGCTGGGTGCTGCGAAAGCCCTGCTCGCTTCGCAGGGTGTGGGTGATTGCGCCATCTCCATAGGGGACACGCCCAGCGCCAGCCTGGTGGACGGGTTCCCCGGCGTCGACGAGATCAGGCCCGGCAACTCCGTCTTCTACGATCTGACGCAGGTTGCCATCGGGGCCTGTTCTATAGAGGACATCGCCGTTGCGGTTGCCTGCCCCGTCATAGGCGTCTATCCTGAGTCCGGGCGGGCGCTCTTGTACGGAGGCGCCGTGCACCTGTCTCTTGACTCCATCGAGGATCTGGACGGCCGAACGGTCTTCGGCGAGGCGAGCCTCGGATGGCCCGGAGCGGCGACACGCGATGCACCGCTCGTGTCGCTCTCGCAAGAGCACGGAGTAGTCGCGATGCGCGCGGGGCCGTCGCCTGACCTGGCGCGGGGAGGACTGGTCTGCGTGCTTCCGGTGCACTCGTGCCTGACATGCAACCTCCACGCGGAATACGTTACGCTGGACGAAGACAGGCTGGGAACCATCCACACGGCCCGTGGGATCTGATCGGAGACGTCGGATGAGTGATGATGTCTACAGAAGGTTGGCAAGACGGCTTGACGAGATCCCAAACGGGTTCGCGGCGACAACGAGCGGAGCCGAGTTGAGGCTGCTCGAGAAGCTCTTCACTCGCGAGGAAGCGGAGCTCGCGTGCGTGATGCGGCTGAGCCCCGAACCGGCCGCGCAGATAGGTGAGCGCGGGGGCGTGGACGGAGAGACGGCGGCCCGCATGCTGAGTGAGATGCGCAGCAATGGACTCATCCGTGTGGCCGGAGGGGAGTCAGGTCCCGGGTACTCGCTGATGCCGTTCATCGTCGGCGTCTACGAGCAGCAGCTCGGCCGGATGGACGAGGAGATGGCTGTTCTGTTCGAGAACTGGATGACGGAGAGCGAAGGGGGCAGCAACGCGGACGGCGGGGCGTCGGTCCACAGGGTGATACCCGTCGACGAGTCCGTCCCGCAGGATCTGGACATATTCCCGTATGAGAGAGCGTCGGAGCTCCTCGAAAGGGCCGGGGCGTGGGGCGTGCGAAACTGCATCTGCCGCGTGCAGCAGAAGCTCATCGGCAAGGGCTGTGACCACACTGTGGAGAACTGCCTCGTTTTCGCCCCGAAGGAGGGCGTCTTCGACGGGAGCGGAGAAACGCGCCCGATCACGAAGTACGAGGCCCGCCGTATCCTGGCGCAGGCGGCGGACGAGGGGCTCGTGCACTCGACGATGAACCAGCGCGACCAGATATTCTACATCTGCAATTGCTGCACGTGCTGTTGCGGCGTCATGAGAGGTGTGGCGGAGTTCGGTGTCCCCACGGCCGTGGCCAGGTCCGACTTCCGTGCTGTCGTGGCGGAGGACAGGTGCACGGGATGCGGGGCGTGCGTCCGCCGGTGTCAGTTCGGTGCGCTTTCAAAGGACGGGGATCTGTCGGTGGTAGACTACGCGCGATGCGTGGGGTGCGGAGTGTGCGTGTCCGCCTGTGCCGTGGAGGCGCTCGCCATGGAGCGGCGGCCCGAGGGCGAAGTCGAACGGCCCCCGGAAAATTCCGGGCAGTGGATGGACCGCAAGGCGAAGGAACGGGGTATTTCCGTTGATGACGTGAGGTGAGGCTCGAGCTTCGTGTGCGCGAGAGGAGGACTGGATGAACATCAGACGTCTGAGGGTGCTGGCACTTCCGGCGGCCCTCCTGCTTCTTGTGTGCGCCGGCTGTGCGGCGGGAACCGAGAGGTTCGAGTCCGCGCCGGCAGGTTTCTGGAACGGCCTGTGGCATGGTCTCATCTGTGTGGTTACGTTCATTGTCAGTCTCTTCTCGAAGAACGTCAGTATGTACGAGTCGAACAACGTCGGTGCGCTCTACGATCTCGGGTTCCTGCTGGGCGCCGTCGTGATGCTCGGTGGCGGTGCGAGGCAACACCGCAACAAGAAGGCGCGCGTCTGCATCCGCAGGGAGGACGAGTGGGAGGAGATCGGCGACCGGGTCGAGGAGAAGGTCCGTACGGGCATACGCAAGTGGCTCGAGGAGTCCGACAGTGCCGAGGACGACTGGGAAGAGATAGGCAGGAAGGTCGAGGAGAAGATCAAACGGGAGCTCAGGGAGTGGGCCGACGAATAGGTTCGCTCCGCGCCAGGTTGGAGGTTCCGGCGGCGGCCGAGAACATGCGCGCCGCCAGGGGAGAGTGCGATGCCGTTTCTGGAGCTTTCGGACATCAGGGAGAGACAGCCGGTCCCGGGCTTCCGGGTCAGGTTCGTCCACTCGGACAACATGACGATCGCGTATTGGGAGATCGAAGCGGGGGCGTCGATGCCCGAGCACAGCCATTTGCACGAGCAGATAGTCAGCCTCGTCGAGGGCGAGTTCGAGCTGAGCGTCGGGGATGAAATGAAGACGCTCGTGCCGGGGCGCGTCGCGATCGTACCGCCGGACATACCTCATTCGGGCCGAGCGGTGACGGCCTGTCGGATCACAGACGTGTTTTACCCGGTGAGAGAGGACTACAAGTAGCGCGGGGGCCGGGCGGGAGCGCCCCTGAAGCCTGAAAGGACCACGGCATGCCCACGAAGGCGTTCCAGGACTACTACCCGGACGACGTGAGCCACTGCTTCGGATGCGGGCGGCTCAACGCGGACGGCCACCAGATCAAGAGCTACTGGGACGGCGACGAGGCCGTGTGCACGTTCACTCCGGAGCCGTACCACACGGCCATCCCGGGGTACGTTTACGGCGGCCTGATCGCGTCGCTGATCGACTGCCACAGCACCGGAACGGCCTCGGCCGCGGCCTACAAGGCCGAGGGCAGAGAGATGGGCAGCGAGCCCGCCTTCCGTTTCGTGACGGCGTCTCTTCATGTAGACTACCTCAGGCCGACGCCTCTTGGCGTGCCGCTCGAACTCAGGGGAGCGGTCAAGGAGATCAAGGGCAGAAAGGTCATTGTGACGGCCACCGTTCTGGCCGAGGGCGAGGTGTGTGCGAAGGGCGAGGTCGTGACGGTGCAGATGCCAGAGAGCATGATAACGAAATAGCCGAAGGGTGGCCCGGGATGAGATCAACAGCTCAGTCCCGTCCTTGAACAGCACGCACGGTAGCTGTAGAATGCGCTCTTGACGGGCTTCCAGCCCGAGCAGGCGCGGGTTAACGCACCTACCATTGGAGAGCGCTGATGGCAGCTTCCGAGACATCCGGCTCCGTCGATTTCGTCAGGGCGATAGTCGAGGAGGACATTCGGACCGGCAAGAACGACGGACGGGTGCAAACGCGCTTCCCACCGGAGCCCAACGGCTGCCTTCACATTGGGCACGCCAAGGCCTTCAATCTCAACTTCAGCATCGCCGCGGAGTATGGGGGCTCCTGCAACCTCCGGTTCGACGATACCAACCCACTGGCGGAGGAGACGGAGTTCGTAGACTCGATCATGGAGGACATCCGGTGGCTCGGCTACGACTGGGGCGACCGGCTCCACTACGCGTCCGACTATTTCGACGAGCTGTACGAGTACGCGCTCAAGCTCATCAGGGACGGCAAGGCCTACGTCTGCGACCTGAGTCCGGACGAGACCAGAGAGTACCGCGGCACACTGACCGATCCCGGCACGAACAGTCCCTACCGCGACCGCACCGTCGAGGAGAACCTGGACCTCTTCGAGCGCATGCGCGCGGGCGAATTCGACAACGGTAGGAGGACCTTGCGCGCGAAGATCGACATGGCCTCCCCGAACATCAATCTGCGCGACCCGGTGATGTACAGGATTCTCCACGCCGCGCACCACCGAACGGGCAGCAAGTGGAGCATCTATCCCACGTACGACTGGACTCACGGGCAGAGCGATTCCATCGAGGGGATAACGCATTCCATATGCTCGATAGAGTTCGAGGACCATCGACCGCTGTATGACTGGTATCTGGACGAGCTGGGGATCCACCATCCGCGGCAGATCGAGTTCGCGCGCCTCTACCTGAGCCGCACGGTGCTGAGCAAGCGGCGCTTGAAAGAACTCGTGGGCGAGGGGCATGTGTGGGGATGGAACGACCCGCGCATGCCCACGCTCGCGGGCCTCAGGAGGCGGGGCTACACTCCGGCATCCATCAAGGAGTTCCTCAGGCGGGTCGGCGTCGCCAAAACGGACAGCGTCATCGACGTGGCGCTGCTGGAGCACTGCCTGAGGGAGGATCTGAACAGGGTGTCCCAGCGCGTGATGGCGGTGCTAAGGCCTCTGCGGGTCGTGATAGACAACTACCCCGACGACGAGGTCGAGATGTTCTCGGCCGTAAACAACCCGGAGGATCCGGACGGCGGGTCACGGGAGCTGCCGTTCTCGAAGGTGGTGTACGTCGAGCGCGAGGATTTCATGGAGGACCCACCGAAGAAGTTCTTCCGGCTTGCGCCCGGCAGGGAGGTCCGGCTGAAGCACGCGTATCTGGTAACCTGCGAGAGCGTGGTCAGGGACGAGGCGACGGGGGAGGTGACGGAACTGCACTGCACGTACGATCCCGGTTCGCGCGGTGGAGAGGCGCCTGACGGTCGCAAGGTCAGGGGCACGCTTCACTGGGTCTCGGCCCGGCACGCCGTTCCTGCGGAGGTGCGGCTCTTCGATCACCTTCTGCTGCGTGGCGACAGCGACGGCACGAAGGACTTCAAGGAGCTTCTGAATCCCGAGTCGCTGAGCGTGCTCGCTGGATGCATGGTGGAACCCGGCCTCCGTGATGCCGGACCGGGAACCACATATCAGTTCCTGAGGCAGGGGTATTTCTGCATCGACGGTGCGGATTCGGGACAAGGCGCTCTGGTGTTCAACAGGACGGTCTCACTGCGTGACACGTGGGCCAGGATAACCAAGTGACGGGCCGGGGAATAGCCCGGCGGACGGGAGCTATGTGTATGTCGTTCTATTCGGAGTTCGCTGGGTACTACGACGCTGTCTTTCCGTTCGACGAAGAGACGTATTCGTTTCTCCGAAGTCGCTTCCCCTCGAGCGCGACGCGTGTGCTTGACGTGGGCTGCGGGACCGGCGACTACTGCGGACGTCTTGCATCTCAGGGGTACGAGACTCTCGGCGTCGACCTCGACCAATGGATGATAGAGCGTGCGAAGAAGACGTATCCCGCGTCCAAGTTCCGCGTGCTTGGCATGGAAGACATCGGCTCGCTGAAGGGCCTGTTCGGGGCCGCCTACTGTATAGGCAACGTGGCGTCTCACCTGGCGACTCACCGGCTCTCGGACTTCCTCTGGGCGTTGCGCGAGCGCCTGACGCAGGACGCGACGTGGGTGGTCCAGACCGTCAACTGGGACTTCGTTCTCAATCAGGGGTCATACACGTTCGAGGACGTGCCCGTGCAGGGCACGGGCCTCGTGTTCGAACGAAGCTACCCGGAGATCTCGGAGGAGAAGGTGCTCTTCAGAACGCGCCTTAGCGACGGAGAGCGTTCCGTTTTCGAGGGGGAGGCGACTCTCTTCCCCGTGCGCGGCGAGGGGTACGTCCAGGCGCACCGTGAGGCCGGATTCGAGCTGATCGCTCACAAGGGGAGCTTCGTCGGTGCGGAGTTCGATCCCGGCACAATGTCGTCGAGCGTTTTGGTCTTCCGAAGGACCTAGCTTCCGGGATCGAGAGGGGAGGTCGCCTTGCTTGCGAGCTTCAGCGTGCTGCCGGTCGGCGTCGGGGAGGCGCTGAGCGAACACGTCGCGAAGATAGTCGCCATAATAGACGACTCCGGCCTGGACTACAGGCTCGGCGCGATGGAGACCACGGTCGAGGGGAACGAGGATGAGGTGATAGGCCTCATCCTGAAGTGCCACCGCGCCGCGCGCGAGTTCGCGCCGCGCGTTCTCACCTCGATCACGATAGATGACCGTAAGGGAGCGACCGGACGTCTGACGGGCAAGATCGAGGACGTCGAGCGCGTCCTCGGGCGTGGCGTTCGGCGATAAGGGGAAAGGCAGATGATGTCGACGGCGGGTGACGGACCGGGTGGAGCGTCGGAGCACGACGTCGTCATGTACGGTCTGTCGACGTGCGTATGGTGCAAGAAGATGAGGCAGTTTCTTGAGAGCGAGGGCGTGGTGTTCGCGGTCGTGTACGTCGACAAGCTCGAGAGCGCCGAGCGGGATGCGGCGCTTGGTGAGGTGCGCAGGTGGAATCCGGCCGTGTCTTTCCCGACGCTCGTGATCGACGGGGTCCGGTCGGTGAACGGATACAAGCCGGACGAGGCGAAGGAGATCCTCGGGTTTTGAGCACTGACTCCAGCATTCCGAACGAGGAAACAGAGGCGCTCCGAGCCGTACTGGACCGCGATGCCGAATCCAGCGGCTACCATCTCAATCCCGACCCCGCGTTCTCAGGCGCACTGGCGGAGGGGCTCCTCGTCAACGAGGGGCGCTTCGGGTACGGAAGCTGCCCCTGTCGTCTGGCGTCCGGTGACGCGGCGGAAGACCTGGACATAGTGTGTCCATGCGACTACAGGGACGCCGACCTCGCGGAGTGGGGCGCCTGCTATTGCGCCCTGTACGTGTCGAAGGAAGTCCTCGAGGGTGGTAGGGCGCTCGAGGCAATACCGGAGAGGCGGCCGGCTACGCAAGATCAAAGAGCGCGCGTGAGCGCGGTTCCGCAGGGCGGGGCCGCGCCCGGGAAGGGCTCCCTGCCGGTATGGCGGTGTCGGGTGTGCGGATATCTGTGCGCGCGCGAGCAGCCGCCCGAGACCTGTCCCATCTGCAAGGCGTCACGGGAGCGATTCGAGAGGTTCTGGGAATGAGGGAAGTCGCGGGCGCGGGCGACAGGGACGGAGCCGGCGAGCATGGAGGTCAGGAATGGCATCAATGGACACCACGGCTCTTCAGGAGGAGCTGGAGCAGTTCAGGAACGAGAAAGAGAAGATACGCACTCTCGTCGGTCAGATCGGTGGTGTCGCGTCGAACAAGCGAGACCGAGTGTTGAACGTCATGTTTCTGAGCGCAATTGCGCTCCTCTTTGTCGTGGACGTGCTTCGTCACGCCCTCGGCGTTGAGATGCCGCTGCCGCCGATCTTCTCCATCGAGCTCGGTGTGCTGCTGGTGTCCGTAAAGATCATCTGGATGATCCACAAGCAGGGCCGAGTGGAGCATTTTCAGTTCTGGATCCTGAACTCGATCGAATTCCGTCTCAACGAGATCACCAAGGCGATTCACCGCCTCGAAGAACTCGCTCAGCAGGTTTCCTCCGAGAGCTAGTGGCGTCGGCCGCAGCGGTCGGTCGGGCGCGACGAAGTGTACACAAGGTTGGGGCTGCTATGCGACCTGTGCGAGCGACCTTCCGAATCCTTCGGACCGCGTTTCTCCGGCTCGGATGCGAGCGCGGGCCGGAGGCGGCCGCCAGCATGAGTTTCTACGCGGTCTTCTCCATGTTTCCTCTGCTGCTTTTGCTAATAGCCGTTGGAAGCAGGGTGCTCGAGACCGCCGACGCGCAGGAGCGGCTGCTCGAGGCCGTGTTGCGCTTTCTACCCGTATCGCGTGAGCTCGTTCGTCAGAACGTCACGGCCGTCGTGCGCGTTCGGGGTACGGTCGGCGGGATCGGTGTCGCCGGTCTCCTGTGGGCGGCGACCAGCGCGTTCAGCACTCTGGTCCGGAATCTCAACCGCGCGTGGCCGTCGGCCCGCGAAAGGAACCTCCTCGGGGAGAGGCTGCTCGCGCTTGCGATGGTCGCGAGTCTGGTGGGCCTCGTGCTCCTCTATCTTGTGGCGAAGGCGCGTGTCATTCTGCCCGGCGACTGGGGGGCCGCGCAGAGGGGGGCCGCTTCGGTTTTCGGGCTGGTGCCATCGACGGCGGCCCTGTCGGTGTTTATCATGGTGATCCTGACGCTGTTGTACAAGTGGCTTCCGCGAACGAAGGTGTTGTGGAGGGAGGCGCTCGCGGGCGCCTCCGCATGTTCGCTGGCTCTCTGGGCGGGCACCACGCTGTTCACACTCTTCCTGTCGAGCGGACGCATGCGTTACAACCTCGTGTACGGTTCGCTGGGGACGCTGCTGGCGCTTCTTTCCTGGGTCTATATCGCGAGCCTGCTGGTCCTGAGCGGCGCGCATCTCGCGGCGGCGGTTGCTGAACACACTCGGCGCGCGGTGGTCGCTGCCGCGGAGGACGAATGAGAAAGCGAGGTCAGACCAAGGGCATCTTCTGCATCGAGGGGATATGGGATCCGGATCTGCGGACTCCTTCGAGCGTCGAACCGCTTCTGGACCTCCTCAACCTGAACGCGCTCATCGACTACATCCACGTCGACTGCGCGACCATAGAGGAGTTCGAACTCTACATAGGGAAGTGGATGCAGAAGCGCTACGACCGCTATCCCATCCTCTATCTGGCCACCCATGGCAGCGCCAGAGAGCTGCAGATAGGGAAGCACTCCTACTCCATAGATGACCTTGGCAAGCTGATGGAGGGCAAGTGCGCCAACCGCTTCATCATGTTCTCGTCCTGCAGCACGCTTCGCATAGACAGGCGGGTGCTCAGGCGCTTCCTGGACAGGACGCAGGCGATGGCAGTGTGCGGGTATCGCGTCGACGTCGACTGGATGAGGTCGACCGCCTTCGAGCTGCTCATCCTCTCCCAGATCCAGAAGAACGAGTTTTCCGGTCGCGGCGCTCAGGCCATCGACCGGGAGGCGAAGAGGACAGCGCGCTCCTTCAAGGATCTCGATTTCAGCATAGTCACCGTCAGAGACCTCAAGGACTGACCGGCGCAGCCGGGGTCCGCAACCACGCGGAGGAGCAACATGCCGCAGTACGACGTGGGCCGTGAGGCGGTCCTCGATGCGATGAGAGGCGCCCTCGAGCCGCTTGATTACGTCCAGGCGATGTGGGAAGCGGGGGCGGTCTCGTTCGACCGGGTCGACGAATGGTCGGACATAGACCTTCAGGTGGCCTGTGACGATGACCGGGTGGAGGACGTGTTCGGCGTCGTGGAACGCACGCTGGCCACGCTGTCGGCCGTGGACGTCAGGTACCGTCTGCCGGAGCCCACCTGGCACGGCCACTCCCAGGCCTTCTACACGCTCGAGGGTGCGAGTCCGTTTCTCATGCTGGATTTCGTGGTGATGAAGTCCGGGGCGGAGGACAAGTTCCTGCAGCCCGCGATCCACGGACGGCCCCGCGTCTACTTCGACAAGACCGGTGTCGTGCGCTTCGACCCGCTGGACGCAGAGTCGTTCGCCAGGACGCTCAGGGAGCGAGTGGCTGAGCTCCGCGTGCTGTTCGGCCTGTTCCAGATCCTGACGAAGAAGGAGCTGAACAGGGGAAACGTCATCGAGGCGGTCGCCTTCTACCAGTCCTACACGTTGAGGCCGCTGGTGCAGGCGCTGCGGATCCTCCACGACCCGACGCGCCACAATTTCCACACTCGGTACGTGCACTACGACCTGCCGGCGAGCGACGTCACGCGGCTGACTGAGCTCATGTTTATTGCAGATGAAGAAGATCTTGCCGCGAAGCGCAAGCGGGCGGAGGAGTGGTTTCACGAGCTGCTGGGCAAGATAGGTGAGGGTCCGTTCAGTGACGATATCCGGCATGCGGCAAGCCGCACGGGAGGACGTGAACACGATGAGTGATTCAGGAATCTGGCCCCACACTTGCATCAGAAAGGCAAGCAAGGCGTTCCCGGCCGCGCTCGTAATGATGGCCGCGTGCGCCGTGGCGCTTCCGCTTCACGGGACGGCGACGGCATCGGAGCCGATCGCGACGTTCTCCATTGTCGGGTATGACCCAGCGACCGGAGACCTCGGCGTCGCCGTGCAGTCGAAGTTCTTCGCCGTCGGGTCCGTGGTCCCCTGGGCCAGGGCGAACGTGGGCGCAGTAGCTTCGCAGGCCTACGGGAACACGACGTTCGGTCCTCTGGGACTCGCGATGCTGGAAGAGGGCATGAGCGTTGAGGCGGCGATGGAGAGCCTGCTCGCTCATGATTCGGACGCCGCGCAGCGTCAGGTGGGCATGGTCGACGCCGGGGGGAACTCGCACGCGTACACCGGCGACGAGTGCATGGACTGGGCGGGTCACGAGAGCGGGCCGAACTTCACGGCGCAAGGAAATATCCTGGTCAGTGGGAAAACGGTCGACGCGATGGCTCGCGCGTTTGGCGAGAGCGGGGGCATTCTCGGCGAGAAGCTGATGCGCGCGCTCGAGGCCGGGCAGGCGGCCGGCGGCGACTCCAGAGGTATGCAGTCCGCCGCGATCCTGATAGTGCGCGAGGGCGGCGGATACGGCGGATACAACGACGTCTACTGCGACCTTCGGGTCGATGACCACGAGGATCCGATCGCGGAGTTGAGGCGGATCTTCGACATGTGGAAGGAATGGGCGCTCGTTCTCGAAGGCTACCGTCTCTGTGAAGAGGAAAACTGGGAAAGGGCTTTCGAGGCAGGCCGGGCGGCGGTGGAGCTGAATCCGGAGCTCGGTGAACCGTACTACCACCTGGCCTGCTACTACTCGAAGGCCGGGATGCGGGACGAGGCACTGAGGGAACTCGGCACCGCCGTCGGTCTTGACAAGTCACTCGGACCGAGGGCCAGGCTCGACACGGACTTCGAGCCTCTGCGCGAGGACCCTGAGTTTCTGGATATCACGGGCGAATAGGCCGGCGCGCGTAGCTCTTCTCTGCTCTCGCGTGCCCGGACACGCCCAAAGCCACGGCAAAGGGTGGTCGACAGGATGGGTCACGAGGACAGGACCAGAGAGGAGCTCATCGCCGAGCTGAGCCTGCTTCGCTGTGCGGCGGGTGCGGGGCCCCGCGAGGGCGACCCGCGAGCGGAGGCGGAGGAGGCGCGTCGCGAGAGCGAAGAGCGGTACCGGCTTATCTCCGGCCTGATATCGGACTACGCCTACGCCTTCCGGGTGGCTCCCGATGGGAAGCTGACGAGCGAGTGGGTGGCGGGAGCGCTGACGCTGATGACGGGGTACAGCGTCGACGAACTCAAGGCCGCCGGCGGCTGGGAGCGTCTGCTGCACCCTGATGACCTCTCGATAGCTTACGGACAACTCAAACACCTCCTGAACGGCGAGCCTTGCATCGTCGACTACCGGATCGTTCGCAAGGACGGCACGGTGCGGTGGATGCGCGACTACGCGCGGCCCGTGTGCGACTCCGAGGGTGGCGGAGTCGCGTGGATCTACGGGGCCGTTCAGGACATGACGGATCACAGAGGGGCCGAGGACGCTCTCCGCGAGAGCGAGGAGCGATACCGTGTCGTGTCGAGTCTGATCTCCGACTTCGCATACGCTTTCGCGGTGGCGGCGGACGGAGCGCTCGCGAGGGAGTGGGTGACCGGCGCGATCGAGGAGATGACGGGCTACACCGATGCGGAGTTCATGGCGCACGAGGTGTGGTCTCCTGTTGCCCACCCGGACGACATGCCGGCCGTCAAACGGCAGCTCCGCGCGCTTCTGGACGGAAGGCCCGCCGCGGTCGACTTTCGCATGGTTCGGAAGGACGGCAGCACGAAGTGGGTCAGGGACTACGCCCGAGCGGAGAAGGACCCCGCCACCGGTCGCGTTGTGCGCGTCTACGGCGCCGTTCAGGACATCTCACAGCGCAAGGAGGCCGAGGAGGTCAAGTCGGTCCTCCTCAACGTGTCGCAGGCGGTCAGTGAGTCCGACAACCTCGGGGAACTGCTGGCCACTATCCACCGCGAGCTCGGAAGGCTCATCGACACCACGAACTTCTACGTTGCGCTGTACCACGAGGACACAGACAGTTACACTTTCCCTTACCACGTCGACGAATTCGATGACAACGCAGAGCTCGCGCCGGCTCCTCTCAAGAAGAGCCTGACGGACTATGTACGCAGGCTTGGGCGGGCGCAGATGATCAACGAGGCCGCGTTCCAGGATCTGGTCGCCGCCGGCGAGGTCGAGCTCATCGGCGCCCCGTCGGCAATCTGGCTCGGCGTTCCCCTCAAGGCCGGGGGCAAGGTCATCGGAGTTGTCGTCGTGCAGAGCTACCAGGAGAGCTCGCCGTACTCGGAGAGCGATTTCCAGGTCATGATGTTCGTGTCCGACAACATCGCCTTGGCCATCGAGCGGAAGCTGGCGGAGGAGGAAAGAGAGAGACTTGAGGGACAGGTCCGGCACGCACAGAAGCTGGAGAGTCTCGGCGTGCTTGCCGGTGGGATAGCGCACGACTTCAACAACCTGCTGACCGGAGTGCTCGGGAACATCGAACTCGGGCTCCTGCAGGTGGACCAGGGGTCGCCCGCCGCCCACAGCCTCACTGAGGCGAGGGCGTCGACTGAAAGGGCGGCCGAGCTGTCGAGACAGATGCTCGCATACTCGGGGAAGGGGAGCTTCGTGATAGAGGCGGTGGACGTGAACTCGGTGGTGACGGAAATAGGGAACCTGTTGGAGGTGTCGGTGGCGAAGAACGTCGCCCTCAGCTACGACCTGTGCAGTCACCTTCCGCCGGTGGTCGCCGATGTCACGCAGCTTCACCAGGTGGTTCTTAACCTCATCACCAATGCGTCGGACTCGATCGGGGACGAAGGGGGCGTTGTCGCGCTGCGAACCGGCGTGAGGAACTGCGACAGGGCGTATCTGAGCGGGACGTATGTGGATGACCATCTTCCCGAGGGGGACTACCTGTTCCTGGAGGTCCGCGACACGGGATGCGGGATGGACGAGGAGACCGTGCAAAGGATGTTCGAACCGTTCTTCTCGACGAAGTTCACGGGGCGAGGATTGGGACTCGCGTCAACCCTGGGCATCATTCGGGGCCACTCGGGCGCGATCAATGTGGCAAGCGAGAAGGGGTGCGGCACCACTTTCACGGTCCTTCTACCGGTTGGGAGCTGTCCCGTTGTGCAGCCGCCGAAGCAAGAGGTGGAAGCGACGGCCCGCGAGGAGGGCGGCACCGTCCTCATCGTTGACGACGAGGACGCGGTGCGTGATATCGGGATGAGGCTACTCGAGCAGGCGGGGTTCGCCGTGGTCGGCGCGGCCGATGGGTGCGAAGCCGTGGACTACTATCGTGAACACGCTGAGGAGATTTCGTGCGTACTCCTCGATCTGACGATGCCAAGGATGGGTGGGGAGGAGGCGTTCCGGGAGCTCCGCAAGATTCGCGAGGACGTACGCGTGGTCGTCTCGAGCGGGTTCAGCGAACAGGAGGTCGTCGGCAAATTCGTGGATGGCGGGGTGGTTGGCTTCGTTCAAAAGCCGTACCGGTTGGAGAAGCTGATCGCCGAGGTCGAGGCTGCCGCAAGGGGCGGTGGCGTCCAGTAGGCTTCCACAGAGGAATCGTGCCAGGCCGAAGAGACCGGAGCCGCGTGGCTCCGGTCAGCTCATGTACGGCCCGTTCGCGCCGGCGACGCGTGGAGGTCGCCTCAGGTGAGGGTGACGAGCAACACGCCGGCCAGCGCCATGGTTACTGCCACGGATTTCCGGAGGGTGATGCGTTCGTGGAGGAACACGGCCGCCAGCGGGAGCACAAAGACGGCGCTCGTCTGGTTCAGTATCGAGGCGGTCGAGGCCTGCGTGTACTTCATGCCCCCTATCCAGACTATCATCGCCAGGTAGGCGCCGAGCACGGCCGCGGGGATGGCTACCCTCCAGGAGCGCGATGGTCTCAGCGTCGTCCACAGATAGCGACGTCGCGGAGACACAACCGTCAGGAGCATCAGGGCGGCGACGCCCGCGAGGAGTCTGACGGCGGTCGACCAGAGGACGGGTGAACGGTCCAGGACGGGCTTGGCGATAGTGACGCCGAGGGCATTCAGGGCGACGGCCAGGGTTGCGAGACCGACGCCACGTCGCATGTCCTTCGCGGTGAGACCGGATGACGGTTCGCGAGCGGTCGTGAGCAGTATCCCAAGGAGAATGAGGCACGCTCCTACGAGGTCACCGGGACTGAGCCTCTCACCGAGAAAGGAGAAGGTGAAGAGGATGACGAAGGGGCTGTAGGCGAGACTCACTATCTGCGAGAGACCGGCGCCGACAATGTTGAGGCTCTTGAAGAAGAGAGTGTCGCCGACGGCGATCCCCAGAACTCCGCTCAGGGCCAGAATCGCGTAGTCGAGGAGGGGCGCGTCGCGAAAGAGGTTCTGTCGGAATACGATGAGCGTCACCGACAGGAGTATCGCGGCAACGATGTTCTTGAAGAAGTTGAGTCCCAGAGGCGCGAGGTTGCGCACGCTCATACGGAACAGAACCACTGAACCGGCCCACATGAGAGCCGCCGTAATCGAGAGGATCTCGCCAAGATGAGGAATCGTCATTGAGCGGCCTTTCCAGCTGAGATGGCAGAGATTTGCGGAGAATAGCACAAGCGCGGGGCAGTGGCGAGTTGTCAGAGCAAAGGCCGGAGCGAGGATCGCGAGGTCTCTCGGGCCGAAAGCAGGGGGTCGGGGTGCGTGGGGGCGCAGCGTGCGAGGGGGAGACCGCCAATCCGCGGCCACTTGCTGCTTGACAGACGGGAGGTCAGGAATATAGGATGTCAGTTTGTAGAAAAGGCGACCCGAAAGTGAGTTACGAGACAGTCCGGGAGGAGTCGTGGATTACGCCGTAATCAGGACCGGAGGACTCCAGTTCAGGGTGTCCCAGGGGGACGTCATCCGCGTACCGCGGATGAAGAGCGAGGTCGGCGAGGCCGTCGAAATGCCTGACGTGCTGGCGCTGAGCGTTGCTGGAGACATGAAGGTAGGCACGCCGCTCGTCGACAGCGCGAAGGTCAACGCGGAGATCGTAGGGCACGGTAAGGGCCGGAAGGTGATCGTGTACAAGAAGAAGCGCAGGAAGGGCTACCAGGTTAAGAAGGGACACAGGCAGGGCTTCACGGAGCTCCGCATCACGGGCATAGCCACGCAGGCGTAGGTCGCCTGAGCCAGAACGGCAGGTCCAACAGGGGGTTGGTGAATTGGCACACAAGAAGGGCGTCGGTAGTTCGAGAAACGGGCGCGATTCCAGCGCGCAACGACTCGGCATCAAGCGCTTCGGCGGGCAGTTCGTCCGTGCGGGGACCATCATTCTCAGGCAGCGGGGCACCAAGTTCTATCCTGGGGAGAATGTGGGACGGGGTGGTGACGACACTCTCTTCGCTCTGACGGACGGGCACGTGACGTTCGAGCGTTGGGGCCGCGACAGGAAGCGCGTGCGCATCCAGTAGGACGCGGAGGTGGACGTCGAGTTGCAGCCAGAGAGTGGCGACCGGGATGGGGGAGGTCCAGCGCTGGGCGAGGAAACGTCCGTACGAACAAGCGAACACCAGGTTGCGATGGAATCAGGAGGGGCATCGCTGGGGAACGTCCGCGTTCCCGCGGGGCCCCTTTGTCGTTGCTACACCCTGCGCGGGGCAGCGCCGGGAAGCCTCGAGAGGAGCACGAGACAATGAAGATCACATGGCTGGGGCACGCTTCGTTCCTGGTCGAATCGAAGGACGGCACCAGGGTCGTTACGGACCCGTTCGAGGCCGGCTCCTATGACGGGGCCGTGGGCTATCCGCCCATCAGCACGCACGCGGATGTGGTGACCGTCAGCCACGAGCACGCGGACCATAACGCGGTCGAGACCGTGACGGGCGGGCCCGAGATCGTCCGAGACCCCGCAGAACGCACGGTCAAGGGGATCGCGATAAGGGGCATCGCGACATTCCATGACGATAGCAAGGGGCAGGACCGCGGGCGCAACAATATCTACGTGATGGACGTTGACGGCATGAAGGTGGGGCACCTCGGGGATCTCGGCCATGTGCTTTCGGCCGAGGAGACGGCGGCCCTGGGGGTCGTGGACGTTCTGCTGGCGCCCGTCGGTGGCTACTACACCATAGGCCCTGAGGAAGCGAAGAAGACCGCCGAGGCCCTCGGAGCGCGAATCATCATCCCGATGCACTACAAGACGGACGCGCTGGGCTTTCCGATCCAGCCGGTCGACGACTTCCTCAAGCTGATGGAACACGTCGAGCGGACCGACAGCACGACCGTGAAGATCGAAGCGAAGGATCTTTCGGACACGCCGAGAGTGGTGGTCCTCGATTACGAGTAGGGTGCGAGTAGGGCAAGGGGAGGTGCCAGTTGGCGAGCTGCCGAGTCGTCGGCGTCATTCCTGCGCGCCTGGATTCAACTAGATTCCCCAGGAAGGTGCTGGCGGAGGTCGCTGGCAAGCCGCTCGTGCGACTTGTGTTCGAGCGCCTCTCCCTCGCGTCGGGAATCGACGAGGTGTTCGTCGCGACGGACAGCGCGGAGGTCGAACGGACGGTCTCGTCCTTCGGGGGACAAACCCTGATGGTCCGGGAACGGTGCGCGACCGGCAGCGACCGCGTGGCCGCCGCGATCCGCGACATTGAGGCCGACGTCGTCGTCAACCTCCAGGCCGACCAGCCTATGATCTCTCCCTCCGACATCGACCGCACGGTGGAGGCTCTCGCCGCTGACGGCGGGCTCGACCTTGCGACGCTGGCATTCGGAGCGGACGACGAGGAGGGCTATCTAAGCCCGGACGTGGTCAAGGTCGTGGCCGGGGCGGGTGGTAGGGTGCTGTACTTCTCGCGGGCCCCGGTGCCGCACGTGACAGAAGCCGCCGGCGTTAGCCCTTTGTATCTCCACCACGTTGGGATATACTGCTTCCGGCGCCGGGCACTCGAGCGGTTCGCGTCTCTTTCCAGAGGGACGCTTGAGCTGCGGGAGTCGCTGGAGCAGCTCCGAGCCGTTGAGAACGGCATGAGCGTTGGCCTCTTGATGACCGACAGACAGACGCGGTCGGTGGACCGCCCGGACGACGTCGCCGAAGTCGAGAGGCTTATTTCCGCCGGCTGATTCCGATATTTGGCTTCTCTCCTCACACATCTCCACAAAGGAGCGCTGGCACGATGCCAAAGCACATCTTCGTGACGGGCGGTGTGGTGTCCGCTCTGGGAAAGGGGATTGCCTCCGCTTCCATCGGGTACCTCCTGGAGAGCAGAGGGCTGTCGGTGACGCTTCAGAAGTGCGACCCCTACCTCAATGTCGATCCCGGCACGATGAGCCCGTTCCAGCACGGCGAAGTGTTCGTCACGGACGACGGGGCCGAGACCGACCTGGACCTCGGCCACTACGAGCGTTTCGTCGGGAAGGAACTCGGCCAGAACAACAATATCACCGCGGGGCAGATCTACGAGGCCGTCATCACGAAGGAGAGGCGGGGCGACTACCTCGGCGGGACGGTCCAGGTGATCCCTCACGTCACGAACGAGATCAAGGAACGTATCGACAGGGTCTCTGAGGGCACCGACACCGACGTCGTTATCGTCGAGATCGGTGGCACGGTCGGTGACATCGAGAGCCTGCCGTTCCTCGAGGCCATTCGTCAGATGCGTCTCGACAAAGGCGCCGAGAACGTCCTCTACGTTCATCTGACCCTGGTGCCGTACATCAAGGCGGCCGGCGAGCTGAAGACCAAGCCCACGCAGCACAGCGTGCGCGCGCTCAGGGACATCGGCATCCAGCCGGACATCCTCATCTGCCGCACGGAGCGTCCCCTGACGGACGATCTAAAGGAGAAGATCGCGCTCTTCTGCAACGTGGAGACCAGCGCGGTCATCGATGCGCGGGACGTTCCCTCGATCTACGAGGTGCCGCTTCGTTTCCACGCCGACGGGCTCGACGCCATCGTGCTCACGAAGCTCGGGATGGACGCGGGTCCCGCGGACCTCGGCAGGATGGAATCGGTCGTCGATCGCATAGCAAACCCGTCGCGGGAGGTATCGATAGCCATCTGCGGCAAGTACATCGAGCTTCAGGATTCCTACAAGAGCATAACCGAGGCGTTCGTGCATGCGGGCGTCGAGAACGACGCAAGGGTCAACCTGATGTGGGTAGACGTCGAGGAGATCGAGCGGACCGGCGATGCGGCGGGAGTGCTCGCGGGGTGCGACGGCGTGCTCGTTCCCGGGGGCTTCGGGGAACGGGGCGTCGAAGGCAAGATCGAGAGCGCTCGCTATGCGCGGAGCCGGGGTGTGCCGTACTTGGGGATCTGTCTCGGACTGCACTGCGCCGTGATCGAATTTGCCAGGAATGTGTGTGGTCTCGAAGCCGCGCACTCCACTGAGTTTGATCCAGACACCGCCTATCCGGTCATAGACCTTCTCCCGGAGCAGAAATCGGTGGTCAACATGGGCGGCACGATGAGACTGGGCGGCTACGACTGCCACATCGTCGAGGGCACGCGCGCGCACGAGGTCTACGGGGAAAGCGACGTGCGTGAGCGGCACCGCCACAGGTACGAGTACAACAACGAATTCAGGGCGCAGCTGGAATCGAAGGGACTGGTGTCGTCCGGTATCCATAAGAGCGCCGACCTGGTGGAGATGGTCGAGATCGCGGACCATCCCTGGTTCGTGTGTTGCCAGTTCCATCCGGAGTTCCGTTCGCGGCCGGGAGTCGCGCATCCGCTGTTCAGGGAATTCGTCGCGGCCGCTCTCGAACACAGGATGAGCGGCGGTTCCGGGTCGCTCGAGCACGCGTCAGGGGGCAAGGTCGATGGCGGAGCGCGTCGTTAGCATAGGAGATGTCAAGATCGGCGAAGGCAGGCCTCTGGCCCTGATCGCCGGACCGTGCGTCATCGAGGGCGAGGAACTCACCCTCGATGTGGCCGGACGCATCAAGGAGGTGGCCGCCGACCTCGACATGCCCTTCGTGTTCAAGTCGTCCTACCTCAAGGACAACAGGTCGTCTCCGGGCTCGCACGCCGGTCCCGGGCTGGATGACGGGCTCCGCGCGCTCAAGCGTGTCAAGAGCGAGCTGGGGGTTCCGGTGCTCTCCGACGTTCACGAGCGCTGCGAGGTGGGACCGGCTTCAGAGGTGCTGGATGCCCTGCAGATACCGGCCTTCCTCTGCAGGCAGACCCGCCTTCTCGAAGCCGCGGCACGGACCGGGCTACCTCTGAACATCAAGAAGGGGCAGTTCATGGCCCCTGACGACATGGGACGGGTCGTGGCCAAGGCGGCCGCGGCGGGCAACGAGCGCGTTCTTCTGACGGAGCGGGGCGCGTCGTTCGGTTACCACGATCTGGTCGTGGACATGCGCTCCATCGAGATCATGCGGGGTTTCGGATGCCCGGTGGTCTTCGATGCGACGCACAGCGTGCAGCTGCCCGGCGCGGCCTCGGGCGTGTCGGGCGGGCAGCCGGAGTTCGTGCCCGTTCTGGCCCGAGCCGCGTGCGCGGCGGGGTGCGACGCCCTCTTCATCGAGACGCATCCGAGGCCCGGATCGGCGCTGTCGGACGCGCATTCGATGATACCGCTGTCGGAACTGAGGGAACTCCTGGAAGGCGTTCTCCGCGTGGCGCGAGCAGTGCGCGGGTCAGGAGGGTAGGGGATGCTGGCACTCGACAAGAGCACGGCGGCCGGCATAAGGCTGCTGATACTGGACGTGGACGGCGTGCTGACGAACGCGCACCTTGTTCTGGGTCCCTCCGGCGAGGAGATCAAGGAATTTTCCGTGCGCGACGGCATCGGGATCAAGGTGGCGCAGTATGCCGGCATCGAGGTAATCTTCCTCTCGGCGCGCGTGTCGGAAATAGTGAAGCGCCGCGCCGAGATGCTGGGTGTTACGGAGCTCTATCAGGGCGAGCAGCGGAAGCTCGACGTCGTGCGCGAGATCGCCGAGCGGCACGGCGTCGCGCTCTCGGGCATAGCGTATGTCGGCGATGACCTGGTGGACATGGCGTCCATACAGGCGGTGGGTATCGGGGTGGCGGTGGGCGACGCGTGCACCGACCTCCTGGAGTCCGCTCCGCACGTCACCGAGGCGCCCGGCGGCAGCGGAGCCGTGCGCGAGACGGTCGAGAGTATCCTGAAGTCAAGGGGCGACTGGAAGGACGTGGTCTCGCAGTTTCTGGCCAGTATCTGATTGTGCCCGCGGTGACGGACGATGACGTTCGCGTGCGGTGCGGGAGGCGCTCTTGAGCAAGGGGACGGACATCGGGAGGACGGCGGGCGATCGCAGTCTTTCGGACGAAGAGCTCCTGAGCACGGGACAGGAGGTCCTCCGCGTGGAGCGCGACGCTATCGACGGGCTGTCGAAGCGTGTCGGTGAAGGATTCGTCAAGGCGGTCCGCGCGATACTGGAGTCACCCGGGAGCATCGTCGTCTGCGGCGTCGGCAAGTCCGGACTCGTGGCGCGGAAGATAGCCGCCACGTTTGCGAGCACCGGGACGAGAGCGTTCTTCCTTCACCCGGCGGACGCCGGGCACGGCGACGTCGGAATGGTGGGCAGGGGCGACGTTGTGCTCGCCATCTCCAAGAGCGGGGAAGGCGAGGAACTGCTTCAACTGCTGCCGCTAGTACGTGACATCGGCGTCACGATCGTCGCGATCACCGGCGACGTCGGGTCGACGCTCGCGTCACGGTCGGACATCGTCGTGGACGTGCGTGTGGAGCGAGAGGCATGCCCCATGGATCTCGTACCGACGGCGAGTACGACGGCGGCGCTGGCGCTTGGAGACGCGCTTGCCGTGGCGGTTCTGACGGAGAAGGAGATAGACAGAGACGCCTTCGTCTCGTTCCACCCGGCCGGCGCGTTGGGGCGACGACTTCTCCTCAGGGTCAGGGACGTCATGCACTCCGGCGACGCGCTTCCCGTGGTATCGGCGGACGCGCTCATGAAGGACGCCATAGTGGAGATAGCCGGGAAGCGGCTTGGCCTGACAATGGTGGTCGATGGGGACCAGAGGCTGGTCGGCATCGTCGCGGACGGAGACCTCAAGCGAATCATCATGAAGAGAACCGACGTCCTGAACGCGCGTGTGGGCGACGTGATGACGCCGGCTCCGAGAACGGTGGGCGAGGACGAACTCGTGGCCGACGCCCTTGAGAAGATGGAGACG
This sequence comes from Candidatus Eiseniibacteriota bacterium, assembly GCA_043819135.1. Classification (GTDB taxonomy): domain Bacteria; phylum Joyebacterota; class Joyebacteria; order Joyebacterales; family Joyebacteraceae; genus JALGZG01. The sequence goes on along the minus strand of JBDRFG010000072.1, from coordinate 48,629 downwards.
AACGAACCCGGCCCCATTACTTCCCTGGTGATAGTGACCGATGAAGGCAAGCCCCGGGGAGTCATTCACATCCATGACTGCCTGCGCGCAATGGGCTAGCGCCTGCCCGAGCCTGCTTGTTGACCCCTCATTCAGCATTCTGCTATCCTCCACACTTGAGAACCTCGTCGGGTCTTCCGCCGTAGTTGGCGGGACGCCTTGAGGAGCGGGCGCTTCTCGGGTATATTGGGAGCGCGGCGCGCACGCAGGCGCCGGATGCATTTCACGAGGCGATGCGAGATTGCCACACAAGAGAACGGAGTACGATGAAGCCGCCCCTTGTCCTCAGACTCGCCGCCGTCCTCGCACTGCTGCTGCTCTTCGGGTGCGGTGGAGATGAGGAGGGCGGGCTCAGGAGATCGAGAACGCTCGCCGACCAGGAGGTGGACGGGTTCACGCTGACCCAGACGCGAGAGGGCGACAGGGTCTGGTCCATCTCGGCGGAGCACGCGCTCGTCTACGAGGACGCGGACCGTGTCGAGATGATGGTCCTTCGAGTCGACTTCTTCGATGAGGCGGGTGAGATACGGTCGACGCTCACAGCGGACGAGGGCATCCTGGCCCGACGGACCAATGATATGGAAGTGCTCGGCAACGTCGTGGTGTACGCGGCCGACGGCACTATTCTGACAACCGAGAGACTCAACTGGGACGAGCGGAAGGGGAAGGTCGAATCGGACCGTCCCGTTCGCGTGACCAAAGGCAAGGACGTGATGACGGGCGTCGGCGTAGAGGCCGACCCCGACCTCAAGAACATCAGGGTGAAGAGTGACTTCAAGGCGTTCGTGCGGACGCCGGAGGGGGAGCTTGTCGAGGAAGACTGACAGACCGGGAAACGGAGGTGCGGTAGCACCCCGCACCCTCGGCGTGACGGGACTGGTCAAGCGCTACGGCGGGCGCGCCGTGGTCAATAACGTGAAGCTCAGTCTCGAGCAGGGGGAAGTCGTGGGACTTCTGGGCCCCAACGGCGCCGGGAAAACAACGACTTTCCACATGATCGTCGGGCTTCTGACGCCGGATGAGGGCGCGGTCCACCTCGACGGTGACGATGTCACCCGACTCCCGATGTACCGGCGCGCCCGCCTCGGCGTGGGGTACCTGTCACAGGAGTCGTCCATTTTCAGGGGGCTGACAGTAGCGCAGAATGTCAGCGCCATTCTGGAGACGCTCGGCGGCAGTCGGGCGGAGCGCGAAGAGAGGCTGGCGGAGCTCCTGGGCGAGCTGGGAATCGAGGAGCTGCGCGATCGTTCAGCCCGCACGCTCTCCGGAGGGGAGCGGAGGCGAGTGGAGATCACGCGGGCGCTCGTGACTCGACCGGCTTTCTTATTGCTGGACGAGCCTTTCGTCGGCATCGACCCGATAGTGGTTCAGGACATTCAGGCGATCATCAGAAGACTCAGGGACAGAGGCATAGGGATCCTAATTACCGATCACAGCGTTCGCGAGACGTTGTCGGTGACCGATAGAGCCTATATCCTGTACGAGGGTGAGATCCTGCTTTCGGGGAGCGCCGACGAGTTGGCGTCGAACGAGGAGGCGCGGAAGCTGTATCTGGGAGAGCGGTTCCGTCTCTGATAAGGGTCATGATACCTCAAGGATCGGGTTCCGCGCGCGGGGCCCCTCCGGGGCGACCTGAAGATCGTCCCCGGGGCCAACGGGCTAGAGGGAGACTGTGATGGATCTTAAGCACGGAATTCACATGCGAATGCAGCAGCAGCTTGTGATGACGCCGCGGCTGCAGATGGCGCTCAAGATCCTCCAGGTGTCGACGCTGGAGCTGGAGCAGTTCCTCAAGCAGGAGCTGCTCCAGAATCCGCTGCTCGAGCGTCTCGAGGAGGAAGAAGCGGAACTCGAGAAGGAGGTGGCCGAACCGGAGGCGACAGAGGACCGGGAGGGGCCGGCGGACGACCGGCAGACCGAGGAGGCGCCTGAACCGGAGGCCGAGAAGGCCGAGAGCGCGGAGGAGAAGGCCGAGAGCGCGGAGGAGAAGGACGAAAGCACGGAGGAGAAGGACGCCACCGGCGAGGAGCTCGACTGGGACGACTACCTGGACGACGTCTACTCGCACGCCTACGGGCAGAACTTCGCGAGGGATGACGATGACGAGCGGTTCGAGCGCGTCCCCGTGGCCATGGTGACGTTCGAGGACGAGCTGAAACACCAGCTTCACATGGAATGCGAGGACGACGCGCTCGTCGGCATCGCCGAGTACATTATCGACGAGCTGGATTCGGACGGCTACGTCCGGGACACTCTGGAAGAGATCGCCAGGGCGCTCAAGACCGACGTCGAGACCGTTGAGAGGGCGCTCAAGATCCTGCAGGCGCTCGACCCCGCTGGCATCGCGGCGCGGACCATAGAGGAGTGTCTGCTTCTCCAGCTGCAGCGAAAGGGACTCGGGGACACGCTGGCCGCGAAGGTGGTCTCGACCAGCTTCGAGGAACTGAAGTCGTGCAAGTACGACGCCATCAGAAGGAAGCTCTCTGTCACGACCGAGGACCTGCGGGAGGCTATCGGCGAGATCGCAAAGCTCGACCCGAGGCCTCGCATCGATCCCATCATCGGCGACCCCGGCTACATCACGCCCGATCTTGTGATCGAGGAGGTCGACGGGGACTACGTCGTCTACCTCAACGATTCGGACGTTCCCCGCGTGCGCATCAATCCGACCTATCGTCGCATTCTGTCCACCGACTCCGCTTCAGAAGAGAAGGAATTCATATCCAAGAAGCTCAAGGCGGCGCGGTGGATCGTGCAGAGCATCGAGAATCGGCGTCGTACGATGGTCCGAGTGACAGAAAGCATAGTCCGCGCCCAGATCGGTTTCTTCAACAAGGGCGTGTCGGCCCTCAAACCTCTGACACTCCAGCAGATAGCCGATGACGTCAGCATGCACGAGTCGACGGTCAGTCGGGTGACGCGCGGCAAGTACGTGCAGACACCGAGGGGGACCTTCGAGCTGAAGTACTTCTTCTCCAGTGGCATACGGACGAGTAACGGCGACGAGATCGCCTCCAAGGCCGTACGAGACGCGATGCAGGATATCATCAGCAAGGAAGACAAGAAGAAGCCGCTCTCGGATCAGAAGGTGGCGGAGGAACTCAGGAGGATGGGGTTCACAATATCGCGGCGCGCGGTGGCTAAGTATCGCGAGCAGATGAGGATCCTGAGGGCCAATCTCCGCAAGGAGATCTGATCGACTCGGAGGGCGGGGAGACGTGCTCAGAGACATCATCCTGGAAGCGGCGGAGACGGAAGCGATCGAGTTCACCATCTCGTACTGGAAGGTGGACCCGGGTGCTGCCGTGCACGAGGGCGACGAGTTGCTAGTGGTGGAGTCGGTCGAGGACAAGACTGCGATGGCTGTAATCTCTCGCTACACGGGAACTCTGGCCGAGATCCTGGCGCAGGAGGACTCGACGGTCGCGCCGGGTGAGAGGCTGGGGAGGATAGACGTCGAGTGAAGATGGGGGTGCGCCTTCCGGGCTGGCTGACGAAGCCTATGACCGACTTCGGGGAGACAAGGCGGGTTCGGAAGACGCTTGAGTCGCATCGTCTGAACACCGTGTGCGACGAGGCGAAGTGTCCGAATCGTGTCGATTGCTTCTCCCGGGGAACGGCGACATTCATGATCCTGGGAGACAGATGCACCCGGGACTGCAGATTCTGCGCGGTCTCACACGCAGATCCGCTCCCGCTGGACCCAGCGGAGCCCGATGAGGTGGCCTCGGCGGCCACGACGCTCGGGCTCGATTTCGTGGTGGTGACGTCTGTGACGCGGGACGACCTAGCGGACGGCGGGGCGTCTCAATTCGCCGCGACCGTCCGGGCCGTGCGCGCCTCCAGGACCGGCGTGGGTGTCGAGGTGCTGGTTCCGGACTTCAACGGCTCGCGGGAGGCCATCGATGTAGTTCTCGGATCCGGGCCGGACGTCTTCGGTCACAACGTCGAGACGGTCCGGCGGCTCTACCCGATGGTGAGAGGGCGCGCGCGCTACGAGCGATCGCTCGACGTGCTGTCGCACGCCGCAGCCTCGAGGTCCGGGGCGTTCGTCAAGTCGTCGTTGATGCTGGGAATAGGAGAGACGCGAGAGGAACTCGAACGAACTCTCGCGGATATCAGGTCGGCGGGGGCGGAGATCGTCTGCCTGGGTCAGTATCTCAGGCCGTCGGTTGACCACTACCCGGTGGCGCGTTTCGTGCCGCCCGAGGAATTCGACGAACTCGCCGTGATGTGCAGGTCGATGGGGTTCCGTTGGGTGTCTGCGGGGCCGTTCGTCAGGAGTTCGTATCGTGCTCACGAGGCGGTCGCGGCGCTGAGCCAGCGACGCCCGTCCACGGAAGGCAGCATGTTGGGAAAGGAGCGGGCATGAGGACGAGGCTCACGTGCAGACACTGTGAACTCGAGCCGGAGTTGAGGGAGCACGTCGACAGCAGGATAGAACGCCTGGCACGCTATTTCGACCGCGTGGACGAGGCGCACGTCGTCTTCACCACGGAAGGACATCGCTGCATCGCGGATGTCACCGTGCATGCGTCCCGTGCCGTCATCTCGAGCGAGCAGACGGCCGATGACATGAGGTCCGCCTTCGATCGTTCGATAGAGAAGGTGGAGCGGCAGATACGGCGACACAAGGAGCGCATCAGGCACCACAAGGGTGTGGATGCTACGGCCGACGTGGCCATGGCGTTTGCCGGCGCCTCCATGGAGGACCTCGGCATTGTGCCGGAGAAGCTCGCGTCGAAGGCCATGACGCCGGCCGAGGCGTTCAGCGAACTCGACGAACTCAAGGTTGCGTTCCTCGTCTTCACGAACTCGGAGACCGAGAAGATCAACGTCATCTACCGTCGCGGCGACGGGGACTACGGGCTTGTGGAGCCGGCGTAGCGGCGGGAGCGAGCGCGGCGTGAGGCCCCGCTCCGGCGGGAGGCGTCGCTCCGGCGGGAGGCACGAGCGTGAACGAAGAACTTACGACCCGCTCACTTGTGATGCGGATGGGGGAGAGTCTGTCCCTGTCCGCCGCGACCGGGCCGGAGTGCTCAGGCGGTGTCATACGCGACAGCGGAGTCAGCCTCCCTGGTCTGTTTCTTGCCGGGTTTGCCGACGGATTCCACGCTGAGCGCGTTCAGGTTCTCAGTGCGCACGAGGTGAGCTACGTCGACTCTCTGGAGGAGGGCGCACGCGTCGCAGCGTTCGAGAGGCTGTGCGCTCCGCCCGTCCCGTGCATCATAGTCACAGACGGCCAGGTGCCACCCGCGCGGCTCGTGGAGCTGGGCAACGCGCGCGGCGTTTCCGTCCTTGCGACGCCGCTGACGTCCGAGCGGCTCGTGAGGGAGCTCGTCTCGGGGCTGGAGGACCTGCTCGCACCTCAGAAGATCGTGCACGGCACGCTCGTGGACGTCAACGGCGTGGGGCTTCTCTTCACCGGCAAGAGCGGCATCGGGAAGAGCGAGTGCGGTCTCGATCTCGTGGCGAACGGGCACAGGCTCGTCGCCGATGATGCCGTCTGCGTCATGCGGACGCGCAGAGGTTTCCTGGTCGGCTACGGCAGCGAGCTCCTGCAGAACTACATGGAGATCCGGGGCGTTGGCATCATTGACGTCCAGGCGATGTTCGGGACCAGGGCCTTTCGACAGCGGAAGCGCATCGAGGTGGAGGTCAAGCTGGCGGCGTGGTCGGAACTGTCCGACTACGAACGATTGGGCTTCGAGGACGAGACGTCGGAGATCCTTGGGGTCGAGATCCCGGCGGTGACGCTCCCTCTGGTCCTCGGGAAGAACATCACCGTCATTTCCGAGGTCATTGCTCTGAACTATCTCCTCAAGCTCAGGGGCATCAACGCGGCGAAGGACTTCGACAGACGCCAGAGGGACGCCATTGCAAGGCAGGCAGGCGTGCTGCGCGCAACGCAAGGGGACGACGAGTGAGCAGCCAGGGCAACCGCATAGGGTGCGTTATCGTGGCACACGGCAATGTCGGGAAGTGCCTGTTGGATGCCGTGCAGGGGATTCTCGGGACGCAGTCGAACTGGGTGGCGGTGTCCAACACCGGCATGAGTCTCACTGAACTCAAGGAGGCGGTCGAGGCCGCCGTGGCGAGTCTGGCTTCCGAGTGTGAGGTGGTGCTGATAAGCGACATGCCGGGCGGAAGCTGTCACCACGTCTGTCAGGAGATCGTGGCATCTGGAGGAGGCGTCCGGGCACTGACCGGCGTTAATCTGATGATGCTCCTCGAGTTCTTCGTGAAGCGGGACCGCACCGGGGTGGTGGAACTGATCCACATGGTCAGGGAGCGCGGCCGAGACGCCGTGCGCATTGTCTGACGGGAGTACGGTCAAGGGAGTTCGTGCATGGCGTTCGTACTCGTCAGGGTCGACGACCGGTTGATTCATGGCCAGGTGACGATGGCCTGGGGTGCCTGGCTCTCACCCGAGCATATGGTCCTTGTCAGCGACGAGGTTGCCTGCTGCGATTGGAGGTGCGACCTCTATGCAGACACGGACGCAATGGGAGTCCGCGTGTCGATAGTGACGCGCGAGGGTTTCGCCGAGGGACTCAAGGCGGGCACGTGGGACGGCGAGCGCACGTTCGTCATCGTGGAGAGCCCGGGTGACCTCCTGGCGCTCATCCGGGCCGGCCTCGATATCTCCGAGGCGAACATCGGAGGAATGCACTACGCCGAGGGAAAGCGAGAGCTTCTCCCTTATGTGTTCGTCGATGATGAGGACGTCGCGGCCATGAAGGTGATCATGGCTGGGGGCACCAAGCTTACGGCCGGCGACGTCCCGCAGGCGCAGCCGCAGGACCTGGCCGTCCTGCTTCGAGCGCTCGAAGAGAAGTGAGGGCGGGTCCCAAGGAGCGTCTGTCAATGAACGGTGTCACGCTTGTCCTCTGCATACACAACCACCAGCCTGTCGGTAACCTCCCGGAGGTGTTTCAGGACGCATACACGCGGGCCTACCTTCCGTTCCTTGAGACCATAGAGCAGTTCCCTGAGATCAAGATCGTGCTTCACAACACGGGGCCGCTCCTGGAGTGGTACGAAGAGCACGCTCCCGACTACATCGAGCGCGTGCGCGTCCTGGTCGCCAGGGGCCAGGTCGAGGTCCTCGGCGGCGCCTTCTATGAGCCAATCCTGTGCGCGATCCCCGAGCGGGACGCCCGCGGTCAGATCCGGATGATGACGGATTACGTGTCCGACCGTTTTGGGGCGCGACCCCGAGGTATGTGGCTGGCAGAGAGGGTCTGGGAGCCGCGTCTGGCGAAGACCATCCGCGAGTCGGGGATGGAGTATCTGCCGCTCGACGACTACGAATTCCGCCTCGCCGGTATAGAGGACGACGACCTCGTCGGGCCTTTCCTCGTCGAAGAGCAGGGCGTCGCCGTCCACGCTTTCCCTATCAGCAAGAGACTCCGGTACGCGATCCCGTTCGCCGATCCGGACGAGACCCTGTCTATCCTGCGCTCGGTCGCCGAACGGGGCGACGGTCACGTCGCGGTGTTCGGTGACGACGGGGAGAAGTTCGGTGTCTGGCCCGGCACTCACGCGCACGTGCACGTCGGCGGATGGCTGAAACGCTTCCTCAAGCTGCTCTCGGAGAACCAGGACTGGGTGAAGACGGCAACGTTCGCGGAGATCGTCGACGATGTGGCGCCGAGGGGGCGTGCCTACCTGCCGACCTCGTCGTATCCGGAGATGATGGAGTGGGCCCTGCCGACGAAGGCCAGACGAAGCTACGAGCGGTTCATCGGCAAGCTCGGAGACGACGGTGTTCTGGAGGAGTGGGGGCCGTTCGTTTCGGGAGGGACCTGGAAGGGCTTCCTGTCCAAGTACGAGGAATCGAATCTGATGGTCAGGAAGATGATGCGCGTCAGCGACAAGATCGCGGCGGTGCGACAGGCATCCGACATGCTCGGGGCTGCGGACGGTCCCCCCGGCGCGACGGAGTCGGCGGGAGGCGTTCTGGCCTCGGTCGACGCGGCCGTGCTCGAGGAGGCGACGCGCGATCTGTGGAGGGGTCAGTGTAACTGCGCGTACTGGCATGGGATCTTCGGCGGTCTGTACCTTCCACACCTGAGAACCGCTATCTACGACCACCTGATAAGGGCGGAGCGGTTGATAGAAGAAGCCCGGGGTGGAACGTGGGACCGCGCCGAGATCATGGACCATGATCTTGACGGTCGCGACGAAGTTCTCCTCGAGTCGCACCACGCGAACGTTTACGTCGCGCCTTCACGCGGAGGCACGATCTTCGAGCTGGACGTGAGGTCGGCGGATTGGAACGCACTGGCGACCATGTCGCGCTACGATGAGGCCTACCATGACGACATTCCCGACACGTGCAGCATCGAGTGTGAGAAGGTGCGGAACATCCACGACGTCCCTGTGGCCAAGGAGGACGGGCTCACGTACCTTGCCGGAGCGGACTCGCACCCGCGTGTGGCGGCGATAGACCACTTCTTCGCCCGCGGCGCCAGGCGTTCGGATATCGAGAGCGGCGTCGGTGAACTGGGCGATTTTGCCTGGAGCAGCTACGAGTTCGAACTGGTAAGGAGAGAGGACTCGGTCGGCGTGGAGATGAAGAGGTTCGGAGCCGTGCAGAGCGCGGGAGCAGCCTGCCCCGTGACCCTCGAGAAGCGCGTGTGGTTGACGGGTTCGGGCACGGTCCGAGTCGAGTACGACCTCGTTCCGGACGGAGAACTGGACGTTCTCTTCGCACCGGAGTGGAACCTGTCCTTTCTGACGCCCGACAGGGAGTGGGTGTCGTTCCACGTCGACGGCCAAGAGGGTAGCGGACTCAGACAGAAGAAGAACCTGGATGGGGTAACCGCGATGACCGTGGACGACCGCCTCAGAGGGCAGCGGGTCTCCGTGTCCTGCGAGCCTGCCGCCGGCGTCTGGACCTGGCCGCTGGACACCGCGTCTCACTCAGAGGGAGGCCTCGAGCGGGTCTTTCAGGGTATAGCGCTGGTCACGCGCTGGCCAGTCAGGGCGGGGCGTGGGGAGCGACTGAGCTTCGGAGTGGAGTTCGAATTCCCTCGGTTGTCCGCCGAGTAGCAGACTTCCGGCGCGATGGCGAGGTGCGGGCTCTCTGCCTGCGCGGCGCGCGCGAACCGTCAGTGCGGAAGCGGGCATATGTCTGATATCCAGATGATACTGGTTCTGTCGCTGCTCGGCGGCGTTCTCTCGGTCGACGCAACGGCCGCCTTTCAGGTGATGCTGTCGCAGCCCCTGGTGGTCGGGAGCGTCGCCGGTGTCGTGGTTGGCGATACCGGCCTCGGACTCGTGGTTGGCGCCACGCTCCAGCTGGTCTGGATGGGAGTGTTGCCGGTCGGTGCCGCGCCTTTCCCGGACGGAGCCGTGGCCGGCGTGGCCGGCGTGGGCGCCGGGGCCATCCTTGTTCGTTCAGGCATGCCCGAGGGATTGGCCATCGCGGGGGCCGTCGTCGTCGGGCTGTGTGCGGGCGCGGCGGGACAGAAGGTGACATCGGGCGTTCGCAGGTTGAACCTGCGGTACTCGACGCTCGCGGAATCGCGAGCGGACGACGGAGACCCGCGGGGAGTGACTGCCGCCGTAGTTCTGGGGCTGGTGACGAGATTCGCTACCGCCGCTCTCCTGGCCGCGACGGCACTGAGTACTTCGCTCCTGCTGAGACCGTTGGCGTCGGTCGAGGTCAGAGGGGTTTTCCCCACGGCACTGTGGGCCGCCCCGATAGCCGCTGTGGCGATCGCGGCCGGGGGAAGGGCGAAGAGCGAGGGCCCGTACATCGTCGCCGGGCTCGCGGCGGGGCTCGCGTTCGTGCTCCTGGCGTGAGCACTGCAGAGGTCGTTCAGCAGGGGCGAGCGTGCTCCCTGTCCGTGTGGCCCGCGGGGTTGAGTCGGGCGTGACCGGAAGCGTGGTGTCTGTGACACGGAGGTTCCTTGTCAGCGCAGCCCGACGAGAAAGCTGTGGGTACCCTGACGCGCGCTGAGCGCGCGGGGATGTTCTGGCGCTCGCTCTTTCTGCAGGCCGCGTGGAATCCGCGCGGGATGCAGAACGTCGGGTTCTGCTTTGCGATCCTGCCCGTGTTCGCCAGGTGCGGACGCAGCAAGGAGGCGAGACGCGCGTTTCTGAGGCGGCACCTTGGGTTCTTCAACACCAACCCGACGCTCGCCTCCTACGTCCTGGGAGCCGCAGCGGCGGCAGAGGTTGCAGGCGCCGACGAGTCGGCCGTCGTATCGCTGAAGAAGGGACTGTCGAGCCCTCTCGGCATGGCGGGCGATGCGTTCCTGTGGGGGGCGCTCAGGCCCCTGGCCGCCACTCTGGCGGTGCTTCTGGCCCTCAGGGGCATCGTCTGGGCACCGCTGGTGCTCGTGGGCGTATACAGCGTCCCGCACCTCGCGCTTAAGGCCCGGGGCGTCGGTGTCGGTGCCGCGGCGGGCCCGGCCGGCGCGAGAGAGGTCCTGGGGCCCGGTCTCAAGGGCGCCGTGCGGTGGACCAGAGCCCTCGCGGCCTTCGGCGTGGGACTGATCCTCGCCGGGGCGGTCACTCGTGGGGACGGGACGGCCGAGCCCTGGAGGCTCCTGATGATGGTTCTCTTCGTGGCGCTGGCGTACGCGGCATCCAGAGTGAGGATCCCGGCGATGCTGGTCGCTCTGGGTGGAGCGGCCGGCGGCGTGGTGCTGCTCCTGGCGGGACTGAACGGAGGATAGGTTGATAGAGCGCACGGTAGTTCTCGCAAGCAAGCACGGCCTGCACGCGCGGCCTGCCGCAGAGCTTGTGCGGCTCGCTACCCGCTTCCGGTCGGACGTGAAGCTCACCAAGGAGGACACCACCGTCGACGCCAAGAGCATCATGGGGGTCATGATGCTCGCGGCTGAGTGCGGGAGTGAAGTGATCGTGACCGCGGAGGGCCCCGACGAGCAGGAGGCCATGGAGGCGGTGGCGGAGTTCCTCGAGACGGAATCAGAGTAGAGGCGGTCGGCATTTGATAGACATCAAGGCGATAGGTAAGTGCGAGATTCTCGATGGCATACCGGCCTCCTCCGGCATAGTCATCGGCAGGGCGTTCGTGCTCGACACCGAGCGGCCGCACGTCGAGGAAGAGGAGATCGGTCTGGGGGAGGTGGAGGGCGAGATCGGTTCCTTCATGTCCGCCGTGGCGGAGACCACGCGTGAACTCGAACGACTGAGAGCGGGCCTTGAGGAATCGCTCGGCGAGTCGCATGCGCGCATCTTCGACGCTCACCTCATGATCCTCAAGGACTCCATGGTCATCGAGGGCACCCAGCGTCGCATTCGGGAGGAGCGTCAAAGCGCCGCCTTTGCGCTGACGGAGACCATAGGCCAGGTGACGAAGGTGATGGAGCGCACCAAGGACGAATACCTGCGTGAGCGCGTGTTTGACATCAAGGACATCGAGAGGCGTCTCCTGCTGAGGCTTCTCGGACGCAAGCAGAAGTCGCTGCGCCACCTTGACGATGACGTCATCGTGATCGCCCACGAGCTCGCGGCAACGCATACGGCGTCGATGCACGAGGAACGCGTCGTCGGATTCGCCACCGACGTCGGTGGCCGCACGTCACACGCCGCCATCATGGCGAGATCGCTGCAGATCCCCGCGGTGGTCGGACTGCACGAAGCCACGGACGTCATTAATCAGGGCGAGCAGATCATCGTAGACGGGACGCTCGGACTGCTGATCTACCGATACGACCAGGCGATCCTGGATTACTACCAGGAGCGCCGGCGCAAGCATGAGGAGTTCGAGAGGGCGCTTCTGACGGAGAAGGACGCACCTGCCATCACCGTGGACGGCAGGCGATTCGAACTGGCCGCCAACATCGAGATGCCCGATGAGGTGCGCTCCGCCATATCACACGGGGCCGAGGGAATTGGTCTCTTCAGGACCGAGTATCTCTTCATCATGGGTGACGAGATCCCCTCTGAGGACGAGCAGTACGAGGCCTACAGAGGTGTGGTGTCGCTGGCTGCGCCTGCGACGGTCGTCGTGCGGACGGTTGATCTCGGGGGGGACAAGTTCGGCCCGCTTGGAGCGCCGGAACCGGAAGCGAATCCGTTCCTCGGCTGGCGCGGAATCCGGTGCAGCCTCTCTCAGCCGCACCTGTTGCTCCGCCAGCTCAGGGCGATCCTCCGCGCGAGCGCGCACGGGAACGTTAAGATAATGCTACCGATGATATCTGCGCTCCACGAGGTGAGGGACGCGAGGCAGGTCCTCGAGGCGGCGAAGCAGGAACTGCGCGCGCGGGGACAGGGGTTCGATGACAAGGTCCCACTTGGCGTGATGATAGAGACACCGGCTGCCGCCCTGATAGCGGACGAACTGGCGGAGGTAGCGGACTTCTTCAGCATCGGGTCCAACGACCTGGTCCAGTACACGTTGGCGGTCGATCGGGGCAACGACAGGGTGGCGTACCTCTACGATCCATTTCACCCTGCCGTGCTGAGACTGCTGGACATGACCGTCAGAGCGGCGAGGAAACACAAGAAGTGGGTCGGTGTGTGCGGAGAGATGGCGGGGGATCCTCTTGCGACTCTGCTTCTGGTGGGGTTCGGCGTCGACGAACTCTCGGCCGCTCCGTCGGTCGTGCCGGAGATCCGCAGCATCATCCGGTCGACAAGCTACGGTTACGCCAGGCGTGTCGTGGCGAAGGCGCTCAAGATGAAGACGGGATCGGAGGTCCGTCGCTACCTCGAACAGATATTCAGGGTCAAGTTCCCTGAGATAAGCGAGACGGAGATGATCTCATGAGCATGCTCGACGACCTTGCGAGAATGCGCACGTGCGACCCCGGTGGAATGCACGAGCATCTGGAGGGCTTTCCCGGCCAGCTGAGAGAGGCCGAGCACGTGGGTCGCAGAACGCCGCTGACCGTGCGGAGCGACGGCATCGGCGCCGTCGCGGTCGTGGGCATGGGCGGATCCGCCATCGGCGGCGAACTGGCCGCGGGATACCTGGCAGGCAGCCTGCTGGTCCCGCTCTCCGTGGTGCGAGACTATTCGTTGCCCGCGTGGGTTGGACCGTCGACCCTGGTCTACGTCTCGAGCTACTCGGGCAACACCGAGGAAACGCTGTCCGCCTACGCGGAAGCGAGGGAACGCGGGGCGAAGATTGTCTGCTCGACGACAGGCGGAGAGGTGGGCCTCATCGCCGCCGAAGCGGGGCACGATGTGGTGAAAGTGCCGGGAGGTTATCCCCCGAGAGCGGCGCTCGGCTTCGGTCTTGTGCCCCTGCTCGTCATTCTGGGAAGGCTCGGGCTGGCTCCGGATCCAGCCGATGAAGTCCAGGATGCGATCGTGACGACGGAGGAGGGAGTTCGGCGGCTCGGGCCGGCGGCGCCCGCGGCCGGGAACGAGGCGAAGGAACTGGCATCGTGGTTCTTCGGGCGTGTGCCGGTGATCTACGGAGCGGCGCCGGGCACGTCGGTCGTGGCTAGTCGCTGGTGCGGGCAGTTCTCCGAGAATTCCAAGGTGGTTGCTCACAGGAACGAGTTGCCTGAGATGAACCACAATGAGATAGTGGGATGGAGCGGTACGCTCACGATGGGCGGGGGCGCACGGGTGTTGTTCCTTCGGGGCGAGGACGACCACCCGCGCGTGGTACGCAGGATGGATATCACTCGCGAGGCGATAGCCGCAACAGGCGTGGAAGTGCGTAGCGCCACCAGCCGGGGTGCGACGTGGCTCGGCAGGCTCATGTCGCTCGTGCAGCTTGGGGACTTCGTGAGTTTCTATCTCGCGATGCTGGCTGAGGTCGATCCCACGCCCGTCACGCCCATCGACAGACTCAAGAAAGAGCTCGCACGATTCTGATGAACGGGCCGACGCGCTGCTCGGTCCGACCCCTGAAAGGAACGCCGATGAAGGCCATAATCCCTGTCGCAGGGATCGGAACGCGACTCAGGCCGCACACCCACACGATTCCGAAGGCCCTGGTTCCCGTCGCTGGAAAGCCCATCGTCGGGCACATCCTCGAAGAACTGGCGCCGCTCGGCATCAAGGAGATCGTCCTGGTGACCGGTTACATGGGTGACAGGGTCACGGAGTACGTCGCCGAGGCCTACCCGCATCTCGACGTATGCTGTGTCCATCAGGAGGAGCGACTGGGCCTGGGACACGCCATATATCTCACTAGGGACTGTGTTCAGGACGGACCGGTTCTGATAGTGCTGGGCGACACGGTGGTGACGGCCGACTACTCGGAACTGGTGGGAGGCGGACGCACACTGATCGGCGTGAAGGAAGTGGATGACCCGCAGCGCTTCGGCGTGGTGGAGTTGCATGAGGGACGCGTCAGAAGCGTCGTGGAAAAACCCGATGTGCCGCCGAGCAATCTGGCCATCGTGGGTCTCTACTACATCGTCAATTCGCCCCTTCTGTTCGAGTGCCTGACCGAAGTCGTGGAGAAGGACATTCGTACGAAGGGCGAATTCCAGTTGACCGACGCGCTCAAGCTGATGTTGGAGCGCGGCGAGGACATGGGTGTCTACCCCGTGCAGGGGTGGCACGACTGCGGGCTTCCCGAGACGCTGCTGGACACCAACAGAGTGCTCCTGGAACGTTCCGGCGGGAACGGGAAGAGCATAGAGGGCTCCATCGTCCTGCCCCCCGTGTCCATTGACCAGACCGCCGTGATAGAGAGGTCGGTCGTTGGGCCGTACGTTTCGGTTGCCGCCGGGGCGACGATACGGGACTCGGTGGTGAGGGACAGCATTCTCAGTTCTGGAGCGGTCGTGGAGAGGAGCCTGCTCAGCAGATCGCTGATAGGCGAGGGCGCGATTGTGAGGGGACACTACCAGAAGCTGAACGTAGGAGACTCGTCGGAGATAGAGATAGGCGCCTGACCCCACGCGGACCAGGCGGCGTGATTCGACACGAACGGAGGCCACGTTTGGAGAAGCACCTTTTCACATCCGAGTCAGTGACCGGGGGACACCCCGACAAGGTCGCGGACCAGATATCGGATGCCATTCTGGATGGCATTCTCACTCAGGATCCCGTGGGTCGAGTCGCCTGCGAGACTCTCGTCACTACGGGGATGGCATTCATCTCCGGTGAGATCTCGACGAACGAGGCTTACGTTGACATCCCCACGGTCGTCCGCAACACCATCCGGGACATCGGCTACACCGACGCGTCGTACGGTTTTGACTGGGAGACGTGCGCGGTGGTGACGGCCATCGGGGAGCAGTCCTCCGATATCTGGCTGGGCGACTCGGCGGGACACGCAGTGCACGAGGGCGGGGCCGGTGACCAGGGGATGATGTTTGGCTATGCGACGGCCGAGACGAAGGAACTCATGCCCATGCCGATCCACCTTGCGCACAAGCTGGCGCGCAGGCTGGCCGACGTGCGAGAGGACGGAACGCTCGAGTACCTTCGACCCGACGGCAAGACGCAGGTGACTCTGGAGTACGAGGACGGCACCCCGTCCAGGATCGACACTGTGGTCGTATCGACGCAGCATGATCCGGACGTCAGAATGGACTCGCTTGCCGACGCCATCCGGACTCACGTCGTCGAGCCGACACTTCCGGCCGAACTGGTCATGGGTCGGGAGTACAAACTGCTCGTCAACCCCACGGGACGCTTCGTCAAGGGTGGTCCTCACGCGGACTGCGGGCTGACCGGCCGGAAGATCATCGTCGACACGTACGGCGGGCTCGGAAGCCACGGTGGCGGCTGTTTCTCCGGGAAGGATCCGACCAAGGTGGACAGGTCGGGTTCGTACGCGGCGAGGCACGTGGCCAAGAACCTGGTCGCGGCCGGATTGGCGCGGAGATGCGAGATCGAGATAGCCTACGCCATCGGTGTGGCGGAACCGGTATCGATCATGGTGGACACGATGGGCACCGGCGAGGTCCCCGACGGCGAACTCGTCGGTATCGTGAAGAAGCACTTCGACCTCAGACCTGCCGCCATCATCGAGCGGCTGAACCTCAGGCGACCGATATATCTCGCCACCGCCTCTTACGGCCACTTCGGCCGCGAGGAGCCGAACTTCACGTGGGAGCGGACCGACATGGTGGACGACCTCAAGAAGGGATAAGAACATGCCTCACGACATCAAGGACAGCGGTCTGGCTTCGAAGGGACGCGACAGGACCGAGTGGGCCTCTCAGAGCATGCCGGTGCTCGCGAGCATCGCGGAGCGGTTCGAACGGGAACGTCCTCTGGAGGGCCTGACCATCGGGTCGTGCCTTCATGTGACCACGGAGACCGCCAATCTGATGATGGCGCTCAAGGCCGGCGGCGCGTCGGTCTCACTCTGCGCCTCCAATCCGCTGTCGACGCAGGACGACGTGGCGGCCCACCTGGCGATGGACCACGGCGTGTCGATGTACGCGGTGAGGGGTGAGGACAACGAACGCTACTACGACCACATCCGTTCGATT
The DNA here is from genome assembly GCA_043819135.1 of Candidatus Eiseniibacteriota bacterium. Lineage (GTDB taxonomy): Bacteria > Joyebacterota > Joyebacteria > Joyebacterales > Joyebacteraceae > JALGZG01. The sequence goes on along the minus strand of JBDRFG010000072.1, from coordinate 32,196 downwards.
CTCGATGAGGGTCCCTCGATCACACTGGACGACGGGGCCGACCTCGTCTCGACCATCCACAAGGAGAGGCAGGAGCTGATCCCGCGCCTCCTCGGAAGCATGGAGGAGACGACGACGGGAGTCATCCGGCTTCGCGCCATGGAGAGAGACGGTGAACTCAAAGTTCCCGTCATCGCGGTCAATGATGCCGACACCAAGCACATGTTCGACAACCGCTACGGCACCGGTCAGAGCACGATCGACGGGATCCTCCGCGCGACCAACTCGCTTCTGGCGGGAGCGACATTCGTGGTCGCGGGCTACGGTTGGTGCGGGAGGGGACTCGCGCACCGCGCCCGCGGGCTGGGAGCGTCGGTCATAGTGACGGAGGTCGACGCCCTGAAGGCGCTTGAGGCGACAATGGACGGGTTCCGCGTTATGCTCATGGACGACGCGGCGCCCATAGGCGACATCTTCGTGACGCTGACGGGCGACATCCGCGTTCTGACCGGCCGGCACTTCGAGGCGATGAAGGACGGCGCCATCCTTGCCAACTCCGGGCATTTCGACGTGGAGATCGACAAAGAGGCGCTTCGCAAGATGTCGACCGACGTGAGGACTCCGCGCGAGTCGGTGGAGACGTTCATCCTTGCGGGCGGCAAGCGGATCAACCTGCTGGGCGAGGGGCGTCTGGTGAACCTCTCGGCCGCCGAGGGGCACCCGGCCGCGGTCATGGACATGAGCTTTGCGAATCAGGCGCTGTGCTGCGAGTATCTTGCGGGGTTGCCCGAGAAGTTGTCCCCCGGGGTTCACGCGGTCCCCGAGGAGATCGACCACGGCGTCGCGCGCCTGAAACTCGCGTCGATGGGAGTAGGGATCGACACGCTGACGGCGGAGCAGATCGACTACCTGGCGTCCTGGAAGATCGGGACCTAGATCGCGAGGGAGGCGGCTACTTGGGCGCGCGGGCGAGGAGCCAGGCGCCGACTCCGGTGAAGATGATGTTTGAGATCCACGCGGCCAGCCAGGGCACGAGAATGCCCTGGCGGCCCAGTACCTGGCCCACCTGCAGCACTCCGTAGTAGAAGAACGAGATGGTCAGGGCCGCCGCGAACGAGAGCGCGAAGCCGCTCCGGCGCGCGCCCGCCGCGAGGGTCCCACCCAGCAGCGTCATGATAACGGCGACGAACGGGAAGGCTATCTTGAGCTGCAGCTGCACGGCCAGATCGCGCGCGTCGTTGCCGCTGGCCCGGAGTCGCAGGATGTAGGACCTCAGTTCCCGATACGGCATCTCCTCCGGTTGCAGCTTGCGGACGTCCAGCTCGCTCGGCAATGGCTCCGAGTAGCCCGGTTCCAGTCGTTCGAAGCTTGTCACTTCTTCGCCGGCCGCCGTGAAGCGCCGGTGGCTTCCGTCGTAGAAAACCCATGCGTCGTTCTCCCACACCGCCGACTGCGCATCGATCCTGTTGGTCGGGCGGTGGGCCTCGTCGAATTCCTCGACGGTGACCTCCTCCAGCGTCCTCGTCCGCGAGTTGAGTCTTCGCGCGAGGAACATCGTTCCGTCCGGAGTCACGTACACCGGGTCGTTGGTGATGGTCTGGCTCGCTCGCCGCGTGATGCTGGTCTCCTTGATCAGGAGCCGATGACGGGTCGCCGGCGGCAGCACGAACTCCCCTATGACGACATTGGCGAGACTGACCAGAACGGACAGGGCGAGCACGGGCGCGAGGATCCTGTAGAGGCTGACGCCTGATCCCTTGAGCGCCATCAGCTCGTTTCTCCTCGACAGTCCCCCCACGGCGAGAAGGGTCGCGAGGAGCATTGCGACGGGGGAGGTGAGGACGACTATCAGGGGAAGGTAATAGGCGTAGTACTTGAGAACGACGTCCAGCGAGACGTCGTTGTCGATGAACGAATGGGCGTGGTCGAAGAGGTCGACCAACACGAAGACGCCCGCGAAGAGGCACAGGACGATCGCGAACGGTCTGGCTATCTTCCTCAAGGCGTATGAGTCGATGATACTCATGAGGCCTCCGGGGACGGCCGGGGCCGTCGCGGCGCGCGCATCACGAAGTCCACGACCTTAGTCACGGGGGCGATCCTCCACTCGCGCGAGACCGACAGCGTGAGGAAGAGACCCAGGCCGCCGAAGAGAACGTTCGGGGCCCACATCGCCCAGAACGGCGGAACCAGGCCGCGATCGCCCAGCTGCTCGCCGCCAACCAGGAAGAGATAGTAGATCAGGAAGAAGAGGATGCCCGTTCCTGCCCCGATGCCTATTCCCCCGTGTCTGCTTCTGATGCCCAGCGGCGCGCCGACAAGCACGAAGACCACGCAGGCGAACGGGATCGAGAGCTTCTTGTGGTATTCGACCTCCAGACGGCGCATCTGTCTCGCTGCGCTGGCCTCCGCCCGCAGGTCCGACTCGGCGCCCCGCAGCATGCGGCTGCGGTCCGCCCGCACCTCCTCGGGCCGCGCGGGCGGGTACGTTCCGTCGGCACGATCCAGGAGGCCTGCGAGATGCGTCTCGAGGCCGTCCGCGAGCTCAACCCGGGCCGCGTTGGTGTCCTCCCGTCCCTGCGCTATGCGGGAGCCCAGTTCTGCCAGAGACAGCTCCCTGTCGCCGCGCCTCACTGCGTCACTCCTGAGGAGCTCGGCGTGGCCCTGCTCGATGTTGATGACGTGGCGCTCGAATAGGAGGCGATTGAACCGCGTCGCATCATTCGGGTCCAGCTCGTGGATCTCGCCGTCCAGGAGTTCGAGACGCACGTAGTCGTCCTCCGGCTCGCTGCTGATCCGGCCGCGCTCGGCCACGATGGTCTGGAGGGGCTCTCCGCCCTCCAGCCTGTGGATCTTCACGTCGAAGATTTCGGATGTTCTGGAGTCAAGCCTGTCGACGAGGATCGTGTAGCCCCCGGGCAGGTTGGTGAGGACTCCAGGTTCTATTGTAGCGAGGGGACGTATTCTGTGGATGTCCACAAGGAGCACCTTCAGCCGGTGGTTCGCGGCCGGGAGCATGTGATTCCCGAACCAGAAGAGCCCGAAGGCGACGATGACGGAGGCGCCCAGAACCGGCGCAATGAGCGCAAAGACGTTCACGCCGGTGGCCCGCGCGGCAGTGATTTCGTTGTCTCCCGCGAGCCGCCCGAACGCCGTGAGAACCGCGACCATCACCGCCATGGGGACAGCCATGACCGTCATCCAGGCGAGACTGAGAAGGAAACCCTCGAGCACGGCGAGCCCCGGGACTCCCTTCGCGATGAAGAGGTTGAGGTAGTCGACGATGAAGTCCATGGAGAGAACGAAGTAGAAGATAGCGAGCCCCGCTGCGGCGGGGGGGATGTGCGCTCTGAGGACGTACCTGGACAGAGTGCTCATGTGGAATCCGAGATTCGCACCGCAACCGCGGTACATGGCCTGGGCCGGGGGATGGGCCTGCGCTGCGCCCAGACAACCTATACTACCAAAGCTGCGGCGTACGCAATATCATTGTCCGTGACATCGTCTGCGGAGCGCCCGCAACCCGGGAATTGGAGGCGATGCACGCACTGTATATTCACGCCTGGGACGCGGCTGACCACGAGCTGGGCCAACTTGACATGTGCGGTTTGCTTTGCTACATTCCGCTCCGCCGTATCGGCCGGATGTCGCCTCGCGTGAAGCCGCGTGCGGGGCCTGTTGTCTCTGGTGCACCGGACGGCCTCTCGGCATCGTCGCGGAGTCAGCCGGGCGCGGCAGACACGACCCAGCGCACGAGCACCTGCGACCCGGCCTGCGCCGGGCGTTCTTCTCGAAAGCGGAGTCCTTAACATGTTTCTCGATGGCGCCGTCCGGACGACAGTCTCTCCGACAGCCGCGACGGTCTTCGCGTTCATTTTGCTGCTCTGCGCCACGGGTCCTGTCCTCGGAACCGATGAGAGCGGGGGTGGCGGCGAGCCGGCGGTCCTCGAGGAGGGGGGCTCGCCTGCTGACTCCGCGATGATCTCGACGGTCCCACCTGACAGCCTCGCACCCACAACGCTCTTCGGCGTCGTACCTGACAGCCTCGGTACGGCGGGTGCCGATTCCCTGCCCGCCGTTGCTGAGCCCGAGATCGCGCGTGCGCCCTACGCGCCCGGCGTTTCGGTTCTTCCCAAGCGGGACAGCGCCTTCTTCAGGCCCTGGTCTCTGGTGGACGCGCGGCCAAAGGGTCTGGCGGTAGGACGGCCCTCGATGCCGCCGGGAGCCCCGTCGTCCGTCCCGTTCTCACGGAGGGTGGTCGTGGACCACGAGAACGGGACGATGACCATTGTTACGGATGTGGGCAAGCATACGTCGTGGGTGAGCTATGCGGCGCCACTGGCCGAATATCAGCGCCTTGCGGGCGACGCGATGGTGCTGGAGGCCTGGGAGAAGGTCATACACAAGAGGCTGGGCAGAGCTGAGACCGGCCAGGGGCGTGGCCTCCTCGACATCGACATACCGATGCCGCTGCCCGGTCCCTTCGTCCGGGCCATCGGTCCGGGCGCGAATCTCAAGGTGCGTGGTAGCGAGCGGATCACGTTCGGTGGCCAGACGAGCTACGTTGTCGAGGCGCTCGAGACAGAGTCGGGGCGCCCGTCGAGATTTCCCCAGCTGGACATGCAGCAGCAGCTCACGGTCAATCTCGAGGGGACGATCGGCCGCAAGATCCACGTCTACGTCGACCATCGCAGTGGAGGCGACACGTTCGGCGGGAGCAAGGCGGACCAGATCAGGGTCCACTACGAAGGCGACGAGGACGAGATCATCCAGAAGATAGAGCTCGGAGAGGTCAACCTGTCGCTGCCGGGCACGGAGTTCGTCAGCTACAGCGGTCACCACCAAGGCCTCTTCGGCGCGAAGATGACGGCCAAGGTAGGCAAGCTCGAGCTTGTCACCGTTGCGAGCAAGGAGGAGGGCAAGTCCGCGGGCGCGAACTTCACGGGCACGTCGGAATCGGACTCGCTGGTTATCAGGGACATCTCGTACAGGGCCGGGAAGTTCTTCGTCATCGACGACCTGGCGCTCAAGTACTCCAATGTTGGCGCCCAGAATATCAGAGTCTACCTGGACGACCGGATCTCCTCCAACGACACGTCGGACGGTGCGCAGGAGGGAATCGCCTACCTCGAGGAGCCTCCGGGCGCAGCTCCTCCGGCCGACGCTACCTACAGTCGCGAGGGTTTCTTTGTCGAGCTCATCGAGAACGAGGACTACTTCATCCCACAGGGCAGTGGGATCTACGGCGAGGAATCCGGCTACCAGCTGGGTGTGATCGTTCTGACCCGCCCTATAACGCAGGGGAAGATGCTCGCGGTCAGCTACGGGCGCGTAACGGACGGCGGCGGCACGGTGTCGGTCGGCGGATACGATGCGGGCAGTCAGACGCTGTACCTGAAGCTCATGAAGCACGACGACAGCACGACGCCGACCGGGTGGGAACGCACACGGCTCTACGAACTTAAGCACATCTACGACCTGGGAGCAGAGGACATTCCCGAAGAGGGGTTCCAGCTGACGATCCGCAGGTCGGCCGCGTCGGGGGAGGACCAGGAAGTCCATGAGTCGGGCGTGCCGTACACGAAGCTCCTTGGACTGGACACCGAGGAGATCGGTGTTGGCTCCAGTGATGTGGACCCGACCTGGCTCGACTTGACGAACGGCCTTCTCAGCTTTCCGCACTTCACACCGTTCTGCCCCGACTACGACACGACGGGATTCTACTACGCGCCGGATGGCGGCCCCGACCCCATCTACTACGCGGACGAGTTCTCAGACAGCGAGAAGAACTGCTCCGTCTACTCGAAGGACAACTTCGATGCGGGCGACGACGACTACTACATCGTCGTCAAGTACAACCGTCCGAGGACCACGTTCTATCTCGGTCAGATAAACATCATTGAGAACAGCGAGGTCGTCCGACTGAACGGTGTCAGGCTGACGCGTGGTACCGACTACACCATCTATTATCCGGCCGGTCAGCTGACGATCCTCGCGGAGGAGGCAAAGGAGCCCGACGCCAAGGTTACTGTCGAGTACGACTACAAGCCCTTCGGCATCGCGGGTGAGAAAACGCTGCTTGGAGCCAGGGGCGTCTACAACTGGAGCGAGAAGATCAGGCTTGGGACGACCTGGATGTACCAGAGCAAGGGAACGCCCGAGGATCGTCCCCGGCTGGGTGAGGAGCCGTCGCGGACGGTCGTGGGCGACGTTAACCTCTCAGCAGACTTCACGCCCGAGCTCATGACCCGCGTGGTCGATGCGATTCCCTTCATCGAGACGGACGCGGAGTCACGGTTGAAGATCTCCGCCGAGGCCGCCGTGTCGATACCCAATCCGAACACCAAGGGATTCGTGTCCGTCGACGACATGGAGGGGGCGGAGAACGTCAGCATGCTCGGCGTCTCCAGACGGCTGTGGGTCCCCTCCAGCGTGCCCGATCTCCCCGAGATAGATGCGTCAGACCGGATGGATATCTACTGGTACAACCCGGAGCGCAAGGTACAGGAAGGCGACCTTCATCCCGATCTGCCCGCGCAGGAAGCCGACGACTCTCACACCGTGCTCGAGATCGCGTATGACTCCGACGGGTCCGCGTCGTGGGCCGGACTGATGAGACTTCTGTCCAAGACCGGCAGCGACTACTCCGACTACCAGTTCGTCGAACTGTGGGTAAACGACGGCGCACCCATCGAGCAGTCCACCGGTACGTTCTACATCGATCTGGGAAACATCAGCGAGGACTACTACCCTCTGATGTCGCCGAACGGCGAGCTCGAGACGGAAGACGTGGATGTACCACCGAACGGTTTCGACGCCGACGAGGACGTCGGGCTCGACACGGTGGCGGGCGTCGACGGGCAGGGCGTGCCGGGCGATGATGGCGACGACGACTACAAGTTCGAATACGACTCCGACGACTACTCGAAGATCAACGGCACAGAGGGCAACGAGCGCCTGGACACGGAGGATCTGAACGGGAACGGGTACGTGGACCAGGACAACAGCTACTGGACGCTGACGGTTGACCTGGCGGACACGACGTATCGCGTCCAGGACAACAGCAAACTGGTCGCGGGCAACTACTGGAGGAAGTACCGCTTCCCGCTGTCTCACGCGGAGTCGCCCAACGGAATGGCCACGTGGACGTCGATTAAGTCGGCTCGCATCTGGGCCAACGGGCTTGCGGTGGGCGCGGGCGAGATAATGATAGGGTCGATGGACATCGTCGGGAGCCAGTGGGAGCCGCGCCCGATCGTCGACGAGGACGGCGAGGTCGTTCCAGACCAGAACATGGGGGACATGGGATTCCGGGTCGGAACGAAGAACACCAAGGAGGACGTGGACTACGATCCCCCGTTTGATCCTGGAATTGATGAGGACACCAATCTTCCGAAGCGCGAACAGTCGATCTTCTTGCTCTACGAGAACCTGCGTAGCGAGCACACGGCGTCTGCAAGGAAGGTGTTCTACTCCGAAGAGGACTACACGGGCTATCAGTCGTTCGACTTCTACCTGCACGGTGGCGCCGCCGTAGAGGACGGCACGGTGTTCTTCATGCGGCTGGGGCGCGACTCGCTCAACTACTACGAGTACAGCCTGGAAGTCCGGTCGGGGTGGCTTCAGGACAGGAGCAGCGGGGACAACCTTCTGACTGTCCCGTTCACAAGCTTCACGGACCTCAAGCTCGGCGAGTTCGCCACGCTGGACGAGGCCGAGACGGAGGGCGCGTACAGCGGGGAGACGTTCAGGCGCGTGGGGTGGCCCTCGCTCTCCAGGATCCGCCGGCTCACTGTGGGTATCAGGAACGAAGCGGCCGCCGCGTCCGACATCACCGGTGAGGTGTGGTTGGACGACATCCGTCTGTCGGAGGTCCGAAGAGACCTCGGCTGGGCCGAGAGGGCGACGGTCGAGGCCAGGTTTGCCGACTTCCTCGACGTTGACTTCGACCTCAGGCACGTCGACGGAGAGTTCCATTCGCTGAAACAGCTACGCGGCTCCGGGCAGGACAACATCACCTACAATTTCACAGGAACGATGAACGCGGATCGTTTCGTTAGTGCGCTGGGCGTATCGACCCCGGTCAACGTCACGTGGAAGCGATCGGTCAGCAGACCCAAATTCTCGAGCGGGTCCGACATCGTGCTCGATGAGGAGCAGAGCGCGTCCGAGAAGACAGAGACGCTCGACAGGAGCATAGCGGTTTCGCTTTCGAGGAAGCGACAGTCTCCCGACTTCTGGACGCATCTCCTCGTGGACGGATTGTCGCTGCGCGCGTCGCTGGCCGAGCATGAGAAGGCGTCTCCGACGAAGGCCGACACCTCGAGAACTCTCAGGGGCAGGCTCTCGTACAGGTATTCTCCCGAGAAGCAGGGACTGCGGCTGTTCGGGAACACCGAGCTGTTTCTCAAGCCGACCAGCTTCAGATTCAACACGGACGTTCACCTGATCCGCACGCAGAACTACGACATCTCGGCCATCGGCGTGAAGACCCAGCGCTCGAACAATCACGACAAGAAACTGAACGCGGACGCGGGAATCGATTTCCAGTTCCTGGAGAATCTCAGGACCTCTCACAGCGTGGCGGTGAAGCGGGATCTCGAACCAATCAACCGGGTCGTCTACGATCTGAACGCGGGGGTCGAGACCGAACGTCGCTATTCGAACTCGCTGAGCTTCAACCCCAAGTTCGGGAGGTGGTTCGCGCCGCAGTACAGCTTCAGCTCTTCGTTCACGGACAATCACGGGCCGCAGGTGCGCCGCGCGGGCGACCCCTTCGGTATCAGGGACGTGCGTGCCCAGAACAACCAGGACATACGTGCGAGCTTCGATATCAAGAAGCTGCTCGGTCCGGCGTCTACTCCGCGGAGCGGCACTCCCAGAGGCAGGAGGGAGACCAGGGAGGGCGGAGACCGCGAGGAGAAGCCGACCGAGACGTCCGGCGATGCGGATGAAGAGACGGCACCACGCGTCGACGAGCGCACCGACGCGCGGGAGGCGGGTCGGGACAGCGTCGACGAGAACGGCGACGGTGATGAACCGCCGACGGCCCCGAGCGGCGAAGGGAATGAACCGCCGACGGCCCCGAGCGGCGAAGGGGGTGAACCGCCGGCGGCCACGAGAGGCGAAGGGGAAACGTCCGCGGAGGAGGGCGATGAGGGGGCGCTGGGTCCGGGGTTCGGAGACCTGATACGTCCGGTGCTGACGCTTGTGAGAAACACGGACGCGATCGAGGCGCGTTACTCGATCAAGACCAGCTCTCGGTACGACCGGATCACGGCTGGCCAGTTGCCGGACTGGAGCTATCGCCTCGGGCTCTCGAGCGGTGAAGGGGCGGATGACCGTACGGAGGAACGCACCCTCTCGCTCGACTCGGGACTGAAGGTCACGAGCCAGGTGCGTGTGAAGGGTTCCTACAAGAGAACCACGGGTGGACGCTGGTACAAGAATGCCCTGTCGGATTCGGTCACTCTGACGACGGAGACAGGGTCGACGAGCGAGAGTGGGAAGGGCACGCTTTCGTGGAACGGCATCGAGAAGCTGGGGCCACTCTCAAACGTGTGCTCGAAGATCGGAGCGAGAAGCGGGGTCGAGTACAAGCGTTCTCACTCCGGGCCGGCCGACGAGCCGACCACCCGAGCCAAGGCGTTCGGTATGAACCCGGTGATCTCGGTGGACACCACGTTCAAGAATGGAGTCACCGGCAATTTCTCGTGGGACAAGAGGACGACGAGGAGCTACATCCTCACGGGGGCAGGATCGGTGAACGAGGATGACACGGGCTCGATGAGCCTGAGCCTGAACTACAGATTCTCGGCACCCCAGGGTCTCAAGCTCCCATTCTTCGGGCAGAAACTGAAGTTCCAGAGCAACCTGGATACGTCGCTGACCCTGCGCACATCTGCGAAAGTGTCGCGAACGGCCCAGGACGAGCACGGGCTGCTTCAGGTAGACCCGACGTCATCGACGCGCGACTTCTCGGTGACAACGGACCTCACTTACAGCTTCTCGAGAAGCGTGTCCGGCGGCCTGCAGATCAGCTTCTCGCAGAGCCGAGACGAGAAGCGGGACCAGACGCGCCGAACGATCGGCATGCACCTCTCAGCGGAGTTCAAGTTCTAGTGGCTGCTCGCGATGTTGTCAGGCGCACGGCCGCCGTGTTCGTGCTTATCGGAGCTGTCGTGCTGGTCACCTTTGTGGCCGGTTGCGGAAGGCCCGAGTACGACGGCGATCTGGCCTTCACCTTCCTCGAACGGCAATGCGAGTTCGGCCCGAGGCCGCCCGGAAGCGACGCGCACGAGGCCATGCGCGAGTGGCTCATTGGCGTCCTGCAGGGGTACGCCGACGAGGTCTCGGTGCAGCAGTTCACGGTGCTGGACACGGACGGCCTGGAGGTCAAGCTCTCGAACGTGATCGCCTCCTTCCGGATGGACGCTCGGGAGAGGGTGCTTTTCGGCGCGCACTGGGACACGAGGCGGATAGCGGAGCGCGATCCGGACGAGATGAACCGCGCCACGCCGATCAGTGGAGCCAACGACGGGGCGTCCGGCGTCGCCGTTCTGCTGGCGCTTGCGTCGATGATGTCGGTGCGGAGTCCCGATGTTGGCGTGGACCTTGTCTTCTTCGACGGCGAGGACGGAGGCAACGGAGGCGGATTCGACAACTTCTGCATCGGCTCGACCGTCTTCGCGGGCAGAATGGGCGACTACGCACCGGCCTACGCCGTGGTCGTGGACATGGTCGGAGACCGCGACCTCGCGATTCCCGTCGAGCCGAATTCGGCGAGCGCTTGTCCCTCGATAGTAAGGATGGTCTGGGACGCGGCAGAGCGCGTAGGAGCGACGAGCTTCAGCGACGGGCCGGGCACGGCGATGTTCGACGATCATATTCCTCTCATTCAGGCGGGCGTTCCGGCCGTCCTGATAATCGACTTCGACTACGCCCACTGGCACACCGTAGGGGACACGCCTGACAAGTGCAGCCCCAGGAGCCTGAGGGAGGTCGGGGCGGTCCTCGCGGAGCTCATCTACTAGTCGGCGCCTCTGACATCTGCCTCGCAACAGCACGAGCGTAGCGTTTCCCGCACGCTTTTTCCCTTGCGTCGTTCACAGGGGCGTGCTACGTTGTCACTCGGGAAGTGGGCAGGGGGCCCGCTTTTGTCGTATTGGGGCCCGTTGCGAGGTTTCGGATGGAACGAATGGACGAGAAGCTCTACTCACTCTCCCGGGGTCTCGTCGAGGGGATGGGCTTCGTTCTGGTGGACGTGGACGAGGTCGTCGAGCACGGGAGAAGGACCTTCCGCTTCTGCATCGACGCCCACGGCGGCGTTTCACTCGAGGACTGCGGGACCGTCAGTCGCGAGGTGTCCTATCTGCTGGACGCGGAGCCGGAACTCGCAAGCGGTTACGTTCTCGAGGTCAGTTCCCCGGGTCTCGACCATCGCCTCAAGAAGGAAAGGGAGTACGTCCACTTCGCCGGTCGTGAAGCTCGCCTCGTGTTGAGAGACGACAGCGAGGGCCGGAATGTGATAGAGGGCGTGATAGGGGGCGCCGAGGGTGGCGTCGTCCGCATTGCGCTCACGGATGGCGAGGAGCTGTCCATACCTCTTACGGACATAGCCCGGGCGCGGCTGACGTTCTGACCGTGCACGGGTTGGGATTCGACGGTGCGGGGAAGGCCCCGCTGCCGTTCGGGAGCAGCAACGATGAACACTGGTGTGCTGGAAGCTCTTCGGAGAATCGCGCGTGAGAAGCAGCTGGACGGAGACCTCCTGAGGGAGGCGCTCGAGGCCGGGTTGCTCTCGGCTGCGCGCAAGAAGTACGGGCCGGCGGCGGAGATCGAGGTCATCGTAGACAGCGTGGATGACGCGATCGGGGTATTCCTAAGCAAGACCGTCGTAGACACCCCCGAGGATGACATTCTCGAGATCGACGTAGAAGAGGCGCAGGAACTGGACGCGACCTACGAGATAGGCGACGTCGCGCGCGTGGAGGTGCCGTTCGACGAGTTCGGACGGAACGCGATCCAGGCCGCGAAGCAGATCGTTGTGCAGAGGGTGCGGGAGGCGGAGAGGGAGCAGATCTACGGCGACTTCCAGGACAGGATCGGCGAGATCATCACCGGAGACGTGCAGCAGATCGAGCGCGGGGGCATAGTGGTCAACCTGGGGCGCACGGAGGCCCTGCTGCCGTCCAGAGAACAGATACGTCGGGAGCGGTATCGCCAGGGCGACCGTATAAGGGCGTACCTGCTCTCGGTCGAAAAGACCACGAAGGGCCCGCAGATAATCCTGTCGAGGACGCATCCCAACTTCCTGAAGAAGCTCTTCCGGTTGGAGGTACCTGAGATCTACGACAGCGTCGTGGAGATAGTGACTATCGCGAGAGAGGCCGGCGGCCGCTCGAAGGTAGCCGTGGTCTCGCACGATGAGCGCGTGGATCCCGTTGGCGCCTGTGTCGGTGTCAAGGGGTCGCGCATCCAGACCATCGTACGGGAACTGGCGGGCGAGAAGATCGACATCGTGCCGTGGAACCCCGACCCCTCGGTCCTGGTCTCGCGTGCGCTCAATCCGGCCAAGGTCTCGAAGGCCGTGGTCAACGAGTCGGAACACACCGTCAAAGTGATCGTTCCTGACGATCAGCTCTCCCTGGCCATCGGTAAGGGCGGCCAGAACGCTCGTCTGGCGGCGAAGCTCACCGGCTGGAAGATAGACATAGTCGGCGAGACGGAGCACTCGCGAGAGTTCGAGATAGACCTCTCCCAGCGAGTGGAAGTCAGCGAACTGCCCGGCGTGGGCCCGAAGCTCGCTACCAGCCTGGCACAGGCGGGTTACCGCCACGTTCAAGATCTGGATGGTGTCCCGACCGAGGACATCCTGAGGGTCCCTGGTCTGGGTCCCAAGACGGCGGAGAAGATATCCATCGCGGTCGCGGCCGTCCTCGAGGTTCTCGAGGAGGAGAAGCAGGACATCCTCCGGGAGATCGAGGAGCAGGCCCGGACCGAGGCAATGGAACGCGCTGCCGCCCGCGAGGCGGAGCGTGCAAGAGCCGACTCTGCTCGTGAAGAACCCGAAGCGGACCCGGAGGACGACGTGGAGGACGACGCGACGCCCGATGAGAGCGGGGACGCCGAAGACACAGATACAGGAGAGGCCGTCGACGACACCGACGCCGACGACGCAGATGCAAACGAGGAGACCGAGGAAGACGAGGCACTCGAGTAGCTGACGGCGCTCGCTTCCTGAGGACTTGACGACGAGGGCCCGCGACCGCGAAGGGCGCGCGTGCCCACCTCACGGCCGAACACACGGAGGTACGACCAGGTGAAACGCAGAGTATACCAGGTAGCGAAGGAGTTTCGCATATCAAGCGAGGCTCTCATCGGCGTGCTCGTGAAGCTCGGCTACGACGTGAAGACGCACATGAACGCCATCGACGACGACGTCGTCGATAAGGCTCGTGCCGAGTTCGAGAAGGAGAAGGACGCGGTCAAGCGCGAGTACGCCAAGAGAGTGAAGAAGGCGGCGCGTGAGCGGGCCAAGGCTCCGGAGGCGGGGAAGGGGAAGAAGGCGGAGGGAGCCACGAAGGCCAAGGCGGCCGCTCCTGCCACCAGGGCCAAGGCGGCCGCTCCTGTCGCGAAGAAGAGCACGGCGGAGCCTCCGAAGCAGGCGACGACTCCAGCGGCTGCGCCGTCGGCGAAGGCGCCATCGACGGCGCCGGCCACGGCTGATCGCGCGAGCGCGTCCCGGAAGCGGCGTCCGAAGAGGCGGCCGCGAGTCGACCAGAAGACAGTGGAGGACACGGTTCGACGGACCATGGCGGCGACCGCGGGCGACAAGCGTCCCAAGAGGCGGCGCAGGCGTGACAGGCCCGACGGGGGTGGGGAGTTCGAGGAGGCGCAGACGAAGCTCCAGGTCCCGGAATTCTCGTCAGTGGCCGAGCTGGCGGAGGGTTTCGAGCTCCCGGTGAACGACATCATCAAGAAGTGCCTCGATATCGGTCTCATGGTTACGATCAACCAGAGGTTGGACGAGGACACCATCCTCCTCCTGGCCGACGAGTTCGGCGAGGACGTTGAGTTCATAAAGGAGTACGGAGAAGATATCCTCGATCGCGAGGAGGTCGCGGCCGTCGAAGATGCCGACGAGGAGCCCAGACCACCCGTTGTGGTCGTGATGGGGCACGTTGACCACGGCAAGACGCTCCTTCTCGACTACATAAGGAGCAGCAACATCGTCGCCGGCGAATCCGGAGGCATCACGCAGCACATCGGCGCCTACGAGGTTCAGATAGGTGACAAGGCAGTGACGTTCCTGGACACGCCGGGTCACGAGGCGTTCACGGCGATGCGCGCGCGCGGTGCACAGATCACGGACGTCGTCGTGCTGGTCGTTGCCGCTGACGACGGGGTCATGCCGCAGACGCTCGAGGCGATAGACCATGCTCGTGCGGCAGGCGTTCCGGTCATCGTGGCCCTGAATAAGATGGACCTTCCGACCGCGAACCCGGACAAGGTCAAGGCGGAGCTCTCCAACCACGGCCTGACTGTCGAAGAGTGGGGCGGCGACACGGTTGCCGTGGGGACGTCGGCCAAGACCGGTGACGGTGTGGACAAGCTGCTGGAGATGATCCTGATGCAGTCCGAGTTGCTCGAGCTGAAGGCGGTTCCTGTAGCCCCGGCACGAGGAGTGGTCATCGAAGTGGAGAAGGAGCGAGGGCGCGGAGTTGTAGCGACCGTCCTGGTGCAGAGCGGGACGCTGCACGTTGGGGACCCCTTCGTCGTCGGACTGGCTAACGGGAAGGTCCGGGCGCTGTACAACGAGCGCGGCAAGAACGTCGATGAGGCCGGACCGTCCATGCCGGTGCAGATCTCGGGGCTGAACGGCGTGCCGCAGGCCGGCGACCTTCTGGCCGTGGTCTCTGACGATCGCCTCGCTAAGGAAATCAGCGCGAAGCGCAGCCAGCAGCAGTGGGAGCGTCAGACCCGGTTCCAACACCGCATAACGCTCGAGGATTTGCACAAGCAGATCGTCGAGGGCGCGGTGAAGGAGCTCAGGATCGTCATCAAGGGTGATGTCGACGGGTCGGTGGGCGCGCTGGCGGATGCCCTGGAGAAGCTGTCGACCGCCGAGGTCAAGGTAGAGGTCATCAGGAAGGCCGTGGGCGCAGTCACGGAGACGGACGTGCTCCTGGCCGCCGCATCGAACGCGATAATCGTGGGTTTCCACATCGGAGCGACGGTCAAGGTCCGCGAGCTGTCTCGTCGCGAACGCGTGGAGATAAGGCTCTACAGGATCATCTACGAGGTGGTAGAGGACATCAAGGCGGCGATGGAAGGCATGCTGGAGCCTGAGCGTCGCGAGGTCATGGCGGGCACGGCGGAGGTCAGAGAGACCTTCAAGGTGCCCAACCGCGGTCTCATTGCCGGATGCTACGTGCTCTCCGGCACGATCAAGCGAAACTCCAAGTCGCGGGTGATACGCGACGAGATGGTGCTATACGAGGGCAAGATCGATTCGCTGAAGCGCTTCAAGGACGACGTGCGAGAGGTGCAGACGGGCTTCGAGTGCGGCATCGGATTCACGGGTTTTGACGATGTCACGCAGGGTGACCTGATCGAGGTCTACGAGATCGAGGAGATCGCACGGAAGCTCGGCGATCCCACGGCGGGGTAGGTCCCGCGCAGAGGTTTCGTACTGTGACGGTAGGCACTCTTGAGATCGTTCTCCTGATCCGCGAGAGTCACTCGCTGAAGTCGAGGAGAAGAGTCGTCAAGAGCCTGATAGACAGGATTCGGTCGAGGTTCAACGTGTCCGTGGCTGACGTCGGGGACCAGAACCTCTGGCAGAGAGCTGTGATTGGCGTAGCGGTCGTCGCGAACGATGGCCGCTTTGTCAATGAAGTCCTGTCCAAGGTGTTGAATCTGGTCTCTTCCGACCCGAGAGTCGAGGTCATCGACAAGTCGCTGGATATCAGATAGGGCAGGCCGCGGAGCGAGAGTCTGCCGGAGGGAACGGCGTTGGCGCACAAGAGAGTTCTCAGGGCGGGCGAGGCCATCAAGAGAGAACTCAGCTTCATTCTGGACAGGAAGCTGGGCGATCCGCGCATCGGCATGGTGACCGTGACGCGGGTCGATCTCTCGGAGGACCTCCGCTACGCGAAGGTGTTCGTCAGTTTCCTCGTCGACAAGGAGGAGAGGGAGCAGTCGCTTCGCTTCCTGCGAAAGGCCCGTCGCTTCGTCAGGGGAGAACTGGCGCACTCGCTTCGGCTCCGGATAGCACCGGAGCTCACGTTCCTCCTGGACGATTCCTCGGAGAACTACATCCGCATTGCCGAAGTGCTCAAGCAGGTCGACCGGGAAGATTCGGAAGGGCACAATGACGGATCTGACGAAGACGACGGCGGAGAGCCGCAAGAGGATGCTCCTGACGCTTGAGGGTCCGGGGCCCTTCGTGCTCACGTTTCACAGAAGGCCCGACGGCGATGCTCTGGGAAGCGCTCTCGGGCTCAGGCTGTGGCTTGAGGGGCGCGGCAGGCGCGCGGAGGTCGTCAGCACCGACGGGGTGCCCGATCCTTTCGGCTTCCTGCCGACGGCGGAACGCGTGCTCGTCGAGGCTCCGTCCGACATCGAGGACTACGCCGTCCTCGTTATGGATACCCCGAGCGCATCGAGAGCAGCGATACCGGGCGCGGTTCTGAACGGAGCTGCCACGGTAGTCAACATCGATCACCACCCCGACAATGCAATCTACGGTGACATCAACGTCGTGGACGTCACCGCGTCGTCCGTTGCTCTCATGCTGTACGAACTCCTGTCGACTTCCAGCGAGTTCACCTCAGAGATCGCGTCGGCGCTTTACGTGGGGGTGATGACCGACACCGGCGGATTCCGGTTCGGAAACACCGACTCCAGGACGCTCCAGGCAGCGGCGGAGCTCGTGGCTCTGGGCGCCAGCCCCGCGGGCCTGGCCAACGCGGTCTACGGTGAACAGCCTCTCGGGCGTCTGAGACTTCTGGGGATGGTCCTCTCGTCAACCGTGACCGAGCTGGACGGCAACGTGGCGGTGTCCGTGTTGACGGAGCGCATGAAGCGCGAGACGGGGTCGACCGGCGAGGACATCGAAGGGATCGCCTCGTTCGGACGACTAGTGCGTGGTGTTGAAGTGGCGCTTCTGCTGCGCGAGGAGGACGGTCGCATCCGGGCCAGCCTTCGTTCCAAGGGCGGCGTGGATGTCAACGCCGTCGCGGGCCGTCTGGGCGGAGGCGGCCACAAATCGGCCTCGGGCGTGTTGCTCGAGGGTCCCCTCGAGTCGGCTCGCCATCTGCTGCTCGACGCCGTCCGGGAGACCATGGCCGAGGGGGATGTTTGAACCGCGTTCTGGTCATCGACAAACCGAAGGGCCTCACGTCACATGACGTCGTTGCGCGCGTGCGCCGCCTGACGAGGATCCAGAAGGTTGGCCACGCCGGCTCGCTCGACCCTGCCGCGACGGGTGTGCTCGTGTTGCTCGTGGGGAAGGCCACGAGGCTTGCCCAGTTCTTCGTCGATCTGGACAAGCGATACCACGGACGCATAGTGCTGGGAGTCACCACCGACACCCAGGATGCCACGGGGAAGGTGGAGGCGACCGCCGACCCCTCCGGGATCACCCGAGCGCAGATAGAAGATGCGTTTGAGGCCTTCGAGGGAGAGACCCAACAGGTCCCGCCCATGGTTTCGGCCCTCAAGCGCGAGGGAACACCGCTCTACGTTCTGGCCAGACGAGGTCAGGTGGTCGAGCGCGAACCGAGGCCGGTCACCATAACGGGCCTGCGAGTTCTTGCCGTCGAGCTCCCCGAGATCGAGTTCGAGATGTCGTGCTCCAAGGGAACCTACGTGCGCACGCTGGCAGCGGACATCGGGGAGCTGCTGGGGTGCGGCGCCCACCTGGGAGAGCTTGCGAGGACGGGCGTCGGTGCCTTCACGCTTGAGGCCGCGACTCGGCTGGGCGCTCTGACCCGAGAGGGCATCAGCGGTCAGGAGACGGGGTACTCCATGCATGAGGCTCTTTCCTTCATGCCGGAGCTTCGCGTCACCGAGAGAGAAGAGGACGTTCTCTCGACCGGGGGCGCCATAGAAGTCGATCTCGAGCGGCTGACGGACGCGGGAGCGACTCTTTTCCGGCTGAGCGCGGACGGAGTCGAGCTCGCGGCGGTGGGGAAACGCGTTGACGTTGTCGGTAGTGATGTTTCAGAAGACGGCACGGCGGCAGCGGCCACTCCGGCGGCGCGCGCGAGCGACGACGCGAATACCGCGAAGGTCAGGATCCAGCCCGTACGGGTTTTCACGGAACCCGTCTGAACGGGCGCGAGACGGCAATGAAGCTCCGTACGTTCGGGGCGTCCGGCCTGCGAACTAGATCGGGACAACTGCATGAGAATCGCATACACACCGACAGAGCTTGCGGCCGATAGCTCGGAGCAGCTGACGCTCACACTTGGGAACTTCGACGGCCTCCATCTGGGACACCAGGCCGTGATCGCCGAACTGGTCGGCAGTTCGAAGGCGCGGCGCGGGACGTGCGTCGCGGTCACGTTCGATCCCCATCCGCTGTCGGTCATTCATCCGGAGCGCGCGCCCCAGCTTCTGACGCCACTCAAGGAGCGACTGGATGCGATGGCCGGTACGGGCATAGACGTGACGCTGGTCGTCGACTTCACGCCGGAGATCGCGTCGGAAGACGCGTCCACGTTCCTGAGGTGGTTGGGTGTGTCCCGCGGGTCACACCTTGTCCTGGGCTACGATTTTCAGATGGGTCGCGAACGAGCGTGCGACCTCTCGACCCTGTCCACGATGGGAGCGGAGCTGGGCTACGGCCTCGACGTCGTTCCACCGGTCGAGCACGGGGGTCTCCCGATATCCAGTTCCAGGATCCGCGAGTCCGTGGCACGCGGCGACGTCCAGGCCGCGGCCGCGATGCTCGGGCGTCCTTATGCGGTAGGGGGGCACGTGGTGCAGGGCAGCGGTGTGGGAAGGGAGCTGGGCAGCGCGACAGCCAATCTCAGCACGCCCGCGGAGAAGCTACTGCCCGGCGACGGTGTCTATTTCGCCACCGTCGAGACCATGGGAGGACGGCCCGGGCTCCTGTACGTCGGCACGAGGCCAACGTTGGACGGCGGACAGCGTGTCGCGGAGGTTCACGTCCTGGACTTCGAAGGTGACCTTTACGGGCGAGAACTGGTCGTCGGGGTACGGAAGCACCTGAGAGGCGACGCGCATTTCGGGAGCCGCGAGGAGCTGACGAGGCGCATCAGCGAGGACATGGAGCGCGCCAGAGCGATAGCCGGAGGCAGGGACGAGGGTTGAATCGGGCCCGACGGCTGAGGGAGCGGCCTCAGGTGCGACCTTTTCCCGTTTGACACCCCGTGGGTCTTGTGCTAGGTTGACCAAGGTGCCGTTCAGTTGAAGAGCTTCGACATGGAGGAAGCGTAGATTGTCGTTGAGCAAGGAGACGAAGAGGGACATCGTCAAGCGCTTCGAAACCCACTCGGGGGACACAGGATCCGCCGAGGTTCAGATCGCGCTCTTGACGCAGAGAATCGAGACCCTCTCACAGCACTTCGAGATGCACAAGAAGGACAACCACTCACGGCTTGGTCTCCTGAAGATGGTGGGCAAGAGGCGTCGCCTTTTGAACTACCTCAAGGACCAGAAGGCAGACAGTTACAAGCTGGTGATCAAGGAACTGGGGTTGCGCAGGTAATTGGTACCTGCAGACTACGCGCCGCCCATTTGCTGGCCCTCCCGCGAGCTTGCGGGAGGGTCTTGCTTTCGATACCCAGGCGCGCTTGGAGGTAAGTGATGCACAAGGTAGAGACGGAGTGGGCAGGGAGAACGCTGTCCATCGAGACTGGCAGGCTCGCAAGGCAGGCCGGTGGCGCCACGCTGGTGCAGTACGGCGACACGGTCATCCTGGCAACGGCCACGATCTCGAAGCACGAGATTCAACGTGATTTCCTCCCGCTCTTCTGTGAGTACAGGGAGAAGTTCTACGCGGCCGGCAAGATACCGGGCGGGTTCTTCAAACGTGAGGGGAGACCTCAGACCAAGGAAGTGCTGAGTTCCAGACTCATCGACCGACCCATCAGGCCGCTCCTGCCGTCCCACATGCGGAACGAGATCCAGCTTTACGTCAACGTTCTCTCGGCCGACACGGAGAACGATCCCGACATCCTGGCCATCATTGGCGCCAGCGCCGCGCTGTCTATCTCGACGGCGCCATTCGACGGGCCGATCGGCGCGGTGCGGGTCGGACTCAAGGACGGCGAGTACCTCGTCAACCCGACGTTCGGAACGCTCGAAGAGAGCCGCCTGAACCTCGTCGTCGCGGGGACGGACGAGGCGGTTCTGATGGTCGAGGGGTCTGCGCTGGAGATATCAGACGGCGAGATGCAGAAGGCGCTGGAGATCGCACACGTGGAAGTCAGGAAGGCCATCGCGCTGCAGAGAGAACTCCTCTCGAAGCTCGAGATCAAGAAGATCGAGGTCCCGGCGCCGCAGATGCCCGCTGGGCTCGAAACGCGCGTACGGGACGACTACGGCGCGCGCGTGGCCAAGTCGGTACGCATCCCCGATAAGCAGCCGAGATACGATGCCATCGATGCCATCATGGACGAGGCCGTCGAGAGTCTCGCCGAGGACTACCCGGAGCACGGCGGGGCGATTGGTGAAGTCGTGCACGATCTCGAGAAGGCCGAGATCCGGCGAATGATACTCGACGAGGGCAAGCGTGCGGACGGGCGCGGCACGGACGATGTGCGTCCCATCACCTGCGAGACGTCGGTCCTGCCGAGGACGCACGGTTCCGCCGTGTTCACTCGCGGTGAGACGCAGGCTCTCGCGGTCATGACGCTCGGTTCGAGCCGCGACGAACAGAAGATCGATGCTCTCGAGGGCGAGTCCTGGCGCAGCTTCATGCTCCACTACAACTTCCCGTCGTTCTCGGTCGGGGAGGTCAGGCCCATCAGGGGACCGGGTCGACGTGAGATCGGGCACGGCAATCTCGCCGAAAGAGCATTGACGCCCATCATCCCGTTGGACGAGGTCTTCCCCTACACCATCCGAATCGTGTCAGACGTACTCGAATCGAACGGTTCCTCGAGCATGGCCACGGTCTGCGCGGCCTCGCTGGCCCTGATGGACGCGGGCGCGCCCATCAAGGCGGCCGTTGCCGGTGTCGCGATGGGGCTTGTCAAGGAAGGCGACCGCTACGCGGTGCTGACCGACATCCTCGGTCTCGAGGATCATCTGGGAGACATGGATTTCAAGGTGGCGGGCACCCG
Source organism: Candidatus Eiseniibacteriota bacterium (assembly GCA_043819135.1). Lineage (GTDB taxonomy): Bacteria > Joyebacterota > Joyebacteria > Joyebacterales > Joyebacteraceae > JALGZG01. Next base: position 10,897 of record JBDRFG010000072.1, on the reverse strand, counting down.
CGAGGGTATCACCGCTTTCCAGCTCGATTCAAAGATCGGTGCCATTCCGACCGCGCTGCTGAGCGAGGCGCTCGGTAAGGCTCACACCGCCCGGATCCACATGCTGGACATCATGGACGGCCACCTGTCGGCGCCGCGTCCGCAGCTGTCGGACTTCGCGCCACGGATCGTCATGGTGTCGGTGCCGTCGGACAAGATCGGCGAGATCATCGGCCCAGGCGGCAGAGTCATCAGGAAGCTGCAGGAAGAGACCGAGACCAAGATCGACATCAACGACGAGGGCATCGTCAAGATCTCCGGTGACTCGCAGGAGGGCGTCAACGCAGCCCGCGAGTCCATCGAACTCATGATGAAGGTGCCCGAGGTCGGTGAGGTGTACGAAGGGCCCGTCAAGAGCATCACGGACTTCGGCGCTTTCATCGAAATACTCCCGAATCGTGACGGCCTCTGCCACATCTCGGAACTCGAGTACCACCGCGTCAATTCTGTTGAGGACGTGGTGAAGATGGGAGAGATGGTCAAGGTCAAGGTCATCGGTATCGAGGACCACGGCAAGGTAAGGCTCTCACGCAGGGCGCTTCTGGAGAAGCCCGAGGGCTACGTGGAGCCGAAGCGTAGCGAGCGGCCGAGAGAGCGTTCAGGCTCACGGCCCGGCGGCAGGTCCGGCGGACGCCCGTCGGGTGGCGGCCGCCCAAGGCGCTAGCTCACCTGTGGCGAGAGAGCAGAGTGGGACCGGCGGCGGTCGGAAACGACCGCCGTCGGGTCTGATTACTGACAGGGTCGCCGCCGGTGCATCCGAATGCGGAGTGGGTTTGGCGATGGACAGGATCGAGGTCGAGATACTACGGCTTCCGGGATCCGAGGGTCTGCCCCTGCCTCGTTACATGAGTGACGGGGCGTCGGGGATGGACCTTCCCGCCGCGGTCCCGGAGCCGGTGAGCATCGCCCCCGGCACGATCGAGCTCGTGCCGACCGGTTTCGCTGTGGCGGTGCCCCGAGGGTACGAGGCCCAGGTGCGGTCTCGGAGCGGCACGGCTCTCAGGCAAGGCGTGTTCGTGCTCAACAGCCCGGGCACCATCGACTCTGACTACAGGGGCGAGATAGGCGTCATCCTGGCCAATCTTGGTCGTGAGCCCTTCACAGTGGCGCGAGGAGACAGAGTCGCGCAGCTGGTGGTCGCCCGGGTCACGACAGTTTCCTGGGTGGAGGGGGAGGCTCTCACGTCCACCGGTCGGGCCGCGGGCGGATTCGGTCACACGGGCGGCCACGGCGGCGCCGGTTCCTGAGCAGGAGGGAGCTAATGGCCGGTCCCGAGGACCTGAGGAACCCGGTTCTTCGTGCTCTGGATTTCGTGTTCATTCTGAGACCCACGGTCGTAGTCGGCATGTGGGTCTTCTTCTTTGCCGGCGCCGCACTGGCGGCGAGGGCTAGTGGCGTCTGCCTTCCGTTGTTCTTCCCTCCGAAAGACGTGTTGCTGGGATTCGGCGCGATGACCGCCGTTCTTGGCGGCGGCTGCCTGCTGAACCAGATTACCGATGTCGAGACCGATCGGGTTAACGAGAAGCTCTTCTTCCTGCCGAGGGGGCTCATCTCGACGCGCGCGGCGTGGGCGGAACTGGCGGTCGTGTGGGTTCTGGCGGCCGCACTCGCGCTCCCTCTGTCCGCGGGCTTCAAGCTCGCCCTTGCGGCGTCGCTGTTCCTGAACGTTACATACTCCGCGCCACCTCTCAGGGCCAAATCACGCTGTCCATGGGACATGGCGTGGAACGGACTGGGATTCGGCTTCGTCTCCGCCGCGGCCGGATGGGCCGCCGTGTCGCCGCTGACGCAGGCGCTCGTCCCCGTGGGTCTGACCTACACGCTGGCCGTGGCCGGCGTGACGGCATCGACGACCGTGCTCGACGTCGAGGGCGACAGGTCCGAGGGACTGAGAACGACAGCGGCCGTGCTGGGAGCCCGCGGAGCGAGCGCTCTCTCGCTCGTCCTGGTCGGAGCCGCCGGGGTTGCCGGCGCGCTTTTTCGGGACCCGCTCGGCTTCTTCGGCCCGCTTCTCTCGCTTCCGCTTCTTGTCAGAGCGCACGTGACGCGAGTCAGGTCAGACCGGATCGCTGCGAACCAGTCCATGGTCGCCGCTTTCGCGCTGGTCGCGTCGGTGCGGGCGCCCTACCTGCTTCTGTTGCTCGCTCTCGTCTACTTCGGGTCCAGGGGCTACTACAGGACGCGCTTCGGCCTTTCGTACCCGGGGTCAGGCACTCCCTAGCATCGCGCGGGCGAATCGACGGTGGTCGCGTTGCTTACAGGGCGGCGCTTCCAGGTCCGCACAGAGCCTCTGCGGGCTTTTTCATTGACATTCGGCGAGCACGCTCCCTATTCTCGGCACGCTTTTGATGAGCTCTCCGGGAGGATTCGATTTGACCGAGGACGTCCGCGACAGGAGTCTCAGGTGGCTTTCCCGCGTCATGTTCGTGGTCGCGGTCATCGCCGCTTTCTCGCTGGTCGCGCAGTACGGATTCTATCTGAGCGAGGAAGCGCAGCGGCTCCTAAGTATGGTGGACCTGGTCATCGTCGGCGTCTTCCTGCTCGATGCCGTCACGAGGTTCGCCATGTCGAGAAGGAAATGGACCTACCTCAGGGCCCGCTGGCCGAGCCTTGGCATCGTGGGGCTCATAGTCGTCCAGCTTCTCCTGGTGTCGGTTCTCAGGGACCGCGGCGGCTTGCCGGTCTTCATGTCGACCCCGGGTGTCTTCTCGCTGACCAAGGGGTACATCGTGGTGCTCCAGGTCTACCTGGTGCTCCTGATCATCGGCGAGGCCGTGCGCGCCAATCGGAGCATTGCGTCGACCAGGATCGCGCCGGCGCGTACCGTCATCTCGTCCTTCGTTCTCATCATCGTCATCGGGGCGCTCCTGTTGGCCACGCCGCGCGCCACCGGCGGTGCGGGCCTGGACCCCATCGACTCGCTCTTCACGGCGACGTCCGCTGTGTGCGTCACGGGCCTCGTCGTCGTCGACACCGGCAGCTATTTCACCAGGTTCGGACACGCGATCATTCTTACGCTCATCCAGATCGGTGGTCTGGGACTCATCACGTTCGCTACCTTCTTCGCGACGGTTCTGGGGGGGGGCTGGGCGTGCGCGAGAGCCTCGTCCTGCGAGGGATGATGACGTTCGAGACCATCGGCCGAATCGGGCGTGCGCTGCGCTACGTGGTTGGTATTACCTTTGCCATGGAGATCGTCGGGGCCGTGCTGCTGTACGTGACGACGCGATCAGACTTCGGGACGGTCGCACAGGCAGCGAGAGCATCGGTCTTCCATTCGGTGTCCGCCTTCTGCAACGCGGGTTTCTCGCTGAACGCGACGAGCTTCGAACGCTACGTGTCCGATGTTCCCGTTAACCTGGTGATGACGTCGCTGATAGTCATCGGCGGCCTGGGGTTCCCGGTGCTCATGAGCGTCGTCCACAACTACCCGATACTGGGGCGAGCGGAGAGCGCGAGGAGGCGCTGGCCACTTCACGTCAAACTGGTCGTGGTGATGACCGTGGCGCTGCTCGTGATCGGCACGCTCTCGTTTCTCGTTTTCGAGTGGGACGGGACGCTGGCCGGCAAGTCGTTCGGAGCGAAGATTCTCGCGTCGTACTTCGGCTCGGTGACCGCTCGCACCGCCGGATTCAACACCGTACGGACGGCGTCCCTGGCGCTGCCGACACTCTTCCTCCTCGCGGCGCTGATGTTCATCGGGGGCTCTCCCGGGGGTACGGCCGGAGGCGTGAAGACCGTCACGGTCGGGCTGGCGCTCGCTTCCATCAGGTCCATGTTCATCGGGACGGGCAGGGTGGAGTTCTTCAAGCGACTCGTGCCCGACTGGCTGGTCCGCGAGGCGCTGGCGGTGGTAGCGATGGGAATGCTGGTGGTCGTGGGGGGCACGCTGGTCCTGCTTGCGGTCGAGGATTTGACTTTGAGCGAGGTGCTCTTTGAGGTAGTCTCGGCCTTCGGGACGGTGGGGCTCTCCACCGGTATCACGCAGTCTCTCTCGGTCGCAGGCAAGCTGTCTCTTATTCTGATCATGATCACGGGGCGCGTTGGCCCGCTGACGCTGGCACTGGCGCTGGCCCAGCGCAGCGCCAAGCCGCTCTACGACTACCCGGAGGAGAGGGTCATCATCGGGTAGCGGGCGAAGGTAGCGGGCGAGGGGCACCGGGACGGTCCGATTGCGCGTCACCGGCCGGCCCGATCACACGAGATACTCAAAGCCGTCGCTGGAGGTTGGGATGAAGCGGTACGCAGTAATCGGACTGGGGCTTCTGGGCAGGACCGTCGCTCGCGAGCTGGCCGGGCGCGGGGCCGAGGTCATCGCCGTCGACGTGAACCAGGAACTCGTTCAGTCCATTGCCGAGGAGGTGCCCCACGCCGTGCGGCTGGATTCCACCAACAGGGAGGCCCTCAAACAGCAGGGTGTCGACCAGGTGGACGCGGCGCTCGTCGCGATAGGGGAGAACTTCCAGGCGGCCGTCCTGACGACGGCGCTTCTCAAGGAGTTCGGGATCGCCAGGGTCATCTCGCGTGCCGGGACCGCGGAAGAAGCACGCATCCTCAAACTGGTCAACGCGGACGAGGTCGTGCTCGTGGAGGAGATGGTCGCGAGGAGGCTCGCGACGCGGCTGATGAGCCCGAGTTTGGTAGAGATGATAGAGCTGACGCCTGGAATGAGCCTCGCGAAGATCGAGGCGTCTCCCGAAATGCTGGGCAAGACCCTCTCGTCGCTCAAGTTCAGACAGCGCTACGGGTTGAACGTCGTGGCGGTTATCAAGAGTGACGCGGACGCGCATGGCTCGCCGGCGACGCTCCTGCCCGATCCGGACGAGGTGATCGAGGAGGGCGACATCCTGCTGGTCGATGGACCGGACGAGGCCATCGAGCGCCTGGCATCTGGAGAGAACTAGTAGAACCCCGCCCGCGTGGCCATCTCGGGCTTCAGGTGCCGGAGTGGATTCGTGGGCGTTTCTCTTCCCTGGGACGGTGGACCATGAGACAGCGCTACTACATCGGCGATATCGGAGACTACGATGGCAAGGAAGTGACCCTCGAGGGATGGTTGGCAGGGAGAAGGTCGAGCGGGAAGATCCTTTTTCTGCAGATGCGGGATGGGACCGGTTTCATTCAGTGCATCGCGGGCAGGGGGGACGTTGAGGACTCGATCTTCGAGGAGCTGGCGGGATTGCCTATTGAGTCGTCTCTCCGCTTGACCGGACGCGTCGTCAGTGACGACCGCGCGCCGGGGGGATTCGAGGTGTCCGTGACCGGCGCAGAGGTCGTGTGCGCGGCGGAGGAGTATCCGATCTCCCGGAAGGAGCACGGTGTGCCCTTCCTCATGGACCACCGCCATCTCTGGATGCGGTCCTCGAGGCAGTTCGCCATCCTGAGGATCCGGGCCACCGCCATCCGGGCCGCCAAGTACTACTTCGACTCGCGAGGTTATCTTCAGCTCGATACGCCCATCCTGACCCCGACGGCGTGCGAAGGCACCACGACGCTCTTCGAGACCAACTATTTCGATGAGAGCGCGTATCTGTCGCAGAGCGGACAGCTCTACAACGAGGCGACGGCCATGGCGTTCGGCAAGGTCTACTGCCTGGGGCCCGCCTTCCGTGCCGAAAAGAGCAAGACCAGAAGGCACCTCATCGAGTTCTGGCAGATCGAGCCGGAGATCGCGTACGCCGACCTCGACGATGTGATGGACATCCAGGAAGAACTGGTGGAGGAGATGGTGGCGAGCATCCTCTCCGAGAGAGCGGTCGAGCTGGCCATGCTCGAGAGGGACGCGGAGGCGCTGGCACGTGTGAGGGCGCCGTTTCCGCGAATCACCTACACGGAAGCTGTGGAGCGTCTGAACAAGGCAGGACACGAATTCGAGTGGGGCGGCGACTTCGGGGCAGAGGACGAGACGGTGCTGTCGCAGCAGTTCGACAGGCCGGCGCTGGTCACGCGCTACCCCCGCGAGGTCAAGCCCTTCTATATGGAGAACGACCCCGACGATGCGCGTGTGACGCTTTCGGTCGACATGCTGGCGCCTGAGGGGTACGGGGAGATCGTGGGCGGTGGGCAGAGGATGATGGATGCGGCGCAGCTGGAGGGTAGGATGCGCGAGGACGGCGTGCCCGTCGACGACTATCAGTGGTACCTGGATCTCAGGAGATACGGGGCGGTGCCGCACGGCGGTTTCGGTCTCGGAATAGAGCGTTTCGTCACGTGGGTGTGTGGTCTTTCTCACATTCGTGAGAGCATCCCGTTCCCCAGAATGCTCTACCGGATGAGGCCCTGACACCAGGCGCGGGCGGACAGGCTTCGGCTGTCTGCAGCAACGACTTCAGCACGAGTCCACATGCGAAGGCGCCCCGGCATCGAGCCGGGGCGCCCTTTTCTTTGTGTCCCATCCAGCCGTGCTGTTAACAGTCGAAGTAAAGGCCGTACTCCATCGGGTGCGGCCGGCCGGCGATCTCTTCGCTCTCGGTCCGCTTGAGCCCGATCCAGACGGGCACGAACTCCTCGGGGAAGATACCCGAGTCTGTGAGGAACGAGCAATCCTCCGCTAGTTCGATCAACGCCTCCTCCAGCGTAACCGGCAGAGGCGCTATCTTGTCGCGCTCCGCGGGCGGGAGGTCGTGGATATTCCGGTCGATAGGACCGAAGCCGTTCTCGCGCGGGTCGATCTGTCGCTCCATTCCGTCGAGTCCGGCCGCGAGAAGTGCTGCCATGGTCAGATAGGGATTTCCGGAGGCGTCCGAGGGACGGTACTCGATCGTCTTGGTCAGGGGCTCGTTTGCGTACCTGGGTATCCGGATGGCCGCGCTGCGGTTGGCGGCCGAGAAGAACAGGTTAGTCGGCGCCTCGTATCCAGGACGCAGACGTCGATAGGAGTTGGTGCTCGGGCTGGTGATTGCGGCCAGAGCCGGCCCGTGCTGCAGTATACCGCCGATGAAGAAGAGGGCCTTCTCGGAGAGGCCGGCGTAGCCATCCTCGCCGTGGAAGACCGGAGCGCCGTCGAGCATCAGCTTGATGTGGAAGTGCAGTCCGCTCCCGGGCTCCCGCGCCAGGGGCTTGGGCATGAACGTGGCCGAAAGGTCACAGTCGGCCGCCGTGTTCCGGACGATGTACTTGCTCCACATCAGGTGGTCGGCCGACTGGACGAGAGTCTCACTGTCGAGCTCGATCTCCAACTGGCCGGGAGCGCCGTTCTCGTGGTGGTGGTACTTAACCGGGACGCCCGTCTCTTCCATGCGGGCGGCGATTTCGTTCCGGATCTCGAAATGCGAGTCGGACGGCGGCGTCACGTGGTAACCGGAGCGAGGCCTGATGCGGTAGCCGATATCGAGTTCGTCCGACCCCGGTGCCGGCCACCCCGCTTCGTCGGAGCTCACCCGGAAGTGCGCGCCGTTGGGTGTCTCGCCGTAGCTGACGCCCGAGAAGAGGTAGAACTCCAGCTCCGGGCTCCAGAGGCTCTCGTCGGCATGACCGGACCGGCGCAGGGCCTCCTCCGCTCGACCCGCGATGACCCTCGGGTCGAGCACGAACGGCCTCCTGGAGTCGGCGTCGGCGGCGGTCGCTATCATGGCGACGGTATGATGGTCGCCGTATTCCTCGCCGGTCGCAGTCGATAGAATCGGGAGCAGAACCATGTCGCCGCTCTCGACGGTCGTGAATCCCGGGATGCTCGAGCCGTCGAATCCCGTACCCTTTGTGAACAGGGCCGTGGAGAGGCGCGTGGTGGGAACGGTGACATGGTGCCAGCGGCCCGGCAGGTCAACGAACCTGAGATCGATGAAGTCGACGTCTCCCGCCAGGATCAGCTCGATGAATTCGTCCGTGTTCTTCGCTGCACGCAGCTGGCGCGCGAGTTCCTGCAGACCCAACATGTTCAGTCCTTGTCTTGTGCTTCAACAGGGGGAGCGACGCCGGTGCTGTGGCAGGCGGTCGCGACGACGCTGGTCCCCGAGCCAGAGAGAGGGCGCTGCCATGCGGCATTGCCCTCGGTGCCGGGTGAGGTGGCGCAACAACACCAGATGATCTCAAGCCTCACATGGAAAGTCTAGCTCATTGTGTGCTTTCGGTCAAACACACTAGCAGAATGCGTGCCGTGGCGGGCAGAACCCGCTTGACACTCGGAATCCGACACGGTTAGATTGAGCTTGGGAGCCGTACTATCGTCATCACTTGAGCGAAGCTCGGAGGAGGAGAAGATGCGTCGGAACAGAGCGTTCATGTTTGTCCTGCTTGCGGTCTCTTTGATCATGCTGGCCTCGGTTGCCTTGGCGGAGGGTGAGGGAACCGCCACACCCGCGACGGACAAGAAGGAGTACGTCGAGGAGGCGAAGAAGGAAACCGAGGTTGCGACGGAGGAGGCCAAGCCGGTGACAGCTACATTGACCTACATTCCGGATGACAAGGGTGGTAGGCAGACCAAGGAGGTCCCGTACCTTCCCGAGGGTCGCAAGATCGCGACGATGCAGACCAGCAAGGGCGTCGTGAAGCTCGAGCTCTGGGACGACAAGGCTCCGAACACGGTCGTGAACTTTGTCAGCCTGGCTAACAGCGGACGCTACGACGGCGTCGAGTTCCACCGCGTCATAGACGGATTCATGGCGCAGACCGGCGACGTTCAGCACAAGAAGGGGACGGGCGGCCCCGGCTACTCGATCCCGGCGGAGTTCGACGCGAGCCTGAGCCACGTAAGAGGCGTTCTCTCAATGGCGCGCGCCACCGACCCGGATTCGGGCGGCAGCCAGTTCTTCATCGTGCTCGCCGCCGCGTCCCATCTCGACGGCAAGTACGCGGCCTTCGGGAAGGTCATCGAGGGCATGGATATAGTCGACGCGATCCAGAAGGGTGACGGTCCGAACGGCTCCGTTTCGAAGCCTGACAAGATCGTGAAGATGACCGTGGAGAGCGTGCCCGTAGAGAGCGCTCCCGAGAAATAGGGTGGCCCACAGTCGGCCGAACGGAGGGACAGAGGGTATGTTGACTGCACCGCGGATCACCGCGATCATCCTGCTTGCGCTCCTGGCCTTTGTGGCGGCGCCCGCGGCCATTGCTCAGGACAGCGGCGAGACTGCAGACGAGCGCATAGCCCATATCGAGAGACTCGCCAGAGATGTCGAGAGCAATCCCGACGACATCGATCTCCTCATCGAACTGGGCAATCTCTACTACGAGGTGGGGATGCAGAACGAGGCTCTTGCGACCTATCTGTCGGTGACGGAGCTGGACCCTACGCACGTGGGCGTTCTGACGAATCTCGGGTCTCTGTTCACGGACATGGGGCAGTTCGACAACGCCGAAGAACAGCTCAAGAAGGCCGTCGCGCTAGATCCTGAGAACGCGATGGTGTACACGAATCTCGGGACGAACTACTACGCCGGCAGGAACTATTTCGAGGCGGTGGAGATGTACAGACAGGCTCTGGCCATCGATCCGGACAGCGTTGAGGCCCGCTTCAATCTGGCGGTCGCGTTCGCGGACGCGCAGATCTTCGATGAGGCCATCAGAGAGTGGCAGAAGGTGATCGCACTGGATCCCGAGGGAGCCGTCGCGCAGACCTGCCGGGACAACATTAGCATGATAAACGAGTTCCGTGAGGGCAACTAGCAGACGCTCCACCGGCGACAGCAAGAAAAAAGGCGGTCTATGATGAGATGCAATTCGCCATTTGTGTGCGTATCACTCCTACTCCTCGCTGCCTTGGCGCTCCTGTCCGGCTGCGTCGGCGCGATGCCCGAGGACGAGGGGCAGGGCCTGATGACGATCCGGGGCGCGGAAGGCGAGGCGGCGCCCGTGGTCAACCTGACGCCGGCAGAGAAGGCGGCGCAGAACGCGGCCGAGTTCTACAGGGTCCGTGAGATCGGGAAGGCCATCGAGAACTACGAGAGGGCGATCAGTCTCGACCCCGACTATGTCGAGTCCTACCTGGGACTCGGCAGGATCTATCTGGTCGAGACCCAGGAGTTCGACAAGTCGCTCGAGATGTATGTGGCGGCCCGTGACCTGTCTCCCGGCGACCCCTACACTCGCACGTCGCTGGCCTACGCGCATTCGGTCATGGGCAACTACCAGGAGTCCGTCAACGAGTACGTCGAAGCCGTGAAGCTGAAGAACGAAGACCCCGACATCTTCCTGAATCTCGGCTACGCCTACGAGAAGATGTCGATGGACCTCGCGGCTCTGAATTCGTATCGACGGGCCTACGAGCTCGCACCGAACGATCCTCGTGCTGCGCAGCAGCTGGCGCACATCTACTACAGGGCCGGGCTCTACGACCAGGCCATCACTGCCTACGAGAGGGTGCGCAGCTACGGCGGGGCCAGTTCGTACACCTTGAAGACCCTGGGCTTTCTGTACATGAAGGTCGGGAAGCTCTCGGACGCGGAGACGCTGTTCCTCACCGTCCTTCAACAAGAGCCAGCCGACTTCGGGAGCCGGGCGAACCTCGCTAGCGTTTACAGGTCGACCGGCGAGTTTACGAAGGCGGTCGCGCAGTATGAGGCTCTTGTCGAGACCCAGCCCAGCAACCCGGACTTCCTGGGAGCGCTGGCCGACGCCTACAACGACGTAGGGAGATTCGACTCGGCGATCGCCACGGCGCACCGGATGCTGCAGGTCTCCCAAGGCAACGGCAGCGCGTACGTCACGTGGGCCAAGGCTCTCGAGAAGAAGGGAACGCAAGCGGCCGAGCAGAAGCCGGGCGACTTCGATGGAGCGGTAGCGCTCTTCGGCCAGGCGATCCGCCAGCTCGAGCAGGCGAGAATGGACCCCAACTGGAAGAGCCACGCCAATCGAGAGATCGAGCGGCAGAACCAGCTGATCGAGGCCGCGCAGCTGGCCAAGCGCAGGGGCATCTGGGACG